>CALVVV010000012.1 GCA_944363995.1 uncultured Bacilli bacterium
AAATTAGGTACAATAATTTTATAACACATTTTTCGCATGCTCAAAATGTGCTATAAAATACTTAACATTATACCATATTTTATAAAAAAAAGTCTTATATTTCTATAAAACTTATTTTTCTAATAACCATCCCTCATAACCATTTAATATATTATAAACTTTATATCCTTTAGCAGTTAAAATATTACATAATTTTAAACTATTTTTTCCATATTGACAATATATGTAATATTCCTCTAATTTATTTAAATAGTGTTCAGGATTCTTTAATAATAATAAATAAGGTATATTAATAGCACCATTAATATGATTATCATTATATTTTTCAATGCTTCTTATATCTATAATATTAATGTTGTCTTTTTTCAATATTTCTTTTATTGAAATATTCTTTAACATATAACCACCCTATTACATTATATGTATTTTATAATAATTAATAAAGGTAATTAAACTAATCTTCATCATTAAAGAAATCATCAAAGAATTGATCATCAGTAACACCATTTATAGTTTGGTTTTCCTCTTCTTTCAATTCAATTTTAGGTTCTGATATATTTTCTTTTATTGTTGAATTTGCTAAATTATCATCTATATTCTGTTTATTAATAGATTGTTCAATTGGTTTTTTGGTATCAGCAGATAATTTTTCTTGTTCTTCTAATTCTGCAATCTTGGCATCAATACGTTTTACTAAAGAATCTATATCAAATTTATCATCTTTAGAATCGGAAATTTTGCCTATATTAGGAATAGCTTGATTAGTTTTATTATTGGCATTAAATGGTGGTGTATGATTAAAAGAGGCCATCATATCATTTAGTTTTGTCTCTCTTTTTTTATCAACATAAGCTTTTAAATCAAACAATTTAATTTCTTGTTTTTCTCTTGTAGGATAAGTAGCTTTAGGATAAGATTTGCCCCAACCACCTTCTTTTTGAATTTTCCAATCTGGAACAACTTTAGTTTTAAAAGGCATTGATCTAATTCTTAAAACAATAATTGTATTTTCTGGTAATCTTTGTAAATCACTAACTGTTACTAAAGGAGTACTAGCCGTTTTATCTTTTTCTTTTGATTTGACTTCACCACATAATTTACTAATTTCTTCCAATGATGCAAGTTCACTACTAATAAGATAAACAATATTACCACAGTTACCTTTAATTGTTTCACCATTTTCTTTACCATATACTTGATAAAGTTGAGCAAAATTTTGAATTATAAAAGTAAATCTAATGTTACGACTTCGCGCAGCTGTTACCATAGTTGTGACATCCTTTAAAGGTGGCATATTAGCAAACTCATCTAGTATAAAATTAGTTTTAAATGGTAATTTCCCACCTGATTCTTGGGCAACATCTATCAAAGTCTCATAACACTGTTTTATAAAAATAGTTACCAAAGAATGATAAGTTTTCTTTTCGTCTTGAATGACTAAGAAAACAGCTGTTTTTTTGCGTCCTATATCTTTCAAGTCAAAATCACTATGACTTAACATTTCTGATAAATTTTCCCTAGATGAGAATAATTTAATTTTTTGTTTAAATACTGATAAAATACTACTTTTAGTGTCACTTGGTGCCATAATTGTTGATGAGACATTAATATAAGCAGGACTAGCTTTATCTTTAAAACCAAAATATTCTTTAATATAAGTAGTATTTCCTATTTTTTCTTCACCAACTGTTGTCATCAAATTAATTGTATTTAAATTTATTTCTTCTTCCTTAGCATCATCAAATAATGCTAAAGATAAACCAGTAAAATAGTCAGCTGAAGTTTTTTCCCAGAAAGGATCTTGAGATTGTGCTTTATCATCATATAATATATTCATTGCTAAATCATCTAACAACTCATTTGCTTTATCTTTATTTCCAGATTTATATAATTGATAAGGTAGACCTAACGGATTCCAAGCACTTCCTTTTTGTGGATCACGAAAATTAAGTAAAACTATATTATATCCTTTTTCTTTTAACATTTCAGCATTATTTTCATATATCTCACCTTTAGGGTCTGTTATAATCATTGATTCACCTTTTTTAGCTAAAATTCTAACCATTGGTTGAACCATTGTTTGTGTTTTACCAGCTCCTGTAGATCCTAAAATTAAATTGTGATATTCGCCACCATCAACCCATATTTCTTTGCCATTATTAATTAAAGGAATACCAGCATATTCACTAGTTTCTTGATTAGGAATTACTTTATAAATTTTATCTTGTTTTTTAAATTCTTTTTCTTCAGCCCAACGAGCATATCCTTTTTCTTCTTTAGGACCTGTACTAAATCCAAAACCTTTATCACGTTCAAAGAAATAAGAAGAAACACTAGTTATGATAAAAATTAAAGCAAATACATACCCAACAATAGTAGGAAGTAAATATTGTTTAGAAAAAGCAGGTAAAGGATTAAATCCATGAAATTTTCCATCAACAGCAAAACTCGATAGATTTAAAACTGCAATAGCAACAAAATATAATAATACGATAGCAAAAATTATAAATATTACATAATCTTTACTAGATGCTTTAAATTTTAGTTTCATCTATAATTCACCTCTACTTTTAATATTATACCATTTAATAAACTAAATCTCATTATTTTTTTTAATTTTTAGTGCAAGCTTTAAGCTAATAACTATTATTATTAAAATTAAAATACCTATAATAATTAAAGAGGTCAAATTATTTATTATATAATCTTTAATTATAACATCATATCTTAATTCTGGTCCAAATTTAAAATATATATAATCTTTATTTGATGTTTCATTTACATTCCAAGTATATATATTATTTTTTTCATCAACTTCATCAGCATTATGTCCTACTAATTTGTTGTAAAATTTTATACTTACAGTAAAACTTTTATATTTAGATTGTTCGGAAATTAGTTCATCGTTTTTTATATTTTCTAAATACGCATTTTTGGAAGTTGTAAAACTAACATATTTACCAACTCTTTCAATATTTGCGCTATTGAACATATTTTTAAATGTATAAGAACTTATGTAATCATCTAAACTTTTATAATTTCTTTTAGCAATGAAATATGAAATATCATCACCTTTTTTAGTATCTATTTTTAAATCTTTATATCCAGATTGTTGGAGATATAAATTAGAATAGTAATCTAAATATTCATCAATAGTCATAGAATTATTATTTATAATTTTGTTATCTATGTAAACATAAATTGTTTCTTTTATTTTTTCTTTATCAGTAATTACTAAATCATATTTAACATCGCAACCAGTTAAAAAAATTATTAACAATAATAAATATATTATTTTTTTCATTTTTACCTCCTAGCCACAACTTCCAAATCCTGAATTTGAAATACAATCACTTTCAGAATTATATAATGCTCCTCCGACATATCCAGTTAATTCAACACCATTAAAATATTCAACTGGATCTTGTCTTATTTTGGTATTACCACTATAACTATAAATTTCAATATGAAGATGTGGACCAGTTGAATCACCAGTAGAACCAACATCACCAATTTGTTGCCCAGCTTTTACTTTATCACCAACTTTTATTAAAGTTGACAATCTTATTTGATGAGCATATAAACTATAATATTCATAGTGACCATTTTCATCTAAATTTCCATGACCAATTACTGTATAATTACCATAAGAACTATGATATTGATTAATAATTATAGTTCCATCAGCAATAGCATAAATATTTGCTTCGTAGTCTGCTCCTATGTCAGTCCCATTATGATGTCTACAACAATTATTAATTGGATTTACCCGCCAACCATAAGCTGAAGTTACATTGTTATAAATTAAATCTAATGGATATCCTGATACATATAATTGTACTTTTTCGATATTACCATTATAAAAATAATTTAGCACATCTTTATAACTACTTCCACCTTCAATCATTTCATTGGCTTTAGCTTGGTCCATTATATTATTTGAAGAATCACAGGTACCAGAGCAGGAAGCACGATACTGCGTAGAAACAAATTTACCATCTTTTATGATAAAGTCGGAAATTGTTGCATCAATAGCTTTTTTTATTTTTTCTAGTGTTGCCGAATCTTCTAATAAAGGAGCATTGCGATAATTACCATTTTCATCTGGACCACTAGCAATTGTATCACAAGCAGTTGAATTTAAATTATATACTGGACAATTTGACGCATTCCCATCATTCCAACTATGACAGCCTTTAGTAGCACTACAATATATTTGATTCATTTGACAACTTCGCACTCTTAATTCAGTCGGAACAGAATCGGTTGTAGCACCGTTTAAAGCATATAAATAGTTTTTAGCAGCTATTGCCATAGCTTTTAAAAATTCTTCTGAACGTCCAGTTGCAAAACCTTCAACATATAAAACGCCTTGTAAATATTCATACAAAGAAACTTGTTCAATTACCGTGTTATTATTGCAATCTAAAATTGTCACAGTTGAATTATTAGCAGAAAAATTAGAAGATGAACCGGTTTTATTTTCAAGTTCTTCGTACATCGCAACTCTTGAAAATATTTCATCAACTGTATTATCAACTTGCGTGTCAACAATAGGCGAAGTTTTATTATCATAATAAAATTTTCGAACAAATTCATCTCTTAAATATTCTTCATATTTTTCAATATCAAGCTTATATTTTTCTGTATATTCAGTTACTAATACTTTTTCACCATTAACAATTTCGTAAACATCAGCTGGACATTTATAATTAATTCCATCATATTCTTTACCATCACTACCACGGCACATATGATTATCGTTAACAATATATTCATTACCATTTTCATAACAACAATAACTAACCATTTTGATTGCTAATTCATCAACTTTTTCATCACTTTTTTTAAAATTAATGTAATTAGATGGTGATAAATCATCAAAACTAGATATATTTTCATCATCAACAGTAGTAAATGGATCAGCATAAGTTAAAGTGGCTGTTAAAAGTGTTACATTTAATTTTACATTTTTAGATGTTAAATATTCATCATATACTTTATCAATATGTTCATAAAAATTATTTTCAGCAATTTCTTGACATTCTTCGTTTGTGCACCAGCCATTAAAAGTTAAAAAATTACCTAATCTTTCACCAAAATCTGATAAAGAATCTCCCGAAGATTCAACAAATTCATTTATATAATATAATGGTGATAAAATAATAGCTATGATAGCCATAATCACAACAACAATAAAACAACCATTAATAAAAAACGTTCCAAAAATACTAAATCCCATTATTTTTTTTGATATATTAGCAGTACCTGATCCACTTATTTCTTCTTCTTCCTTATTACCAGAAAACGGATTCATTTTTCCTGGTGTTAATTTATTGGAAGCACTATTTAAAAGTTTTTTACCAATTTTACTTTTTGATAATGCTTCAACAGCGGCACCACCAGCAGGTCCAGCCACAGCATTAGCTGCAGCCTTTGCCCCTTCTTTTATTACCTTTTGTTTTGCTTGATTGATTTTACTTTGTTGATTTAGATTTTGATTAATTTTATTACCTTTATTAAGTTGCCCATTACTTGTTAATTTATTTGGTAATGAATTTCTTAAAGGTTGACTGTTTGGTTTATTAAAATTATTTGGTGATGCTGAAAAATTCTTTTTATCTGGAAAAATATTTTTATTTATGTTATTATCTTGTTCTTTCGAATCATGATTATTATGCATTTTACATCACCACTTATTCCTATAATCCTCCACCACTACCAAAAGAATCTAATTCTTGTTCTGTAGCAATTATATTTATTCGCATTCTTCTACTACCACATACAAACAAAGCTTCTCCTTGATTATATCTTTTAATACTTTCTTTTTCATTATCATTTAAATCAATTAATTTAGATAAATCTTCAACAGCTTGTTTTTTTAGTCCCATAATTAAATAATAAGAAGCATTATCAAATATAGCTTTACCTTGTGTTATAACAGATGAATCACTAAAATCAGAAGGTTGTTGAGTTATAATGATAGTTCCGGTATTATATTTACGTGCCCGTCTTTGAATTTGTCCTAAAAAATCAGCCCCTAATACATTACTTCCTGAAATTAAAACATGAGCCTCATCAACCGTTAAAACGGTATTAATATCAGGATTTAATGTTAGACTCCATGCATATTTTAAAATATTAAAAAATAAAGCATTTCTAATATTTTTATCACTGTTCATTAATTCTTTAATATTAAAAACGATAAAGTTACTTTGTGGTTTAATAGTAGTATGACCATCAAAATAATATTTTAACTCTTTTACTAATGGTCTTATTTTAATTTCTAACTTTTCTAAAATATCTTTTTCGTGTGTTTTTTCTGGAAATGATAATATTTTACCTTTAATTGTTGCATATACGTCTTTTAAAGTTGGATAATCATTAGAAGTTAATTTAGAGAAATCCGTCGTGAAATCGATACCAAAACGTCTATAAGTATCTTGAACAATTTCACTAAACATATTAATTATATCCTCTTCAGTACTTGGATCATAATATTTTATAAAAGCTTTAATTGATTGTAAAGTTCGCGTCAAAACTGTATATCCTAAACCTTGTTTTATTTCTTCATCATCAGCATCCATTATTATTTCTAATGGATTAACCATTCCAAATTCTCCACCTTTTCCTAAATCAATGAAATCTCCACCATATAATTTTGCCATGTCTTCAAATTCACCTTCAGGATCAATTATTACTAACTGTATATCATTTCTAATATGTGTTCTAATTAATAATTTTGCAGCAGTAGATTTACCAGATCCAGATGTTCCCAAAATAATAACATTGGCATTATTACGATTATGTTCTTTTCTTATTTGGTATAAAAATTGATTAAATAAAATTACGCCACCAGAAAAATCAACACCTAACAAACATGATAATCCTGGGTCTTTAATACTATCAAAAATAAAAGGGAACATAGCCGCTATTGTTGGGGCAGGAATTGGGGTACCAATTCTATTTTCAATTGCTTGGTTTGGATATATTGGTATAATTGATTTTAAAACTTTTTCCTGCTCAAATCTTAACGGAAAAGCTTTCATTTCCATTGCCTCTAAATAACTTCGTACTTGCAATTTTTTACTTATTAATTCTTCTTCAGAATCAGCTGTTACCATAACATGTAGTTGAAAATCAAATATTTTTGACTGTGTACTAACAAGTTGAGAAATAAAATATTCTAGTGATTCATAATCTTGTCGGATTCTTTCTTGGATAGTTTTATCATTTTCTTCTTGATATCTTGTTTTTAAATCAGCTATTTCCTTATTTAGCATTTTTTGAATAACACTAAATGGTAAAGGAATATGTTTAATTACAACTTTAACACCTGACATACTAGTGAGATTAGCCAAATAACCAGGAGAAATAAACTTAGGATAAGAAACAACCGTTAATATTGTTGCATATTTATCACTTATAATAAAATCATTTGATCTAAATTCTAACCCCTTTGGGGCAATCTGTGTTTTTATATCCATTATCCTAACACCGTCCCAAATGTTGTGGTCATACCACCATTTAAAAAATTATCTAATATCATTCGTAAATCATCATTAGTTGTTTGATAAGCAACCAAACCTGCCCCAGCAAAGGTATTAATTAAATTCCTTATTTTCTTCTGAATTAAATCATCTTTTTTTTCTCTAAACAGTAAAAAATATTCCGTATCAACAATATTGTTATTCATAAATGTATTGCCTTTATTAATATCTTCCATAATTAATTTCCTTTTTACAGGGTTACTCACATTGTTATATAAAAGTTCTAATTGAGATAAATAAACATGAATATCAACAGGTCTGTCAGCTGCAATTATCCAAAATTCGTAATCAATGGTATTGTATACTGTTCTTAAATTTGAAATAATTGCATCCTGTGTTTGTTGATCTAAAATAAAAATATTTTTAGGCATTATTTTAACACCGGTTACCTTCAACCCATTATCCAATATGATATAACCATTTTTTATTTCTTTAACAGGAACATCATCATTCGTATATCTATTTTTTTTGTTCTTCGCCATGCGGTACACACCAACCTTTCCATTTAAACTTTCTTTGATTTAGATAAAATTGAAAAACTGAATTTATTAAAGTTCGCATATTATAATAATTTGGCACTGGCATTACTAAAAATCCGGTTATCAACACTGGTAGCAAAGCTATAACAGCCATTGTTATTTGTTGAACAGGTAAAATCATCAACATCAACAATGATAAGCCAATTCCTATTAGAAATAAAATTAAATCAAATTTAGTAAATAAGCCAAATATTAATAAAGACTTTTTAGCATTTGCCGGAATTAGAAAATTATTCATTTAGTATCACACCCTTTTTATTCAAAATATTTGTTTATTCCTTTGTTTTTTAAATCTTCTGTAGTTTTCTTTATGTCAGCAGCTGGTGAAGGATCAACACCATAAAAACTTTGTCTTTGTTGTTTTTCTTTTGATAAATCATCAATATCTTTTTGTACTTTAGAAAGAGCTGAACGAATAGTTGATTCTTGTTCTGAGAATTTTTGATAATTTTCAATATCCAAAACTATAGATTTGTTAGTTTCCAATGAAGTTCTAGATGTAGTTAAATCAGTTTCCAATTTTGACAATTGTGTATGCATCTCTTTAAGTTTCTCTTTTGATTTAGTTCCACTAATTTTAGATTTTAATTCATTAATTTGCTTTATTTTATTATTTATATCTGATTCTAAACTGGTTATATTGCTTCTGGCAGAATCAGATTGTGCCTGTAAATCTCCATTAACATCAACCCCATTACTGACTAAATTGCTAGCTAATTGTGAACTTTGATGAGCAACCATATTTAAATTCTTTTCTAATTGATTTTTGATATCATAAGCTTGATTTAATGGTTCTTTAATTTGTTTAATAGCATTTTTTCCGCCTGGTTTAAATTGGAAATTTAAAAAATCTTTACCCATTAATTGCTTATAAGTGCTATTGGCACCAGACATAAATCCACCCTTACCATTTCCTGCCCAAGTAGATGACTTATATCCGCCAACAAACCCCATTGCAGCGCCCAACAATGGATTGCCTACTCTGGCACCAGCTCTTATACCAGCAACAGTACCACCAGCAATACCACCAATTTTTTCTACACCAGGAACTTCGCCTAATTTTTTTAATGGATTTAAAGTAAACTTACCATCCATTTTTAATCCTGTTAAATCTTCTATTAATTTAGGCAATTGTTTAGCAAACAATAATGCACCCAACATAATAAATACTTTAACAAACATATTAACATCAGTTTCTATACCAGTTACAGCATCTACAAAACGTAAATCTATCATTTGTGTAATAACAAAAATAGCAAAATAAATTGCAAGCAATCTAATAAACAAATCCAAATAAGTATTTATACAAACTTTAACCCATTTATCAAAAACTTCTTTCCCTTTTTTTGGATCAATTCTTGAAACAATAGGTATAGGAGCTATCATTCGCAAAAATCCTAATTTTACACTCCTAACAGCTATATCAAAACAAAAAACAATAAGTAACAAACAAATTGCGCCACCAGCTAAAGTCGAAACAAAATATGTATAATTCATAACATAACTTCCTTCAGAAGATTTAAAATTAACTATATCTGAAAGCATATAAATATTAATACTACTAGTTTGATATGCAAAATTAAGTGTATCTTTTAATTTATTATAATCATTTTCATTTAACCCAAGTTCATTAGCACAAGCATTATCATCACTAAGACTAGAGCTTTCTAAACCTTGACAACTAGAATAATTATCTTCATCAAAATAATAAAATGCTTTAAAAGTTTCATATGACATTACATTACCAGCATCTGTAACAACAGTAGAATTAGTTTCGGTAGTGGAAAAAATTTTACCTATAATATTATCTTTTAAAATAATTCTTTGTATATCCATAGCTTGTGAAAATATCCAAGGTGTAGCCAATAATAATGTAAAAGTAATAATAATATTACTTATAAGTTTGCTAAAACCTTTTGTTTTATCTAAAAAATCATCAGGAGACACAATATATGAAAGTATAGAAAATGATACTTTAAACAACATAAAAATTCCCAAAAGTGCATATACCTTTGAAGCAAACAAATCAATTACTTCTTCTGTAAAAATAGAAGTTTGAGCAATATCAACAAATAAATTATAAACAATTACAATAAACGAATAAACAATGCCATCAATTGCAAAAAAAAGTGTCCTAAGAATATCTATAAACCACATATTTATACCCCGATTTCAAAAAATATTATTACTCATAATACATTATAACATAAAAAAAAAGATATTTAAACTATTTATCATCTTTTTTTTTAATTACTATAAGGTTCACAGTTATCTGAACTAGTTCCATTTACAATACAATCAAAACAACTCCAAACATTTGAATTTTCTCCTCTTGGAGCAACCAATCCTAAAACTATTTGAACTACAAAAACTACTAAAAATACAATAACAGCAGCAACTAATCTCTTTACGAAAGTTTGTTGTCCTTTCTTAATTTCATCTTCTTTTTGTGCCATTACAGCCTTACCTAAATCTAACATTCCAAAAACAACTAATAAAATTGGTATAACTATTTTTATAATATCAATAGCTGTTGAAACTAAATTAGGAATCATACTATCCATAACTAAAAGTGGTTCACCACTAGCATTAAGACCGCATGATACTGTATCTAATAAAAACATAAAAAACCTCCTCATCTAAATCAATAATACTACTTTTTTTTATTTTTGTCAATTACTTTCTAATTGCCGAACAATTACCATTGACAAAGCAATCAACACATTGCCACATACTACGATTAGTATTTTGTGGTGCGACAAAACCTATTATTATTTCAACCAAAAAGAAAACTAAAAATACAGAAATACCAACAACTAATCTTTTTATAAAAGTTTGTTGTCCCTTTTTTATGTCATCTTCTTTTTGTGCCATTACAGCTTTCAATAAATCAATCATTCCTAAAACAATAATTATAACTGGTGTTATAATTTTTAAAATATCAATAACAGTACTAGTTATTTGAGCAGCAATATATGGAATATCAGTAGTTCCACAAACAATCTTTTCATAACTAGCAGCACTTACAATATCAATAGTAAAAAACATTCCTAAAAACAAGATTAACCCATATTTTTTCATAACTTCACCTAAAATAATCCAAATATTTTTTTTCTTTTTTCTTCTTCTGTATTTTGTTGTTTTAGAAAACCTAATTTTGCTAAAAAAGTATCCATAATTATAATATTTGAATCTCTCTCATTAAGTGGTGGCATATTAAAGAAAAATTTAGCTTTAGCCTCATATTGCAATTCTAAAACATCCTTAGAGCTAAGTAAACTTTGATTTAAAATTACTTTTCTACCAGTTAATTCTTTAAATGCATCGCGTTTAATATGCATCAATTTATTAAGCTTTATTACTGAAGGCTCTACTAAATAAATCATTTCTTGAACTAACCCCATTGCTATTGGACTCTTATTAACATCAACAATAATAACATCCATATCATTGTGCTTTTCAATAAAATAACCTAAATCACGACTATTTACACTACTTAAAGATTTATCATTGAAATAATTAAAATTATTAGCATCTACTTCAACACCAACTACCTTATAATTTTTCTTTAATTGTTTTACCATCATGTAACAGAATGTTGTTGCACCAGATTGATCAGTAACATTTTTAACACCAATTATTCTACAATAATTAGGTTCAACTCCTTGATAAACAATTTGTTCATCTTTTTGATTATCTAATTGATGATACTGAGCTACATCACGATAGCTATTAGGATTATTGTATAAATACATTATACCATCAATATTCCGTGTAAAATTATATATTCCCATTGATATTAGTTTTGAAAGATAATCAGGTGAAGTTGATTCCTCATCATCAGATAATAACAATATTAATTTTTCCATATCCAACGAAATAGATAATTTTTGTAAAGTTTTAATATCATTAAAATTTTTTAAAGCTGTAATATCAAGAATCATTCTTTGATAATAAAAATTTTTAAACATTCCTACTAATTCATCAACATCATATTGTCCTTCAATAGTTTTTATGACATCAATATTTAAAGATGACAACAATTCCTTTTTTTGATTTGCTATTATTACATTCATTATCCTTCCACCTCATTTTTATTAAATAAAACTCGTGTTTCACCATACAAAGGAAATTTTAAGAAAGCACCAATAATCGGAACATCAAATTGGACATAAACGGTTACACCATAATAATCTCCCTTTGAAGTTGTAAAACGATAAATACAATAATCATAAGGACTATTATTTTCTAGTGCCTTATTTCCATTATGATCAGAACAATTAGTGCTCCCACCTACATTTCTATAACCGATTGTCATTAAATTTTCATTAATTTCTGAAATAGCATCTTTATCATAACCATCATATTTTTCAATAATATCAATTATTCTATTACGAACTTTAAAGCCTTTTGAATATGCAATTGATCCAATCATAAGAGCTATAAAAACTGAAGTAAAAATTAAAATTAAATTAAATAGCATAGAACTACCTAAAGCTTCCCTCATATGTCCCCTCCTTACTCTTTAATAATTATACTATATTTCAGAAAATACTACAAGATAAAATCATTTCAAGATTCATTTTTTTACAAATTTAATATAAATTAAAACAAAAGTCAAATAAATTTGACTGAATCTAATCTCACGATTTTGATTCCAAGACTAGATACTGGCTCTTTGCTAAAGATTACCAGGTTTGGAGATTCACCAAACTATATATTAAGCACTGAACTGGCGCACCTTAATACATAAAAAAAGTGCTTGTAATAAAATCAAACACTTAGGTATTAGTAAATTTATATATTTGATTAGTTCTAGTAAATACAGGAAAATTAATAATATTAATCAAAGGCAAATCAACAGTCATATAAGTTAAAACACCATAATTATAATATTCTCCAGATTTAGGTTTAGATGGATTAATATAAATGCAATAACTATAAGATTCTCCTTGATAAACTAAGTCCATTCCTTTATATTTTTCGGCGCAATTTAAGCCACCAGCTTTATAACTCATTCCACCAAGAAATTGTTCAATATCTACTTTTGAATCTTCATTAAAACCTTCATATTTTTCAATGGAATGAACCATTCTATTATTTACTTTAAAAGCTTTATAATAACTCATAATTCCCGCCAAAAAAGCAAATACTATAAAAATAAATATAATCATTAAATTAAAAAGGAAGGTATATGCAATAGGCGTTCGCATTTATATATCACCTCAAACTATGGATTAACTCCTGTTATATCACTAGTACAAGTTTTATTAGCTTCATTCCAATATACAGCTTCATCAACTTGATTACCTCTTGTACCATTAGAATTAATTTGGTAACATCTACCACCATCCCATTGAAAACCTAAATTTTGACAACATCCTTGTTTAGCAGAACTACTCATAGCATTTTGAACAAGTGGAATAGCAATAGCAGCAATAATACCAATCAAAATAATTGTTATAACTGTCATATTTGCTTCACCAGCAGCTTCTTTCATTTTATCACCACCTTACTCAACCATATAAACCTAGTATACCACAAAAAAATTTTTTTATCAATAATTCATCATCATCATCATTGATAGTAACATTAATAACATAATTCCACCACCAGTAACAAATAACATAACCATTGTTCGTTGTTCCATAGCTGATAAACGTTCAGCATATTTTTGCTCTCGTGATTTATTTTGCAAATTAGAAACAGTTCTTGAAAACATCAATAATTGTTCTTGTTTACGATTTTGATCACCCAAACTTAAACGATATAATAAACGCATCATCCGCATTGAATCACGTACAGGATAATCTTTAGCAAATTCCATATAAGGATCCACAGTCATATCACCTGCTTCAATTTTAGAAACCAAATCTCTTAAACCTGGTTTAAAAATATCAGGAGCTTGTTCAATAGAACGAGATAAGGCAATAGGAACAGTATAATGCTGAACCAAAATTTCTAAACTCTTCAAATAATAAGGAAGCATTAAATTAATATGATGTAGATTTTTTTTATAATATGATTTTAAAGCAGAATATGGTTGCTTAAATACAACAAAACCAACAATTATACAAAACAAAACATATACAAATTGCATTTGCTGAAGAAGCAAGAAAAACATGGCAACCATAGCTATCAAACCATTTCTAATTCTCTGACCAAACATTTGACTAACATTCACATCAGATCCATATTTTAGTTTAAGTAAAAACTCATAATCCGATTCAATTAAAAATTTAAAAATACCTTGGGCATCTTTTATAAATTGATCTGGTTCAATAATTTTATTGTATATTATGATAAAAAATACGATAATAGCAATAATTAAAAACATCATTATTCAGCACCTACATTCTCATTATAAAATTTTTCACCTGCTAATAAAAAATATGTGTTTATTAAAATTATTAAATGTAACAAAAGTTGAACATACCATATTTTCAACATTTCAATATAGGTTTCTGTTCCCAGTAAAAATTGAACTAACATAACCATTAAGTATAATACTATACCAAACTGTAAAAATTTTTTATGAAAAGTTGCTCTATCTATTCTATCACGATATACACCTTCTACTAACATATCAATATCTTGTGACATATTTTCCAAAGATTCAGAAGCATCACGAGCACCTTCATTAGTTATTTGTAAAAAAAGTTGATGCATGTTTCTTACAATATAATAATCATATTTTTCATTCATAAAATCAATGGATTCTACAATGGTACCATTTCGATAAGCCATATCAATCATTGTTTTCACATCACTTCTTACAGGATCCTCTAAAACACCAGACTCATATACACCTTCTAATGATTTGACAAAACTTTGTGTTGTCGCAAATTCCATAATAGTATTAGTAGTATAAACTTGAATTTGTTCAAAAATAAATTCACTATATAATCGTTTACAACGTAAATATGCTAAATAAGGGATAACTAAAATTGAAGCTAATATATATACAATACACCAAACTAAATTATAAAAATATAAGTATGATACAATGGCAGAAGCTACAGCAAAAACAGAAATTTGAATTGCATATTGTCGAGGTGTGTATTCTTGTCCTAACTCTTTTACTTTTTCACGAACAATTTTAAACGAATAAGGTGCATAGCGTTCATAAACCAAAGAAGCACGATTAGTAATGTATTTATAAACATTTTCACCTGTATTGATACGGTAAACAAAAATAAATAACAAAATAATAGCAATAATAACAAAAATTGTTGCTGACATATTATCCCTCCACTTCTAATTTTAAATTGCTGGTGACTGTGCAATATTAATAGGTTTTTGATTCATATTTAAATTAATATTTTGTGACATAGGTTGTGGAATATTTGTTTGATTATTCTTTTGATCATAAAGAGGATTTATAAAACCAGGTGGTAACGCAACACCTTGTCCTTCAATATAATCAATTAAATATTTACTTGGATTTTTTCTAAATATTTGTCCTTCCGGTGTTTTACGGTAAATTGTATTATATTTTGCTTCATTATCCTCAGTAACATAAAATTCAGTAACTTCCCCTACTTCACGTATAAATTTTTTAGTTGCTTTATCTTGACGACCTCTTATTAGAACCCCAAGTTGAATATAACGATAAATAGATTTTAAAAATTGATCTATTTCTTGGTTAGTTTCTAACAAACTATACATACGATTAGGTATAGAAGCGGCTTTATCAGCATGAATTGTAGATAAAATATAATGTCCTGAAGAAATAGAATTACGAACAGCCATTACCGCTTCTGCACTACGAACCTCTGATAATAAAATCCATTTAGGGTTTTGTCGCATACAAGCCACCAAAACATCACTATAAGAAGCAACATTATTAGTTTTCATAGCTACAATATCACGATGTGGAAATATCTTATCTAAATGTAATTCTAATGTATCTTCAATCGTAATTATTTTTTCTTCAGTTTTCGTTTTTGAAGCTAGATATTTAACAAATTCTGTTTTACCAGAACCAGTTTCACCACAAACCATTATATTACAATGAGCCAAAACACACTGAACCAAAAAATCATGTACATCCAAAGTTATATATTTGTCTGCAATTATTTTATCCTTTTCTAACCTTATTTTAGCAGGAGTTTTACGAATAACACAAGCAATACCATTACTTGCAACTGAATCATGAATAAAATTCATACGTAATTCAGCACTTTCAGAGTCAAGAAACGGATGTGCGGCGTTAAACGATTTACCCATAACGTTAGAACATTGAAAAGCTAATTTTTCCATCATTGCATTATTAATGTTTGGATTTTCAATTCTAAAAATACCTTGTGACAAAGTTTTCAAATGAATTTGGCCGTTATTTCCGTAAGAAATATCAGTTATATCATCATTATTTAAATATTCTGTCAATGGACCAAAATCAATTTGCGAAAATAAATTTTCGTTCATTATTATTCAACCCCTGTTTCCTCACCTGGAATAATACCACTAGGATCATTGGTAGAATCACTAAAATTAACTGTATTACTTTCAATAAAATCAACTAACTCTTCACGATCAACGGTCAAATCACCTTCTATTGGCACTGTTCCACCATAAGGAACTGGGAATAATTCAACACCACCACTCGTTAAATATTCCGTCTTTTTAAGTAAAACAAATACATCTTCTGGAACACCAAACATCAAAATTGCTGGCGTTCTATTTGTTGAAGAATCTTCAAAAACATTATTTCCAGAACCATCTTTTACGGCTAAAACTTCAACTTTTGCTAATAAACGACCTACCATGATAAGCCCATTTTCATCAACAGCTTTCATGTAAACATCAATCACATTTCCTGGGAAAATAGAATTACCATAAGTTGAATTTACGTCTACATCTAAGTTGTAAGGACGTTCACCATCTTTTACCGCAGCAAAAGCAGAGTCAGGTAATTCATCTTCTTCAATTAAAACGTTACTATAAAACATACTACCTTGTGGAATAACAGTATTAACATCAGTATATTTTCCTACAATTAAAGTAGAAGACCTTACTACATTACTAGTAACAGAGACACTAGGAACTTCAATATAAGTTATTAAATCATCTGTTATTAAAGTACGAGGTTGAATTGTTTGACTAGCAACAGGTAATCTTACTGGTTTTACTTGTGTTTCAATAGTAGAATTATACCCCCAATAAAGTAACCCTAAAATGACAATTACGCCAAGTACAGTTACTACATTTTTGTTTGTAATAAATTTTTTTAACGATACTAAAATATTATTCATATAATCATCCCTTTCTATTCTTTATATGGTGTTTCTAGTATTGCATCTAACCTATTTACAATATCAAATTCATAAATATCACCAGTAGCACTAGTTGATTCAGAACTTTTCACTTGTAAGCTTACTTTAGGTGGTTCTTCATTAACATCATATATTTTAATCTCATAAGTATTCGATAAAACAGCACTTTCTGCAAATCTTCTTAAAAAATTTTCCACAAATTTTTCACGGTCTATCCGAATAGTACCTGATTCACGATAAGCAGCTAAATCTAATGCATCATACATAGCTCCTTCTGTCGCTTCTTTCAATAAATGATAATTATGTTCATCAGTATTTGTAATCGATTGGAAAAATAAAATAAAGAATATTGCTATTACACCCATTGTTACAATTGCTGTTCCCCAAAACGATTCTTTCACAGCATTACCTCCTTAATTAACTATAAATGTCATCTTTTCTTTTGAAAGCTAAAAAAACTATTAATAAAACTATAATTAAAACAGCGATATAAATATAATAATCAACTAAAAAATTAATCATTAACTGTAAAAAGGTAATTTCTGAAGGCTTAATTTCTTCAATCGGATCTTCACTAACAATCAAAGTATTTTTGTATTCATTTACTTTTTCTAAAAATTTAGTATAAGTTAAATTATGACTAGACCACTTTTGACATAAGCTATAATTTTCAATTCCTTTACATATTTCATCAGTATAATATTCATTATATTTTGGTAAAGTTACACGAAGTGTATACAATGGTTCATCGCTACATTCACGGTCACTAGCATAAAATGAATATCTTATAGTTTGACCACTATTATAATTTTTTAAAGTAATTTCTTCTTTTGTAAAATCATATTTAAGATTATTTGACAAATCAATAAAATACAATTCACTATTTAAATTATTTAATGTAATTTGAAAAGTTACTTGTGAATTTTTTTCAACATATTCATAACTAGCATTAACATTTGCCGCTATTTTTTTTAATCTGGCTATATCACTATAACTGCAAGCACCTTCAATTTTTGTTAGTGGGATAAGTAATAATAAGACAAATATAAATATTTTTCGCATCGTTACTCCTCCATTATTAAATTATAACACAATATTTATTTTTTTTAAATACTATTTTAAAATATATTCATAATTTTTATTTCTAATTGTAAATATAAAAGAAATGTTCGTTGCTTGTTTCACTTCATCTAAAACTTCTAAATAGAAAATATCATCTTTATTTAATTTTTTACTTGTAACTTCTTTTATATTTAATGTATGTTTTTTCTTTTGACCATCAACTGTATAAACTAAAGTTCCAAATTTTTCAATAAAATCATATAAATCATATATCCCGGAAATAGAATTTTCTTTTGTTAGTGTTCCTTTTATTCGTAATAAACTTTTATCATAATTTCCAGAAATTTCAGGTGTAATATATTCATATGATTCAAAACACTCTGTTTTTATACAAAAATTATACTTTAATTTATATTTATCACTAATATCAAAAGCTGATATGTTAATTTTAAAATCATCTAAAATACTATCTTTAAAAATTAAATCATTATTTAATTTAGTGATATTACTTGATGAAATTCCAGTTAAATCTTGATAGTTAACATTAACTTTAGTTGCTTTAAAAGTACCATTTTTATCTATTGTGTTTTTGTCTACAAACGAAAAAATTATTTCTTTTTTTATTAATTCTTTTGGAATTTCATAAATTAATAAAATATTTTGGTATTCATTAGTGATTTCTTCGTTTTGATATATATTACCAAAATCAAAGAAACTATCACGATATTTAGTAATTGGGGTATATACATAATTATCAATTAAAATTTTTGTTGTAGCAATATCCAAAGTAAGTGGATTACTAGTATTATTTTTTATGTTAATCTTTAATATTAAATAGTAATAATCAATATCTATTAAATTTCCTTTATAGTCAGTGTTAACTAAGTAACTATCAATTAAATTTATAGAAAAATTATTACCATAAAAATAAGTATTTTGTTCTATAATTTTTTCTTTTGATATAAAGGAAAAAATAATGAAAGAAAATAAACTTATACCTATTAAGCTAAAACTGATGTTAAAAACCAATTTATTTTCTTTATAAGCATATTTTAAAAATCTAATTTTTCTTCTTAGACCTCTTATACTTTTATTAGTATCAAATTTAATTTCTACTTCGACTTCTTCACGATCTTCATCAGCAATTTCTAATTTTTTTAAATCTGTTTGGAAATCAAATTTACGAACATCAAATCCTGTAGCTCTAATAATAGTTATCACTATAATTGGTAATTGTACTAAAAAGCAAACAGTAATTAAATCTCTAACTAACATAATAGTCCTAGAATCTAAAATTGTTTCGCTTAATCCATTTAAAGTATTTTTAGCAACCTGGATAATAACAAACGTAAATATGGCTGAAACAATAGTTATTATATAAAATAAGCTAGGCTTTTTTTTAACTATCATTACAACTAAGACTATTAATGAAACACCAATTATCAAAAGTGCAATTATTTGATATAAAAATGGTAGCAATGGTGTTATTAAATCTTGACCTTGAATATCAATTATATTTATACTATATTCATTAAAAAAATCCAATAATAGTTTAGTTTTATAAACAGAATATCCAAGTAAAATAGCTAATACTATATGAATTAGCTTAAAATGTTTTATAAAAAAAGCATATGGTTTTCGTAATATCATTATATACCACCTTCTTTTTCACAAATGGTGAGCGATATAGGACTTGAACCTATGACCTCTACGATGTCAACGTAGCGCTCTAACCAACTGAGCTAATCACTCATGGCTGCCCTAATTAGATTCGAACTAATGATTACGGAGTCAGAGTCCGCCGCCTTACCACTTGGCCATAGGGCAATAAACAAATTATATTTTTTTATATAATTTGTATAATTCTTCACATTTTTTTTTATCCATCGCTTCGATATTTTGTAAGCGATATTTAATTTTTAATTTTTTGTATTTTGGTATTCCTATAGTTGTATAAGGTAAAAATTCTACTTTATCAATATTATATTTACTTAAAAACAATTTTAATTTTTTTATATACTCTTTATTATCATTTATAGTTGGTACTATAACTTGTCTAATCCAAAGTGTTTTTTTTAATTTTTTACATAATTCTAAAAATTCTAAAGACTCTTTTATTTTTTGACCAGTCATAAATTCATATTTTTCATCTTCTAAAGCTTTTATGTCCATCATCACTAAATCAGTATATTTTAATATTTCTTCATTTTTAGTACCACCAAAACCTGCTGTATCTAAGCAAGTATGAATACCATTTTGCTGACATTTTTTCAAAATATCTATTAGAAATTCTGATTGTAATAAAGGTTCTCCCCCTGAAAAAGTTACACCACCATCACTACCAAAATAGTTTTTGTATTTTAAAATTCTTTTTAATAATTCATCTGATGTTATTTTCAAACCTTTTTGTAATTCCCAAGTTTCAGGGTTATGACAAAACAAACATCTTAATTTACAACCTTGCATAAAAACAACGTATCTAATACCCGGACCGTCAACTAATCCCATTGTTTCTATTGAATTAATATATCCTTCCATCATACACCTTCGTGAAATGTCCTATTAATAACTTCTAATTGTTGTTCTTTACTTAACCTATTAAAGTGTACTGCATAACCAGATACTCTTATTGTTAAATTAGGATAGCTATCGGGATGATTCATAGCATCAATTAATTGTTCTCTATTTAAAACATTAACATTTAAATGATGAGCACCTTGTTTGAAATAGCCATCTAATATATTTACTAAATTACTTATTCTTTCTTCTTCGCTATGGCCTAAAGCATTAGGTATAATGGAGAAAGTATTAGAAATTCCATCTTGGCATACATCTTTATAAGGTATTTTAGCAACTGAATTTAAAGAAGCTAAAGCGCCACTACTATCTCTTCCATGCATTGGATTAGCGCCTGGCGCAAAAGGTTCACCTTTTTTTCTACCATCAGGAGTTGTTCCCGTTTTTTTACCATAAACAACATTTGAAGTTATTGTTAGAACTGATAAAGTATGTTTAGCTTTTTTATATAGAGGATGTTTTTCTAATTCTTTTATAAATGTTTTTACAATGTCTACAGCTATACTATCCACACGATCATCATCATTACCATATTTAGGATAATCGCCTTCTATTTCAAAATCAACTGCTACACCATTTTCATTTCTAACTGGTTTTACTTTCGCATACTTAATTGCTGATAAAGAATCAGTTGCAACAGATAATCCAGCAACACCAAACGCCATTAAATGTTCAACATTTGTATCATGTAATGCCATTTGGGATTTTTCATAAGCATATTTATCGTGCATATAATGAATTATATTCATTGCATCAACATAAGTTTTTGCTATTTTTTTTAACATATTATAATAAGCGTTTTTAGTAGTTTCATAGTCTAATACTTCATCAGTTATTTTATCGATTCCCTCAACTACTAATTTACCACTAATTTCATCAATTCCTCCATTAATAGCATACAATAATGATTTAGCTAAATTACATCTTGCCCCAAAAAACTGCATTTGTTTTCCCACTTTCATCGCAGATACACAACAAGCGATTGCATAATCATCACCATAAATTGGGCGCATTATATCATCATTTTCATATTGAATAGCATCGGTTAAAATAGATATTTTGGAACAATACTTTTTAAAGTTTTCTGGCAAATTATTTGACCATAAAACTGTTAAATTGGGTTCAGGTGATGAACCTAAATTAATTAAAGTGTGTAAATATCTAAAACTATTTTTAGTAACTAAACTTTTACCATTTAAAGTCATTCCAGCAATTGCTTCAGTTACCCAAGTTGGATCACCAGCAAATAATTCATTATATTCTGGAGTTCTTAAATGTCTAGCTATTCTTAATTTGATTACGAATTGATCAATTAATTCTTGTGCGTCTTTTTCTGTTAAAATTCCATTTTTTAAATCTCTTTCAATA
Organism: uncultured Bacilli bacterium; assembly: GCA_944363995.1. Classification (GTDB taxonomy): domain Bacteria; phylum Bacillota_I; class Bacilli_A; order RF39; family UBA660; genus Faecisoma. The sequence goes on from CALVVV010000012.1 coordinate 22,372, forward strand.
TAAATATCTAAAAAAGTTGAAGTCCTTCCTAAGCTCATAGCGGCACCATTATTTTCTTTGATAGCAGCTAAATATCCAAAATATAACCATTGAGTTGCTTCTTTAGCATTTATAGCAGGTTTAGATATGTCAAACCCATATTTTAAAGCCATATTTTTAATTTCATTTAATGCTTTAATTTGTTCACTAACTTCTTCTCTTAATCTTATTGTTTCTTCATTTATTTCTGTTATACTTTTCAAATCTTTTTTCTTTTGTTCAATTAAATAATTTATTCCATATAAAGCTATTCTACGATAATCCCCAATTATTCTACCTCTACCATAAGCATCAGGCAAACCAGTTAATAATCCAGCACTTCTTGCTCTTCTTATTTCTTCAGTATAAACATCAAAGACGCCATCATTATGAGACTTTCTAAATTCTTTAAAATATTTATCAATTGTTTTATCTAATTTATAACCATATGCGTTCAACGAACTATAAGCCATTCTAATGCCACCATATAAATTAACAATTCGTTTTAAAGGTTCATCTGTCTGCAAGCCAACTATAACTTCATTCTCTTTATCTATATATCCAGGATTAAAATTATCAATTCCTGAAATTTTTTTGGTTTCAACATCTAATACACCTTTTTTTAATTCTTTTTTAGTTAATTTATTTACTTTATTGATAATCTTTTGGGTTTTTAAACTTACCCCTTGTAAAAATGATTCATCACCTAAATATTCTTGATAATTAGATAATATGAAATCTTCAACATCTATTTCATTTTTCCATTTTTCACCATTAAAAGTTGTCCATGCTTCCATCTTGTTACCTCCTTATATAATGATTATATCATAAAATAAAAATTGATGGTAGATAATTTAAATAGAATTAATCACATTGACATTATTATAAAAATTTTATTTATTAATTGTTGTTGTATTTTAATAGACTGAAATTCAGATATTATCATGATATGATAATTATATTAAAGTTTAATATATGATATATACTTTGGAAAATTTATTTATAAATAAAAAATGATATATATCATCATTTTTTCCTAATACTATTTGATAAAAAAAATTTATTGGTTTTTTTAATATAATTATAAAGCTTGATATAACTATTTTCCCAATCGTTATTTAGTCTATTATAAAACTCATTTAATATATCATTGCTTTCTAAATTTCCAAAGCATTCCATATAAATAAATTTAAGTTTATCCAAATCATTCTCAAATAATTTTATTTCTTTATAAATAATCTTTTTTATTTTATTTTCATTTCTCGTTTTGTAATGAACTATTTTTTTATTTTTTTTTATTTCATACTTTATTTCCTGTTTTGCCATGTTTTTACTATAATTTAAAATATCAAATTCATCATTTGGTAATAATTTACTATATTTTTCTATTAATCCGTCTTTTTTTATTTTAAAAGCTACAACTTCATTTTTATCAGTAGCTAAGAAGCAATAATCAATATAATACTTATCTTTATTTGTAAATATTTCTGTTTTACAATAAAATTTTTCATAAAAAGTATTTTCTAATACTATTTCCTTAGTAAGTAAATTATGAAGATCATCCGTAGATATAACAATAAAAGGAATTTTTTTTACATGGATTATTTTATCATCTTGATTCCATTCGAACATTTCATAAGCAAATTTGTTATAATTTAAAAAAATATCGTATATGTAAATCATTTTTATCCTCCTTTGGTATACTGGTAGTGTGAATAGTTTATTACACTACCCATGCTTTTTCTTTATATTTAAAGGCTTTTTCTAACATTTT
>CALVVV010000013.1 GCA_944363995.1 uncultured Bacilli bacterium
ATACTTCACCAACTTTATTCTTTGCATTTATTATACATGAAAAAAACGCATTTTCAAAATTTCATGCGTTTATCCTGATTCTATCTTAGTAGATATTTTATTATTTTAATTAAAAAGTCAAGTGCAACTTTTTATGAATAAACTATATATTGCCTATATGATGTTTTATGCAAAGAAAACTTTTAATTTTATAATTTTATTTGTTATCTTGTTGGTGTTTAATTACTAATTTTTCATTTTTTTTAAATTAGTAATTAAAACGACATATATATTTAAACAAATAAAATTATTATGTCAAAAGAAATTGGGAATAAATATCTAATTTTATCCTTTTGATTAATTAATGATTCAATTTTAATACGATCTTTTGTTAGATAACAGTATTACTTTTCTTTGTTAGCAAAAGATATTATAGAGCATTCATATATCTTTTTCAATAGTGAAGTGTTGCATTTCAAATTTAAATTAACAATCAGAAAAAATTGACAACAATAAATAATTGTGATAATATTATTCATATAAAGTTTTGATGAGGACATGGCTTTTATCTAATTTTTTAGTAGAGAGTTATTAAATGGTGAAAGATAACAAAAAAATTTAAAAGTTTCTACCTCGGAGCGAAATGTAAACATTTCCGGTTAACAACCGTTAAAACAATTAAGAAAAAAATAAGGATGGTACCGTGCTATGCACTCCTGCAAGGTAACATCTTTTTTTAATTTTATTTAGAAAGGATGGATATAATGATTGATATAAATAAAATTAGAGAACAAACAAAAGAAGTTGAAAAATCTTTATTAAAAAGAATGAATGATATTAATTTAGACAAAGTAATAGAATGGGATAAAGAAAAAAGAAAATTAGGAGCAGAAATTGATAAATATCGCTTTGAACGAAAAAAAATAAGTGATACCATTCCTCAATTAAAAAAAGAAAATAAAAATACAGAAGATGTAATACTAGATATGAAAAAACTTGGTGATAAAATAGATGAAATGACTATTAAATATAATGAATTAGATAAGAAAATTAATGATTATTTAATATATTTACCTAACATTCCTGATGATGATATAATAGCAGGCGGAAAAGAAAATAATCAAGTCATTTACACTCATTTAGAAAAACCAAAATTTAATTTTGAATTAAAACCACATTATGAAATTTTAAAAGAATTAAAAATGATTGATTATACGCGTGGTAGTAAAATAGCCGGAGAAAAAAATTGGATTTATACTGGCATTGGTGCACAATTGGAATGGGCGCTAATTAATTATTTTATTGATAAGCATATTAAAGATGGGTATCAATTTATGATGTTACCTTACATGTTAAATTACGAGTGTGGATTTGGTGCTGGACAATTTCCTAAATTTACTGATGAAGTTTATATGATTCAAAATGATGAAAATAAAAAATTTTTATTACCAACTGCGGAAACAGCTTTAGTTAACATTCATAGTAACGAAATTTTAGATATAAAAGAATTGCCAAAAAAATATTTTAGCTATACACAATGCTTTCGCGTTGAAGCTGGTAGTTCACGTGAAGAAGAACGTGGAACAATTAGAGGACATCAGTTTAATAAAGTTGAGATGGTTCAATATGTTACAGAAGAAAAAACAGAAGAAGCCTTTTTTGAGTTGTTAAACAAAGCTAAAACATTAATGAATGAATTAGGTTTGCATTATCAAGTAAGTAAATTAGCCGCTGGTGATTGTGCACAAGGAATGTGTAGAACCTATGACATAGAAGTTTGGATTCCAAGTATGGGAATTTATAAAGAAGTTAGTAGTATTTCTAATAGCCGTGATTATCAAGCAAGAAGAAACAATACAAAATATCGCGATAATAATGGTAATCTACATTATGTTTGTACGCTTAATGGTAGCGGTTTAGCCACGAGTCGATTATTACCAGCAATTGTGGAACAATATCAAAACGCTGATGGTAGTATAACCGTACCTAAAGTACTAAGACCATATTTAAACAATATTGAAATAATTAAAAGTGAGTTATAAAATTATAGCTCACTTTTAATTACTTTTTAATTTTTTTTGAAATCCAGCTTCTGATTGTTTAAAAAAACTAGTTATTTCAAAATTATTTATTTTTATTTTACCACTTTTACTAACACTTACAATAAAATTATTTTCCTTCATTTGTGGAGTTTGAATAATTTTGGCTGCTTTTAAAGAATTAACAATTCGATAATCTTTTTTTTCAAATTCATAAATTAATTCAATATCTGCATCAGAAAGTAAAGATGCTTTAATATACTCAAATAATTTTCTTTTAAATTTTGCTAGTTTATTTGCTGAAACTACAACTTCTGTTATCCCTAATATTTCGCTAAGTTTGAAATATAAAATAGAGTTGCTAATATTTAATCCTAACAAATCACTAATAATATTAACAGTACGATTACTAATAATTTGATTTTTTCCATTATTTACTTGCGTCAAACTTTTTTTTCTATCCATTATTTTTATAAAATCATTTATTTGTTCAATGTTCAATTCTTTGTATTGATTTCCGTCAATATCAGTCAACAAAATATCCAAATTATTTGCTTTTAAAACATCTAAAAAAGTAATTGGAAATTCACTACATTTTATAGCTATACCAGTTAAGACATTATAAAAAATATCATTAACTTCATCATACCATAATACAGTATTATTTTTGTAATATAAATCTTCTAATAAATATTTAGCAACCATACCCCACCCCTAAATATGGTGTATATTTTAACATATTTTTATAACTTTGTCAAACAACGTTTTCATGTAATGATTTGTTAATTCCATTACCAATAAGCAAACTTAGTTTTTCGACCAAAAAATCTACTTCTTTAGGAGTAACCATTAAATTAAAACCAATTGGTGATAAAACTTCAAATAATAATTGTTTTATTTCATTTTCTTTTAAAGTTCCTACTATTCCTAATAAAGTTTCTTTATCTTTTTTATTTAAAATTATCTTCTCTTTTAAATAATTTGGACTAGAAATCATTAACTTATTACGTGGATTATTATAATTAGACTTTGAGTATGTATAATGCTTATGCATGTAATTAATTGTATCAGATACAATAGTAACTGCATCTACTACTGTTGGAACCCCAATTGCGATGCAAGGAACTTTTAATGTTTCAAAACTAATTTCTTTTCTACTGTTTCCAACCCCACTACCAGGATGAATACCAGTATCAGTCATTTGAATTGTTTTATTAACTCTTTCAATAGATTGACTGGCTAACGCATCTATAATAATCAAAAAATCTGGTGTAAATTTTTCTACCACGCCCTTAATTACTTCACTTGTTTCTAATCCTGTTTGTCCCATTACACCTGGTGTTAAAACAGAAACACGTCGATACCCATCAGTAACTTCACCTAACTCAAATAAATGGTTAGTTACTAAAATATTATTAATAACTAACGGGCCTAATGAATCTGGTGTTGACTTTGAATTACCTAATCCTATTATTAAACAACTAGCTTCTTTATTTATATTTATTTTATCAATTAAATTATTCAATTGTTCACTAAATATTTTCTCAACTTTTTTACTATTTTCATAATCAGTAATATCATCAAATTCAATTGTTACATAATTACCAGTTTTTTTACCTATTTTCGAACTAGCTTCTTCACAAATTTCTACTTTAGTTACCTTTACTTTATCAATATTTTCCGTTTTAACAATAACACCATTTATATCATCATTAATAGCTTCGATTGCTAAATCGGTTCTTATTTTATAATTAGATAAATTAATATTATGCCCCATAATTTATTCACCTTTATAATATTGTTAACTTATTTATATCTTTTATACAAAAAGTGTTGCATTTTAAACTATAAAATGATAAAATTAATATGTTTTAAAGAGCTTGGAGGTGATATCATGGCCAATATGAAAAATGCTAAAAAGAAAATAAAATCAATTGCAAAAGAAACTATAAACAACAATAATTATACTGCTAGCATGAAAACAGCTTGTAAAAATGTTGTAAAAGCTGTTAATAATAAAGATAAAAAACAAGCAACAGAAAATTTAAAAATTGCTATTAAAAGAATTGATAAAGCATCACAAGCTGGTGCTATTAAAAGAAATAATGCCGCTCGTAATAAGTCACGTTTAACAAAAAAAGTAAATGCAATGGAATAATTTTACTTTTTTGTTTTTTTTTTATTATTTTTTGATATAATTAATAATAGGTGAAGCTATGAAAAAATTATTTAATTTATTACCTCTTATGATCATTCTTGTTTTAACAATAATATACCAAGATAAAATCACTAATTTTATTATTGAACGAATCATTTTTTCTAAAGCTATATATATTGAAGAGCCTAACCAATATAGTGTCAATTATAATTTTAAATATGTTCACAGTACAGATGATTTTATTGCTGATGACAAACAAGAGTTAATAAATATATTGTATACAATATTTAATAATGGTTCAAATAGTTCACAATTTTATTGTCATTATAATGAATGTTTAAATGATTTAGATACAATAACTTCTTCTAAAAATTTAGTAAATATAAATAATTATGTGCATCCATACAATAATTATCGCCGGGTTTATGTTTCTTCTAATTCTTTTGGAAAAGTTGATATTAGAATTGAAAAATCTTATACTTCTGATAATATTGAAGCAATCAATAATGAAATAAATAATATCATATCTAAAATAATTACTAGTGACATGACAACGAAAGAAAAAATAATTGCTTTTCATGATTATATTATTGATACAACATATTATGATTCCAATTATCTTGAAACAAATTTAAATGATATAGATAATCCTTCCCATAAAGCAATCGGACCATTATTTTTTGGAAAAGCTTTATGTGGTGGTTATGCTGATGTTATGGCGATTTTTCTAAATCAACTAAATATTCCAAATTATCGTATTTCTAGTTCTAACCATATTTGGAATTATGTTTACTTAGATAATAATTGGTATCATTTAGATTTAACATGGGATGATCCAGTAACTGATAATGGTGAAAATATAAAACTAACTACTTTTCTTTTAATAACAACAAATCAATTAGAAGAATTAGCTACTGGATATCATTCATATGACAAAAACATTTACTTAGAAGCAAAGTAAATGTTTTATTATTATGATAATATTTCTAAAATAGGTAAAGCTATAACTACTTTCGTACCAACATTTTCTTTAGAAAAGTATTGCAAGTCACCTTTATGAGCTGAAATTATTTCGACTGATAAAGAAACACCTAATCCTGTACCATTTTTCTTAGTTGTATAAAATGGTTCTTTTATTTTTTCTATGTCACATTCTTTAATACCACAACCATTATCTTCTATAATGACAACAAACTTATCACCTTTTATTTCATAATTTAAGCTAATTTGAGCTTTTTTAGTTTCATCTAATGCTTCTACTGAATTTTTAATCATATTAATAAACACTTGATTAAGTCGATTATAATCACCTTCAATGAAAATCTCATCCATCGAAATATTATAATCAAATTTAATATTTTTTTCTTTTAATAATGGCATTAATTGATCAACTATATCTTCTAATAACATATTAATATCTAATATTTCTTTCTGAATTTTGATTTTATTCATCGCTAAAAAATCTTGCAATAATAAAAGAATTTTCTCATTTTCTTCTTTTAAAATTTTTATATATCTAATATGATCTTTGTTATTAATATCAAACATATCTAAATAGCTTTTACAAACAGCTATTGGATTTTTAATTTCATGAGTAATTTTAAATAATGATTCACGAATTTGTTTATCATTTTCTAATTCTTTAATACTCATATGTAATTTAATAATATCTTCGCCTTTATTATACATATATATTATTAGATACGTAATAGCAATAAAAATTATGAGCATTAATAAACTATCTAATACTTGAAATAAATCATTATAATTAAAGTAAATTAAAATAGAAAAAATAGATTTAAAAATAAAAAATAAAATTAAAAATAACGATTCCTTTTTATTATAAGTAAACAAATAAATTAGAAAATAAATGAAATACTCAATAATAAAAATAAAAATATTCATCTCTAAACCATAAAATATATAAATTAAGATAATAGAAATAATTATTCCAATTTTGCTTCTTTTTTTTATATATGCGAATATTAATGGAATATTAAATAATAATAAAATTGTTAGATTATTTTTAATTATATTAAAAGTAATTAATAAATAAATACTAGATAATAAAGCAAAATCTAAAAATGTTTTACTTTGTTCTTTATTTATATTATTACCGTAAGTATAATAAAATAAATTAAAAATTAAAGGAAAAACTAAAAGAATAATGTTTAATAATATTTGTTGAAAAAAATTCACCATATGTCACCTCATAATAATTATAATCTCTAATTTTGTCTAAACTTGTCGAATTTTGTCGAAATATTACATATTTTATAATTAATTATTCTACTATTTCATATTCCCAGTCATCAATACTTCCAAACGTGTAAATATTTTTAAATCCTAAATTAGCTAATGTTTCAGCAGCAATCATCGCCCGATGACCTGATTGACAATAAATAACAATTGCGGTATCTTTATAACTTGTAACTTCTTCTTGGAATCTGGTTGCAATTTCATCAAAAGGAATATTAATAGAATTTTTTAAATGTCCTTTATTATATTCATTACTTTCTCGAACATCAAGTATTATTGTGTTTGGTTCATTGATAATTTTTAATGCTTCATCAACCGTTACTTGTTCATAAATTGGTTTATTACAACCACAAAGTATAATTAATAATATTATTATCTTTTTCATTTTGTCAACTCCTTTTTTCGAATTATGTAAACTTTTTTTATTTTTATTGAATTAAACATTTTATTTTACAATATATCCCAATATAAATTTACACATATTTACACAATTTTATCTAACTTTACGTTTTATATATTGATTTTATTTGTAAATATATGTATAATAAAATTGAATAGAAAGAGGGATTTATGATGAAGAAAAAAATAAAAATCTTATTAGTATTTATATCTTTAGCTTTAACTCTTAGTTTGATGAGCAATACTTATTCTCGCTACGTTGCAGATACAACTGGTGATATAAGTCTATTATTTGCAAAATGGCAAATTTTAGTAAATGAAACTGATATAACTAACAATACATCTTCAACAATCAATTTAGTCCCTGTCATTGAAGAAAATGAGTTTATAAACAAAGATACAGTTGCACCATCTTCAAAAGGATATTTTGATATTGATATCAATCCTACAAATGTTGGAGTATCATTTAATTATAGTATCACATTACAATTATTAAATGAAAATATGCCAGATTTAATGATAACTAAGTATGCAATATTAGATAATACTTATATTGAAGGCGATGAAATTCAAACTACTGTTGTAACAGATAACAAAATAATAGGTAGCCTAGATTTCGATAATAGTACTGAAGATTATGCTTATGAAGCATTTACTATAAGAGTCTATTTTGAATGGTTCGAGGGTGAAGGCGAACAAATGGATAATATAGATGATACTAACATAGGACATGAAGCTGCAATTAATAATACTAATTTACAAATTCAAGCAACTATTAACTTTGAACAAAAATTAGACGCATCAGTTTAAAGATGCGTTTTTATATGTTGCTAAACAACCTAAAATTAAAAAATAATAAGGAGCAACATCTATTACACTTATATTCGCAAATGCTTGAATAGAATATCCAACAAAAGCCATATAAACAGCCATGTAAAAATTATTATTTAATTTAAAACCTTTTAAAAATATAATTAAACAAATTAAGCAATAAACCAATAAAGCGAATATACCGTTTGTCAATAAAATATGATAATATACGTTATGAGCTTTATCATATACAGTGCCAGTCACATAATTTGGATAAATTAATGCTAAGTTATCTAAACCAACCCCTAATAAATAATGATCTTTAGCAATAGGTAATAAATTTTTCCATAAAACAATTCGACTGTTTTCCGTTTTATTGTCATCACTTGTATAATTCATTATAGAATCATATAATTCATCTTGAATATTATATTTTCGATATAATTTGGTATCACTATATTCATTATATAAAATACGATTGGAAATATCAATACCATAAAATAATATCACAAAAATTGGAATAATTATCAATATTTTTTTTAATTTTATTTTTTTTAAATAAACAATTATAATAAAAATAAAACTTAAAATAAAACCTAAAAATGGTCCTGTTGAGCTTGCTAAACATAATCCGATATAAAAAATAAGAGATAAAATAAAATATTTTTTATTATTTGTTGTTAAATATAATGTCAAACAGAACATAAGCAACATAACCATATAACTACCTAAAAAATTTGGATTAGCGCATAATCCCATTGCCATATATGGCTTAGAAAAATCTTTAATAAAATTAAAAGAGGAATAAACTTGTAAAACAGAATAAATTACTTGAAAAATACCAATGATAATAAATAAATTTAATATTTTTTTTAAATGTAATTCATCTAAATTTTTAACATTTAAAAACAAGAAATAATAACTTAATAAAGTTATTAATCCCTCCCAACGGTTATCAATACCAAATATAGAAGTTTTAATATCAATAGCAAAAATAGTAGAAATAATTCCTAATATAATTAAAATATATATTAAATAATCTAAATAATTAATTTTAATTTGTTTAGTAAAAATACCAAAAACATACGTCAAAATTAAAAAAGGAACACTTAACCATAATACATAAACTTGGTTTAAATCAAAAGAAGAATCAATTATTTCAGCCATATATAAAAGATATGATAATAATTTAAAAAAAGGAACTGCTATCATTATTGTTAAAATTAAGATATAAATTTTGTTTTTTAAATTGTTCATTTTGGTCACCTATATTAATAAAAGGGAATTTATTCCCTATTTTAAATTTGCTTTAGCAACTATAATTACAGGTATAACACTGCAACTGTTAGTTTTTTCATTACCATATATTTGTGATGTAGTATCATCAATTTTTTCAAAAGCAAATGCTTTTTCACTTCCATACTCACTATCAAGCCAATAACATTTTGTACTAGATAAATCATTAAATCTTTGATTATTAAATATAAAATAGCCATTACGATTGATCGTATCATTAATAATTGTATTCAAACGATTTTGATAATTTAAATTACCAATAATAACATCAGATAGATTAGGACTAATTATTTTTGAATTAACTACATCAGTTGAAATTATTTTTAATAAATCTTCAACAGTTAATGATCTAGTTGAAACTTGCCAGTCATTAGTAATATTATTTAAAATAGTATTATAATTACTAAATTCTCCAGTTTCATAAGTACGATACAAACTAGGTAATAAAGTTACATTTCCATCACCTAATTTATTATTAGTATCAATAACATAAGTTTTTAAACAAGTATCACTGATTTGACTACATGCTTGATTGTTTACAACATCATATAATACTGGATTACCTAATTTATACAAAGGATCAGGCGATTCATTATTTTCTAAATATTGTTCAGCAGTAACACTAATAACTATTTTTAAAGCTGAACGAATTTCATAATTTGGATCAGCTAATTTTTTGTTTTCTTCTTGTTGTTGAAATGAATAAGCAGCATTTCCCCAAATACTATCTAATTCATCATTTAAAGCTTCTAGCGGCCATGAAACTGATACTTCAAATTCACTTGTACCATTTTTTGCTTCTGCATGATAATCAGATAATCCTACATTAATATGAAATGGGTATTGTTGTGAAAGTTTATCATTAATTAAACCATCTTCTAAATTAGAAACATCAAGTTCTTCATCAAAAATACGGGCCGAAACAATTTCGTATTTTATTTCTGCATCAGAATCTCCCATATTTTGAATATTTATTTTTTCGCTAATAGTTTCCATGCCTGGATAAATTTCAGATAAAGAAATAACTATATCATTTGAAACACTAGTATCTCCTTGTTTGAAATCAATATACCAAGCTTTGACATTAACTTCAGTCTGAACTCTTGCCAATCCACTATAAGCAAACCAAGCTAATGTTATTGAAATAAAAGAAACCACAACAAAAAATAACGACATAATATTTAACTTTAAATATGCTTTATGCTTTTTATTCATTTGTTATGACCTCCTTTTATTCTAAGCTTTGCTTCTTCTTTCTTCTTCTCTTCTTAACAAAGCACTTATAATTTCAGAACCAATTATATATAAAATAGGTAAAACTACAAATAAGAATAAACCAATTGGTGTTGCAACAATTTTATAAATAAATGATAAAATTATAGATTTATAAACAATAACACCATACAATTGTTCTTCATAAACAATTGGATCTTCTGCGGGATTATCAATTCCTTTAGTATGGAATATATATTTACCATCAGCATCTTGTTCTATATCTACTACTTCATGAGTTATAACTCGATTAGTAAAACTACCACTACTACCTAAATAACTTACAGCATCACCAGTTTTTATTGTTGAAGGATCAACATCTTTAGCTATTAAAACATCACCAATTTCGTATTTAGGTTCCATACTTCCTGAAATAACAGTAAACATACGATAGTTAAAAAACGATAATTTGTTATCACTAAACCGTTGTAAGCAAACAACTAATAAAAATAGTAAAACAAATAAAATAATAATTATATTTAAAATAATTTTTATAATTTTAAAAATTTTATTATCAAATATTTTTTTCATAATACCACTACAAATATTCTTTTGTCCTTTCTAAGTATTCTTCCATAGCATTTTTGAATTTTTTCTTAACATCATCAGTACCTACTAAACGATTAGAACTATCTTCTTTTATTTCTTTAGCAATAAGTTTTAATATATCTTCTTCTGTTATTTCATAGCCACAACTAAGAAGTAAATTTACAATACGCTTTAATTCCTCTGTCAATAATAATATTGCATGTTGCGCCATTTTTTTCTTTTGTTCTCTTTTTAATGGCACCATTGAATCTAAAACCAAATAGTCAATTAAAAACGAATGATCAAGAAAACCTTTTAAAATATCATTAGCATCATCATCAATATTTTCTTTTTTATCATCTTTATCCTCATAATCATAATTATTAATAAATTCCCACAATTTAACAGCAATTCTAAAATTAGGATTTTTTAATATAATATTTGTTTTTTTGATTGGCGGATTTACAAAAGGGACATGAGCTTTATCTAAAGCTTTCACCATTTCACTTTTTTCCCAACTAGCAAAAAACTGTTTAATGCGTTTAATGCGTTGCTTAATATTTTTAATTTCTTCTTTTATTTTTTTATCAACTTTAGCTGAAGGTAAAACGGTTGATGTTATTTTAACTTCAATATTTATTTTTTCTAATTCGGTTTCTGTGTCGGCCGCATATTCTAATAATTTATTATCACTAAGTTCAAAATTATTTAATAATTCCTCTTTTTTTAAAACAAAACGAATTAATTGATTAATAAGTGTATAAAGAAACCTATTTTCATAGATATTGTACGTTTCTTCATTTCTGACATCAAGAATTTTTTTTACTTCAACATTTTTATCTTTGTTAACTTTATTTATATTTTCAGTATGTTTAGCCAAATCTTTAACACTAGCTACTGTTATTTTTTTTGCTTTTTCAATCTTTACAACATTTTCTTCCCGAACAAGAGCAAATTTAGGATTTCTAATAATTATATCAATATATGGACAAGCTGCTTCTATTTCATCAACCCAATCGAAAGAAATCAAATCACCAGTATAATCAGATTTATAAGCCATTTGTGATTCTAATTTTTTTAAAAATATTTTATTATTTTGTTTTTCTTGTTTGTTTGGTTCAAGTAGAATATTATCCATATATATCAACCCCTATCTATATACTCTTTTTAATATTTTGTAAATCAGCTATACATTCTTTCATAATACCTTTACCAAATTTTTTATTTAAATAATTAATAAATGGATCAATTTCATCACGTATTAAAGCTACGCTTAGTTGACCAAATTTACGTAATATTTTTTTGGCAATAAAATAATCAATTGCATCTATTTCTTTTCCACCACAAGCGATATATACAGGTACAAATGTTTTTAACTGTTTCATAATACGATTACCAAAAGAAATTCTAAAATGTTCGATAACATAATTATCTATTTCTTCAACATCAGATAATCCTTTATCAGAAATTGGATATTTATCAATTGCTTCTAAAAATAAAGAATCTAAGAAACTTGCATTAATATTTATTGCATCTTGTTCTCTACACTTAAATGGTGCGACTTTGGTATTAATATCAATTGGCATAGCTCTATCATAAACTTTATCAGTAACCATAAAAGTAGAATCATCATTGTTTATTGTTCCAATATACCAAATATTTCCAGGTATTTTTAATTTACCATTTTTTATTTTTTCTGGATCGTTTGGCCAAGCACTAGGAACTAAGTCAACTATCCATTCATCTCTACTTGGCATTTCCAAAATTGATAAAAAGTCCGCAAAATAATATTCAACACGAGCTAAATTCATTTCATCAAGAATAATTGTATGAACATCGTCATCAAACGATGAGGTATATATTTCACCTAATGCTTTAGTTTCGTTAAACTTTTTAGTAAATTCATTAAAATAACCTAGAAAATCAGATTTATCACGCCAAGAAGGTTCAACTGAAGCTACACATGAATCTTGATTAACAAATTTACCCCATGCATAAGCTAATGAAGTTTTACCTGTACCTGATATACCTTGCAAAATAATCAATTTACCGCAAGCTAAACCACCAAAAAATGGTCTTAAAATATCATTATCATAGTATAAATGCAATTGACTTGCTGAAAAACATCTAAAGTTTTCAATTAATTCAGTCAATGTAAAATTATTATCATATTTTTTTATTTGATAATTTGCATAAGCTTCATCAATTGATAATAATTTAGGAAATCTAATTGAAGGATCACCTTCTTCAACTGGTTCTTCGGTATTTTCTTCAATATTATCTTCTTTATTTTCCTCATCTGGATTAATACCTAATTGGGAAACTTTCATTGCCATAATTTCGTCTTTTTCTTTCATTAATTTATTAACTTGATCATTTAAGTTTGCAATTTCATTTAGTAGTTGGTCTTTACTTAAGTTTGTACCAACTTTTCTAGCCACTTTACGGAAAAACAAAAATATCAATAAAGCAATAACTAATACTATAATTATTAAAATTACAATTGTGATAATAACAAATACCTTTTCACCGCCATTAAAAGAATCTTGATAACTATTAATTATTTTGTTGTACTCGCCAAAATTAAACATATCACCGATGCCAGAAAAGAAACCTTTAAAAGCGTTAAATAATCCATCAAAAAATATTGAAATAAATTCGTAAAAAAATCTAAAAAATGTATTCATCTAATCATTCCCCCCATAAATCTCCAACTTTGCTAGCTATATCATCATAAATAACTTTTTTATGTAATTCTTCTGGAATAGAAGCTAAAACATCAATTGAACTTAAAACACTCTTTTTTACTTGTTTATCTACAAATATAAAATCCATAAGTTCTAAACAACCTTGATCTTTTCCTTTAACTTCATTATTTTCTAAGTTAACTGCAAAGTGATATCCGTCTTTAACATATTTTTTTATTATTTTTTTATTTAATTCAGCGTATTTAGTTAATACAATAACACTGTTTTTAGCATATTCATCTTCAAATATTTCAAAAATATTAGCAATTTTATTTTCTTTACTATATAAACTTTCTGGCATATAAATAATATATTTTTTATTAAAATCAGCCTCTAACATATCTTTTATTATCTGAATTAGTAATAAATTTAACAATACGGCAATTTTATCCTCAGCAACAATTCCTTCTTGATAAGTTTTATCAACAATATAATTACTATATACTTTACTAAAATTAAGATTATGAACCAATTCTACACCATAAACATTTTTAACATTTAAATTATTAAAATTTAATTGAAAAGTATTAGTTTCTAATTTTTCTAAAATAAATTTAACTATGCTTTGATATTTTCTTTGAACTTTAATTATTTGAGTAATAATTATTTTCAATGTATTAGGTGTTAGTACATCCGTATTTAATATTTTTAAAATTTTATTTTTATAAGTCTGTTTTTTTACTTGTAAATCATCAATTACAATATAAGTAAGCTCTAAATGAGTAACTAAAATAAATAAATTTAAATATTTTTTTACTTTGTCACTATATTCTTTATCACTACCTTTATATTGTTTAATCATTTTATCAGCTACATTTTTTAATGCTGCTTCAATTCGGGAATTCATATTTCTTCCATTATATTCAACGTTAATATCACCACAAAAATTGTAATATTTAGCATCAATATATGATTTCAACAATGTTTCTCTTATTGTTGGCTCATTAGTTTTCATTTTTTTATCGTTATTTAATATATCTAAAATTTCTTTTATTTCTTCATTTTTAATATACATTATTTTTTCAATAACATTTTTAAATTTTTTCTTTTTTTGAATTATTTCTAAATTTTTTTCAATTTCAGATTCTGGTTCTACTTTTTCTATTTTTTCTTCTTTTTCTTCTTCCACAATAGGTATATTTTGATTATAAATACCTTCTATTTCGTCTTTATCAACTGTTATTTTTCTAAAATACATAGTTTTATCCATATCTTCTACAGGAATAGCAATATTTTCTATATTAGTAATTTCTTCTTGATTAATTTTATCATTTTTATTGTCAACGACTTCGACTTTAACTGTTGATTCTTCTTGATTAAAATTTTCCGTATTTATTTTTATTTTATTTTTTATTATTTTCAATATGTTTTTTAAAAATACTTTTAGTAAATCTATTATTTTTTTCATCATCACATCAATCTTCCTTACTTTATTCTCTTTATCATTCTTTTTAAATGCTAAATTGATTAAATATAAAGTTATAATCAAAGTTATCAAAACAAATGGATTAAATAAAGTACTACGTATAATACCAAATCCTGATAATATTTTTACAACTTTTCCTACAATTTGCTCTTTACTTATTGGTTCATCTTCAGTATTATTTACATCGCCTTTAGTAATATAAGTTCCATTATAACTTTCAATAACTCGATGTGTTATAAATTCCCCATCTTGCTTAAAAGTTATAACATCATCTACTTCAATATTCTTTTCATACTTTACGATAATCCAATCGCCTACCTCAATTGTGCCAGCCATGCTACCGGTTTGTACCTCAAATAGCGAATAACCAAAAAAAGAAGCATAATCATTTCCTAGAATTTTAATTTGAATATTTTTATAAATTAAAATTAATAATATAATACCAAAAATAAAAATTAAAATATTCATCACTATATTACTTACTTTTTCAAATATTTTTTTTATACTCATACTATCACCTATCTCGGTATACTCTACTATAAATAATTCTACCACATTCGACATTTTTTTACAATATTATTTATGACAAAATTAATAATTTGTTGAATGAATTTAATCTTTATTTTATGAAGTTTATAAATCACTATATTTTTGTTAATATAATTTCTAACATACATATTTTTTTTGTTAGATTTTGTTGACTCTCTATAAATATATTTCTGCTATCAATTATATTTTAAATTAATGTATTAAATATAATTGTTAATATCAAAACTAAAAAAATGTTAAAGTTAAAACCGTATAATAAACTTATTACTAATCTTTATATAAAACATATTTAAAAATTTAGTCATTTAATTTCATAACAGTCCCTTTAACTTTGACATTTTTATAACTTTTTATACATTTAAACACATTAAAAGACTTATATAGCAATCTCTTATAAGTCTTTTTGTCTGATATTGGACTAATACAGGTATGACAGATAAACGAAGAAATTTTATAATGGTTAAACATATTGTTAAAAAATTAGGAATTGAAATAGAAAAGGAGGATTGATTATTGTCTAAAATATGACTATAAAAATTTAAAAAAAAAGGGACAACTTTAGAAATTATATTTATAATTAATTATTGTTTGTCTTGTAAAAATTTTCTTATACATTCAATAGATTTCAAAGTTAATATATTAATTGCAATTTTAATATTTTCATTGTTCTACTTTCAGTTTGTTTTGCCATTTTATTTTTAGCTTCTCTTACTAGTTATTTCTATAAGTTCATTTAGGCCATATTCAACATCTTCTGCATAATCAAAAATATCCTTATCATCATAACATTCGTTACAAAAATTTATAATTTCTTCAAAATTATTTAATGAATACTCCCCTTTATTGTTATATAATTCATATTGCTCTAAAAAATGATTTAAGTATTCAGATGATTTATTTTTTAAATTATAATTTTTGGTATTCTTATTTATACACAATAATGAACTTATGATTTTTCTATATAAATTAAGAATATTAATATCTTTTCCCATAACTACTCCTCTCATAATAAATATACCTTTTAATATTAAAATCAAATTATTTATATTTAAATAATTTAAAAAGAAACAACCAAAAGTTGAAAGAATTTTTGGCTGTTTTAAACAAAATCATAGTTACAAATATCATTTGTTTAAAGGTGTTGGAAAAAATCAAGCGTATATTCATCTTATTTGTGCTACCCAAAATATGAAAAATATAGCCATAAAAAAATATAGATGAAAATCACAATATTTTTACAGAAATTAAAATTATAATAAATCATCCAAAAGAAAACACCACATTTGAAAAATTGTGGTATTTATCTACAATTTGAAAACTATTAACAATATAGCTTAAATTATAAAATTTTTATTCTTCATCTTTTTCAGTGCCATATTTTACTTCGACAATCAAGGCATAAATTTCATATATAAATATTAAGAAACATGGTACTAAAACAACAAATAAGAAGCCCCAACGAGATTGAATAAGTGATAAAAATGAACCAATACCACTATAAGTATCAACAGCTTTTCCTAAAACAAAGTCAATTGAAAAACCATCACCATTTTCAAAAGCTAATTGTTCATCATCCGGATAAAGCTCACCAATTACACCTAATGTTACTTGATAAGATGTTTGATTAACATCACGGTAAGTAAATATTTCATCTCCTACTTTTAATTCATCAAATCTTTGTTTTTTTACAATAACTAAATCACCTTTTTCGTATTTATCACTACTTATTTGATCATTTATTATTACAAACGAGTTTCCATCTATCTCAGTTATTCCATAATCATTTTGATTTAGGAGTAATATTGTCATAGCTAATGCAAAGACAAAATAAACAACCCCAATAAAAATTAATAATACTTTTTTTACTACTTTTAAAGCTTTCATCATAACCTCCTATTTTAATAATAACACAAAAAATTTTTTTTATCAATACTTTTAATTTAACTCAATCAAAGAAAAGTCATTTACACTTGATTCATTAATTTCATAAAATTGATAACTCAAACTATTTTTTTTATCAATAGTAATTATCATTTCATTAATATAACCTTCCGTATCAACTTGAAAATCGGATGATACATCTTCTATAATTCTTAATTTAGAAGAATTCCAATTTATTTTTATTCTTTTATCTTCATTGTAAGAGTTAGTTATTATCAATTGCTTATTTTCATTATATTGCAATTTTATATTTCCTTCCTCACTTTGATCTTTATGAAGAATAAAGTCACTACTTATTGTTTTAGTATAAGGTTCAAGACTAGTAACTGTTATGTTGGCTAAAACATCATTAGCATTGCCAACGATATCAAAATATATGTCTTGCACAGTCTTAACTGCTGCATAGCGATATCCTTGCATTTGACAAGTGTTTCGATCAAAATCACTTACTATAACACCATCACCTGTATCATTAATACATGTGTAATCACTAGATAATGTCCCAATATATGTATTAGAGTTAGTTCCATTAATATAGCATTGGCTGGATACATCAGATTCTATAATATTGCAAGTAACTTGATAAGTTATATCATAATCAGTTGCAACTAAATCGTTTAAACTATTTTCTAAATCAAAATAAATACTTTCTCCATCCCAAATATTATTTACAACATCTTTTCCTAATGTTTTGCTATTAAAATAAAAACCTTTTGTTTGTAAATAGTGATTCCAAACTGTATTAGAAATATATCTAGCAAAACTAAAACCATATGTAAACAATAATATTCCACCTAAAAACAAAGTTCCAATTATTAAATATTTTGTATTTTTTTTCAATTTTATCACCCTATTTTCTGCCAGCTTTTAATTTCTATATCAATAAAATCAACTAAATCAGTATATTCTAATGTATTATATTCTTCTGGAAAAGTAACTTTTATTTTATAATTGTGCAGAATTTCTTGATTATAAGCCATTTGTTGAATATCTAAATTACAAACTAATTCATTATCTTGATTACGACTATTTGTTTCATCGCAATTTAATAATAAAGTTTCTGTATCATTATCTATTTTATATAATTCAATTATCAATGGCATAAAATGATAAGTTTTTATTGTCATTTGATATTCTAATGTAACATCACTTTTGGCTGATTGATAGTTATTACTAACAGCAAATAAATATTCTTTACTACTATTAGGATATAAATCATCAATATCTAAACTTAAATTATCTAATTTTTGGGCATCGAAAACAAATTTGGCAATTTTTTGGTCTACCATTCCATTAGTGTTTGAATTAAAAAATGAATAAGTTATACCAGAACCAAATAATAATAATGCTAAAGTAAATAATATAATTAAAACTTTGCCTTTCATAATTTTTCTCCTATCTTATTATAAATTTTTTTTCAATAACCCCAACTTTTTGATTTCCATCAAAAAGTTCAAACACTAATTTATAGCCTCCGTTTTCTAAATTAGCAGGTTTTAAATTAAGTTTAACATTATTATAACTATCAATACTATCATTATAAACAATTGGATTTTCAACCAAATTATAAACATTTTCTTTAGCCATAGTCAACTCATTAGTAATATAATCAGCTAAATTAATTAAATTATAATCTTGGTTATAAGCTGTTAATTGAGATTTTTTATATAAAGAAATTCTCACACTACCATTTATTACTCCTGTTTGTAAAATATTTAAATCTAAAGTAACATCATTTTTTTTATCAATTATTTTATATTCATCAGCAAATAAAACATCAAAATTATATTCATTTTTAACATAATTACTAACTTTAACTGGTATTGTAATATTGTCAGCACTATAATTATTTGTATAAAGTCCATCATAAGCTAAATAACTGTTAATTACAAAAGAATAATTACCATCATTTAAACTGGCTTCATCTTCATAAGTAACAATAGTTAATGTTTTATTAACAGAATTAAGACCATTTTCTAAATTAATTCTAACGATTCCATCATCATCTGGTGAATATTCTTTATCTGCTATTTTAAATTTGATATTTTTTAATTTTTCTTTAGATATTATATTATTTTCACTATCAATTAATTTTATAGCAATTCCAATAATTTTTCCTTCATTTGATGAATCATGAACAATATTTCCAGCAAAACTTTCTTGATTTAATCCAGTATTAATATTTATTTCTGTAGTAGAATTACTATTATATTGAATTGGCTGATTATCATAATCACTATTTATATATAAAAATGATTGATTCGAATCGATAATATTAAATGTTTTTTTACTACTGATTAGAGTATCTCTTACAATATCATCATTTTTTATAGCCAAAGTTATAACAACATTTTCATAATTATTAACAATATCAGCCTCACTAAAATCAAAATTGATAGTAAAATCATCATTAATAGAACTTCTAGTATCTATAAAATAGCTATCACTATTGGTTCCCAACTCTTTAAACAAATTTAACGGATAAGTTGCATATTTGCATTCATTATTACTACAACTAATATCATAACCATAATTATCATCTGTTGTTTGATAAAAATAAACTTTTTTATTAATATTATCTATTAAAGTTATTTTGGTATTATTAGGAAGTAATGTATTAGAAATGATATTACGGCTTTCGTTTTCTTTTAAAGGATTTGAATCTTGATAAGTATAATTAAAAGTCACACTAGATAAAGCACTAATATAATTTGCGTCTACTTCACTATAACCAACTTTTAAACTATTTACACTATAACCGTTATATGTAATATAATCACTATTAACATAAGTTGTAAAGCCACAATTATCTACAACTTTAGCATAAATTATATATGTTCCTAAAGTATCTAGTTGTAATTTATTTAAATAATCTATCCATTCAACATTTGTTAATGAATCTAAATCTAAAATTTGATTAGAAATATAATATTGAATGCTAGATATTCCTGATAAATTATCATTAGCTATTATGCTATATTCAGTAGTGTCATTAATATATATATAATCCAAATTTTCATGATAACTAGTCCAATTTTTTGTATCTAATTCAATATTAACTATAGGCTTTGATTTATCTAAAACTAAGGTATCTGTATTTATATAAAATATATTATTGTTTGTATCAATTATTTTAGCATAAATAATATAAAAACCTTCTTCATCAATTTGAATGACATCTTGATAATCAGTCCAATTATTTATTGACTCAAGTTCAGCTTTAGTTAAAGGAATTTCCGAAGGACTAATATAATAATAAATTTCTTGAATTGGTTTTAAATTATCAGCTTGAGTGATACTAAAAGTAATATTAGAATTAAAATAAATTAAATTATTATTAACTCCTAAATTATTCCATGTATAACTACCTACGTGAATATTAGCGATTGGATTTTTTATGTCATCAATATATAAAATTGGTAAACTATTTTCTTCATAAATCCAAATATTATTATCATTTGTGATTATATCATTTTGATCAACAAATTCTTTAAAATTTAAATTAGTTATCATAAATTCTTTATTATTCAAATTATCAAGTGTAGTTTTTATAAAATTTGTTTGATTAGGACTATTAAGTGGTATTTGAGTAACAGCATATGAATTATCAATTGTTACATTAGAATTATTAATGATATTTATTACAAAAGTTGAATCTTGTGTATCAAAAGAATTATTAATGTTTACAGTACTGTTATTTATATTAGTAATCAATCCAGCACTACTAGTACCAGTAATTAAACCACTATTATAAACATAATTTAAGCTTATATTTTTATTTGTACTAGCAATAATTCCAGCACTTACTTGACCTTGAATTGTTCCTATATTATAAGTATTGTTAAGCACAACATCATTAGCTTTAGCTATAATTCCAGCTGTAAACATTTCACCAAAAACATTAGCTTTATTAATAACTTTATTTAAAGTAACATTATTACCATCAGCTATAATTCCAGCTGTATTAGCTATATTATAATTTATATCATATTTTAAATTAGTAATGATAACTTCATTTGGTGTATTTTCTTTAAAAGTAACAGTTACTTCATCAAGTAAAAGATTACCTAAATCTAAACTAAAATCACCAGTTACTTCCGTTCCATTAATAAATATATCAGTATTAACATTACCAGTTAAAGTTGTTTTTGTAATATTATTAATATTTAAATTAGGTAGAACAATTTTATATTCACCAAGTTCATTATCAATAACTATATGTTGGTCATTTAATAGTTCCTCATGTACAGTATTAATTAATTTTTTCCCAATAACATGACCATTAAACAATATATTAGTCAATGTACTATTACTAGCATTAGCAGCAACCCCAGCAGTATTACTACCACCATAAATTAGAGCGTTTTCAATATATAAATTATTTACTTCACCATTCAAATTAGTAAATAAAGCAATATCTTCATTATCATTAGTAATATATAAACCATAAATGGTATAAAAATTACCATCAAAATGACCCTGAAAATTATCCAAACTAGAAAATAAATTAATTGTGCCAATTTTAGTGTTTTCACGATTAACATTATCATAAAATTCGTTTGAATATTCTTTTAAATAAAATGTTGAATTACTTAATTTATAAGTTGGACCATTTTCTTCATCATAGCCAAAAAGTCCATTGTTTAAAACGATATCATTATTTAATTTAAAATAAGTATTCTCATAATTAGTCGTTTTTAACATTTCAGCAAAATAAGCTAATTCCGCACCATTAGCAATAATATAAGGATCATCACTAGTACCAGTACCTTTTCGATAATTTTGTGCAACAGTTCCATCCCAAGTAGTTATATTTGTTGTTGGCACACGATTATTAAATCGTGCCAAAGATGGAAACATAAAAGAAGCAAATAAAACAACAAGCACTAAAAAAACAACATAATTTATTTTGGGAATTTTTTTCAATACTTTTTTCAATTTTTTCATAAATATCTTCCCTTTCATTACCCAACCCTATGCTAATAACATTATAACATATTTCGACATTTTTTGCACTATTATATAGAAAAATATATTGAAAAAGATAAATAAAAGAAAAAATTATTTTTATATGTAAGTAATATAAAAATATACATAAATATATTTGTTATTAAAAAAAATAAGTGATTATCTTATTAAATCACTTACTTCACTGAAATTTCATAAATATTGAGAAAAATTTTAACTAATAAAAATAAAGATTATTTTTAATAAATTCACTAATGTATTATTGATAATATAGGTAAATATTTAATATATGTTTTTTTATCTCCTTTTGATATATATTTATATAGCTAAATATTAAGCTTAAGAAAACTATAGTAGTTAAAGCCATACTATAATTAAACATAGTATTTGTTAAATAATTCTCATATACATAAAAAATAGTGAATAAATTCACTATTTTTATTGACTTAAAGTTGGTGTAATATCGGTACTTGGTCCAGTATAATCAATATCTCCTTCTTCAAGTCTTTCTTTAGTAAATCCAAAATTAACTGATATTTTTAAACCTAATTGTGCGAAATCATAGTTATCAATATCTTGTCCTTCTATCCAAATATATACTCTTACTTTTGTAATACTATTTGGCGCAAGTCTCATAAATTCTGGTCTTTCACTTCCTGGAATATCTTTCATTGTATCAGTAAAATATGGAAAATTTACTAATTTAAATGTGTCTTTATCATCAGCAGCTAAGTAATCTTCGTAAGTACCTGTATTAGCAACATATCCATTGTATTCTGCACCATCATAAACGTTAACTTGGTCAACTATATCAATTCTTCTACTAATCGCATAAGTTGGATATGCAGTATCTAAATTTAATTCTGTACAAGTATTACCAGGTTCAACTAATTGATAAGATTCTTTAGCTTCGACATCAGTACCAGCAACTAATCTTGGACGACAAGAAGTATTATAATAATTTAAAGCATTTTGAACATGATCTTTGTCATTTGGTTCCCAAATTTGTGCATTACGACAAATTCCTGTTACTTGAACTTGTCCAGTAGTTGCTGCGACATCACTACAAGTAATAGCTGTTATATTATTAATTTCAGTTTCTACTCCAGTAGCACCAGTAGTAGCTTCGACACGCCCAATTTGAGCAAACGCTACACGTACTGAATTTTCAATTCCAGTATTAG
>CALVVV010000014.1 GCA_944363995.1 uncultured Bacilli bacterium
AAAATAATTCATGTGATACATCTTCTTTCAACAAATTGATTGTATCACATATAGCGTTAGAAATTAACTTTTCTAGCATTTTTTTATATTTTAATTAACAAAAAAAGAACTGTATGAAATTATTTCATTTCATGACAGCCCCTTTGTTTGTTTTAAGTTAATTATAATTATTTTGAAACTTGTAATAGGGAATAAAATTCTAAATAATTTATTCAACAGTAACTGATTTAGCTAAATTTTTAGGTTTATCAATATCACATTTTCTTAATTTAGCAACATGATAAGCAATCAATTGTATAGGAATAATAGTTAATAGAGGTTGATATAAATCTTCTTCAATAACTATTTTCTCATCATAAAAGTCACTTTCTTGATTTAAGCTATTGGTTGTAATATATATAACATAAGCTCCTCTTGCTTTAACTTCTTTAATGTTACTAATGGTTTTGTCAACTAAATCTTTATCAGTTGCAATTGCAATAACAACTGTATTTTTTTCAATTAAAGAAATTGTTCCATGTTTTAATTCCCCAGCTGGATATGCTTCACTATGGATATAAGATATTTCTTTTAATTTTAATGACCCTTCTAAAGCTAAATAATAATCAATATCTCTTCCAATATAAAATAAGTGTTCCTTATTATATATTTTTTGAGAAATTTGTTCATAATTATTTTTTAATAAGTGATTTATTTTAGATATTAAATTAGTAATATCTTTTTTTAAGACCATCATCATTAATAATAATATTTGGCAACTATAGGCTTTAGTAGTAGCTACTGCTATTTCACAACCAGCTTTAGTATAAATTACATTTTTAACTTCTCTTGCAATTGAAGAATCAATTACATTAATAATACCTAATGTATCACATTTATCTTTTACCTTTTTAACGCAAGCTAATGTATCTGCTGTTTCCCCTGATTGTGATATAAAAATAACTAAAGTATTTTTATCAATAAAATTATTTTTATATCGATATTCACTAGCGATTTCAACATTAACTTCAATATTACAATATTTTTCAATATAATATTTACCTATTAATCCTGCATGATAAGCACTTCCACAACCAACAATATGAATTTTATTGTATTTTTTTAAATCTGGTAAATTTTGGTTTTCTAAATATGTTTTATATAAAACATCAGGCTGTTCAAATATTTCTTTTACCATAAAATGCTCATATTTACCTTTTGATATTTTACTAACATCACCATCAAAAGTATTTATTTTTTTATCTAAAATATTTAATTTTGAATCATATATTGTAATCTCATCTTTATTCATTTTAACAATATCATTATCATCTAATAAAATATATTTATTCGTATATTTTAAAATAGCTGGTATATCACTAGCTAAAAAATTACCAATATCTGATTGCGCTAATATTAAAGGACTATTTTTTTTAATCCCATAAATATTATTTTTGTCATCTTTAACAATTAAACCGATGGCATAACTGCCTTTAATAATTTTATTTAATTTGGCTAAAACCTTAATAATATCATGACATTCACTATATAATTTATCAATTAAGCAAGTTAATATTTCACTATCAGTTTCACTTTTAAGGTTATATTCAGTTAAAATTTTTTTTAATTCTTGATAATTTTCAATTATACCATTATGAACAAGTGTAATTTTTCCTTGTTTAAAAGGATGAGCATTTTTTTTGCTTGGTTTACCGTGAGTAGCCCATCTTGTATGACCAATACCTATATAAGTATCAGTTTGAGCATCAATCAAATTTTTTAAATTACTCAAATGTCCTTTTTCTTTGTTAATATTAATTTTATCAGTTACATATGCGATTCCTGCTGAATCATAACCTCGATACTCTAAACTTGCTAATCCATCTAAAAGAATAGGAATAGCTTTTTTCTTACCAACATAACAATAAATACCACACATAAAATCCTCCATAAATAAAAGTGCATAATATATTTTTTGTCATAATATTAATTTTATGGTTTGTAATATATTTGCGAGAGCACATTCCCGTAACAGTATCCGCCGAAATTTTCGATAACTGTTATCCTCGTCAACTTTTTTAGTTCAGGCGCTAACTTAATAAATACTCCTTTCAATTATTAAGTTTTATATAAATATTATATTATAAATAAAATTATTTGTTAATACTTTGATGTAAAGTAAAATTTGTGGTATAATACTGGCCATTAAAGGTTGTGTTATTTATGGGTAAAACAGTTGTTGTAAAAGGGCGAGTTGTTGGTGATTATAAATATGATAATCAAAATATAGAAAATTTAATTTTAGAAGAAGGATTACTTTATATTGGCCGTGGTGCATTTAGGCATAATGAAATAAAAAAAATATATTTGCCCAAAAGCATTAAAAAAGTAGAAGCTGTTGCTTTTCATTTTAATCCATTAATAGAAGTAATATTTTATAATAATGGTGCTTTGATAGATGGTTGTTGTTTTGGCGTAAATGTAAAAAAAATGACGATAATTGATTGTGATTATAATTTTTTATTTAAATTTATTAATCCAGAAACTTATTTTTTCGATTATTTTTTTAATATTGATGAAATAAATATTATAAATGATAAATTAGGTTTAATTGAAAAATTAAAAATAAAATATCTTGCATCTAAATATCCAAATATTAAAATAAACATTTTAAAACATATCAATTTAGATGATTTTATAAAACAAGAAACAACTATAACTGACGTAGATGATGAGATAAATATTTTATTATCAAAGATATATATTATAATTAATTTATTAGACGATGGAACAAAACAGATGATTAACAATAAAATTAATTCTTTAATTAATGAATATCAAACAAAATTGGAAAATTCTAAACCACAATTTAATACGGAAAATAAACCAAGTTTAATACTCGAAGATACCTCTTCTAAAACATTAAGAAATAATTTAATATTTTCCTTAGAAATGATTATTCAAAATTTGAATACTAAAGGTAAAATAATAAAATTAAGTAAAAAAATTAATCAATATTTACAATATTTATCGGGTAATGAAATAAATATAGAAGATGATGAAATCTTTTTAAAAATAAAAGAAATAGTTAATCTATCAAAAATAATAGAAGAAACTAAATATATTGAAGAATTAAAAAAAATATATTAGATAATTTAAGTGATGAATATGTAATTAATTTAACTTTAATAAATTTTGACATTGAAACTTATTTTAAAGAAAAATTAGATAAAATTTATAATGAAATAATGAATTTAAATAGTAAATTAAATCCATATTTAGAGTTATTAAAAACTTTAAAAGGATATGAAAATGATGTTTCTTTAGCGCAAGAACTAAGAGAATTAGAACGAGTTTTTTCAAAATTAGTAGGTAAATCAAAAGATGAATTAAATAGTGAATATCAAGAATTAAAGAAAAAATATATAAATATATTAAATGAAAATATTTTAAAAATAAAAAATAATCAATTAGACACTTTATCTATAAATGAAATTGAATTAAATTTTCGCAAAGAATTACAACCAATTTTAGAAAGATTACATAAATTAGCGCCATTAATTTTAAAAAATCAAAAATTATATCATCAACTTTCAATAGTAAATGATAAGGAAATAAATGAAAATGGTTCTATAATTGATTTGATAAAAGAAATAAGAAAATTAGTAGAAAATAATTTTTTAAGTTCTGATGTAAAAGATATAATATTTGATAAATTAAATAATATTATCATACATTGGGAATATGTTTTATCTAGTAATGATGTAAGTAAAATAGTTAAAAGTTTTAGTAGTGAAGTAGGTTTGAAAAGTGAAAATTTAATTCTTGAAGTTATGATATTAAAAGATTTATATGAATTAAAATTTAGCGTAGAACAATATATAAAAGATGCCCAAGAGTATGATAGAGCAATTAGCAGTGCAGAAACCATTTCTATGAATAATCTTAAATCTGAAATAGAAAGCTTAAAAGAATCAAAAATATAATTACAAGAAGCTAGGAAACTAGATATTAATGAAAAATATTTAAGTAAAGATTGTAAAAATTTATCTTTAATTAATGTCGATTCTGAATCTAGCAAATATAAAGAATTGATAAAGTGTTTAAAAAGTTTGTATTAAAGTTTGTATTGATATTGTTAAATAAATGTTATATAATTACTTTAGGTGAATGATATGAAAATAATAACCAGGTTAACATTGAAAGATATATCAAAAGATAAGAAAAATTTCATTTTATGTTTTATTAGTGTTTTACTATCTTGTATTTTACTATTTTCAGTCGGACTAGCAATTTCGACAATAAGGCAAAATCAAATTAATAATGTCATAGATTTATATGGTTCGCATCATGCAATAATATATAATACAACTACAAATGAAAAAGATAAGTTAAATGATGAGCGAATTTTAAAATATAGTTACATTTTTAAAGTTGAAAATAATTTATATAGTATTAGTGATAATTTTGATTTAAGTTTTGATTTAAATGGTAAATTGCCAACTAATAATAATCAAATAATCATTAGTTCAAATAAATCTTATTTAGACAATTTACCAATTGGTTCATCTTTAAAAATTGATAATAAAGAATATGAAGTAGTAGGAATTTATAATTCGTTTGAACTACAAAAACTTAATTTAGATAATATAGTTATTACTAAAGAAAATGAACTTGATAGTGAAGCAATTTATTTTATATATTTAAAATCATATAAAGATATATATAATAATATAAGAGATATTGCTAATAGTTTATCTAATTCTTCATATTCGATTAATAATTCATTATTGTATTATTATGCTGGTGTTGATCCAAATGGTGATTATAGTAGCAATAATGATGCCGTCTATTTTTTACTTGCGATGTTTTTAT
Source organism: uncultured Bacilli bacterium (assembly GCA_944363995.1). Lineage (GTDB taxonomy): Bacteria > Bacillota_I > Bacilli_A > RF39 > UBA660 > Faecisoma. The sequence continues at coordinate 4,855 of CALVVV010000014.1, forward strand.
GTTTAATTTTAGCCTTTATTATATTTTTTATTATTTATAATGCTTTTTCAATATCAGTAAACGAAAAGAAAAAGAAATATACAATGTATAAAAGTATTGGTGCAGCACCTAAACAAATATTATATTCAGTATTTTTAGAATCAATAATTGTTTTAATTATTGCAATTCCTTTAGGATTTATATTAAGCTTAGGTTTTATTTCATTAATTTTATTTATTATAAATAGCATGTTAGAAGGAATTGCTACTAATATTTATACAGTTTCAGTTTATCCTATTTTTGTTTTGGTTTCTCTAGCTTTTATTTTGGTAAGTACTTTATTAGCTACTTTATCAGTAGCTAGAATGGCTGGTTCAATTAACATAATAGAAGAAGTAAGACAAACAAAAAAATTTAAATATAAAAAAGAAAATAGATTAGTAAAAAAGCTATTTGGTATTAGTGGCCAAATATCAGCTAATAGTGTTAAAAGGGATAGGGCAAAATATCGCATCACAACTATTTCTGTTGTGATTGGTATAGTTTTATTTTTGACAGCTACTTCATTATTGTCAATTGCATTATATAGTTATGAAGATAGTTATGCAGTTTCAAATACTGTTTATTTAAGCTATGCTGAAAGTGATTTAAATAATATTTCAACAGAATATATTTTTGATTATATTAGCAATCTTGATTCTGTAAAAGATTATGTTTTTTATAAATCTGGATATTATAATTATCAAACAGTTGATAATGAAATAGGTAATATTAGTGTTATTTATGTTGATTCTAAAAATTACGAAAAGTTAAAAGAAAAGTATCAATTTGATAGTGCTGCTATTTTTAATATTTTAGATGATAATAAAAAAGCATTTAATCAAGAAAATATAACTTTAACTTTAACTCCAACTAGTAGTTATGCTAATCAAGAATCTTTTGATGTTACTGCTAAAGTTATAAATGAATCTGGATTTTTAGAAGATATTTACCCTGGTGTTTTTACAACAAGTATTTTTCCGATTATGTTATTAGAACAAGAAAAGCAAATTGATCATCTTACTCATATTTATCTTATATCTGATGATTATTTAAAATTGGATCAAGACATGCAAGAGTTAATTGAAAATAATGAAAGAATATATTATCTTAATTATCCGGCAATGTATCACGAACAAGTTGTTACTAGTAATTGTGTTAAATTAGTTATTTATATAGCTTTGGGATTTATTGCTTTTATAACTGTTGTTAGTATTATTGGAACTATTAGTTCAAATTTAAATTTAAGAAGAAGAGAATTTGCTATCTTAAAAAGTTTAGGGTTATCAAATAAACAATTTAATAAAATGATTTTTTATGAAAGTTTAATGTTGAGTTTAAAATCTTTATTGTTTGGATTTTTAATATTTATTTTAATAGTTTCTATTTTTTTAAGGATTGCTATGATTAGTGAAAATACTTTTGATAGTCTATTAGATATACCGTTAAATATTTTTATACCACCATTTATAATATGTGTAATAGGTGTAATAGTAATTGTGTATTTATCATTCTTAATTGCAACTAAAAAAATAAAAAAAGATAATATTGTTAATGTTATTAAGTATTATTAAAAGAACCAATTAACGGTTCTTTTCTAATTCCTTAATATGATTTATGTAATCTTCTTCTGAAGGAAAAACTTGGATAGAATCATAATTTCCGTGAATAAAAACTTTTCTATCAATAGCAAATGATTCATGAGGATGAAAAATAATTCTACCTTGTTTATCTACTTTTACTAAAGATACAATAGAACTAGTTATAATTTCTATTTTTCCTTCTTGATTACTTTTTTTCAACTCTCTTAATTTATCTTCTATTTCACTAAAATTGATAATAACATAATAATTACCTTGACCTTTTTGGACAACTAATCGATCATTTTCTTCGACACCAGTAAATTTAGGAACGAATAATCTTCCTTTATTATCTATTTTATTTTCACTATTACCAAAAATAGGTATTTCACCAAACATAACCATTCCCCCTTTGATAATGAAGTATTATAGATAATATTTTATTATTTGTCAAATTAAGTCATCAAATGTTTCATTTAATTATTCAAAAAATCATATAATTATGATATAATTGACAAAGAGGATGTGGTTTATGAGAGTAGTTATAAGCGCTGGAGGAACAGGTGGACATATTTATCCTGCTTTAGCTATTATTAATAAAATAAAAGAGAAAGAACCAAATAGTGAATTTTTATATATTGGGACACATAATAGAATGGAAAAAGATATTGTTCCTAAATATAATATTCCTTTTGAACAAATTGAAATATATGGATTCAATAGAAAAAAGATATTTAAAAATTTAAAAACTATTAGTTCTTTAATCAAAGCTAATAAAAAATGTAAAAAATTAATTAAAGATTTTAATCCAGATATAGTAATTGGCGTTGGGGGATATGTGACAGTACCTGTTATTAAAACGGCTAAAAAATTAGGTTATAAAACTTTTATTCACGAACAAAATTCTGTTGCTGGTAAAGCTAATATTTACTTAAGCAGTTATGCAGATATGATTGGTATTTCTTTTCCTTCAAGTAAACAATATTTTCCTAAAAATAAAGTAATTTTGACGGGTAATCCTTGTGGTGAAGATGCTTTAAATGTTGTAGCATGTGATAAAAAGGAATTTAATTTATCAGATAAACCATTAATTTTATTTGTTATGGGGTCTTTAGGAGCTAGTAAAGTAAATGATTTTTTAATTAAAACAATGTCCTTATTTAACAATAAAGAATATGAAATTTTATATGTTACTGGTAAAACTGATTATGAAAAAATAAAACAAATAAATTTTCCTAAAAATGTCAAAGTAGTTCCTTATATTGATAAAATGACAAGAATTATGAAAAAGACTGATATCATAGTTACAAGGGCTGGCGCTAGTACCTTAAGTGAAATAATAGCATTAAAAATTCCTAGTATTATTATTCCTAGCCCATATGTTCCCAATAATCACCAATATAAGAATGCTTTAGATTTAGTTAAATCTAATTGTGCTATTATGATTGAAGAAAAGAATTTGAAAGGAGATATTATTGTAAGAACTATTGATGATTTATTAAAAGATAAAAGTAAAATAGCAGAAATTAAAACAAATTTATCAAAATTACAAGTAAACAATAGTGCTTCAATAATTTATGATAATATTAAAAAATTAATAGATAGGAAGTAAAATAATGACTGAAAAATTAAAAAGATTACATGTTGGTAAAGTTGTCAATAATCCTTTGATGAAAGACTACACAACTTATAAAGTTGGAGGGCGTGCTTTAGCTATTGTGTATCCTAATAGTATAAAAAATTTAATTAAGTTGTTGAAATATTTAAAGGAAAATAAAATAAAACACAAGATATTGGGAAATGGTTCTAATCTAATTTTTAGTGATTCAATGTATGAAGGCGTTTTAATTAAATTAGATGAATTTAATAAATTGGAAATATCTGATACAATAGTAACAGTTGGCGCAGGCTATAATTTAATTAAATTAAGTATGAAAGTTGCCCGTTTGGGATTAGCCGGATTAGAATTTGCGTCAGGAATTCCTGGTACTGTCGGGGGAGCAATATTTATGAATGCCGGAGCTTATAAATCGGATATGGGTTATATCATTAGTGAAGTTAAAGTTTTAACCCCTGATTTTGATATTATAACCTTATATAACAAAGATTTAGATTTTCATTATCGAACAAGTTTTTTACAAAAACATCCTGATTATATTTGTTTAGAAGCGAAGATGATATTAAAAAAAGGTGATGCTAAAGAGATTATGGATATTATTGCTGATCGAAAACAACGAAGATTATTAACTCAACCATTAGAATATCCTTCAGCTGGGAGTGTTTTTCGTAATCCAGAAAATGATTTTGCTGGTAGGTTAATTGAAGAACTAGGATATAAAGGTAAAAATATTGGTGGAGCTTATGTTAGCGAAAAACATGCCAATTTTATCGTAAATAAAAATAATGCTACTGCTACTGATGTTCGAAACTTAATAAAAGAAATTAAAAAGAAAATAAAAGAAAAGTATAATATAGATTTGATTGTTGAACAAGAATTTGTAGATTAGGGGTAATTATGAAAAGAAGAAAAAACAATTTAGAAAAAAGCAAAAAAAGAAAAGTAAGATATGATCGACTTATAATATTTATGATTATAATTATAACTATAATTGTTTTTTTAAATTTCTTATTTAATTTAAAAATCACTAATATTGTAATTACTAATAATTACTATTTAAGTGATCAACAAATAATAGAATTAGCTAATATTAGTGATTATCCTAAGACATTATTTAATTCTAGTTCTAAAATAAAACAAGCATTAAAAGAATCCAAATTGATAAAAGATGTAAAAGTTACGAAAAAATTTTTGACACAAATATATATTGATGTAGTAGAAAATAGACCTTTATTTTACTATAATTCGACTAATCAAACTATTCTTTTGGATGGGACAAGTATTGATCAAAAATATCCTGTACCAACAGTTTTAAATTATATAACAGATACTTATTTTGATGAATTTGTTACAGAAATGGGAAAGTTAGATTTATCAATTTTAAGTAAAATTTCAGAAATTCAATTTGATCCTAATAATGTTGATGATAACCGCTTTTTTTTAACTATGAGTGATGGAAATTATGTATATATAAATATTAGTACTTTTTATAAACTTAATAAGTATATTTCAATTAAAGAAAATTTACCAGATAAGGAAGGTATTCTTTATTTAGATTATGGTAATAATTTTGAAATAATTGAATAATTATCTTTTCTTTTTTTAAAAAATATTATATAATATTAAATAGATAGTAGGTGAGTTAATTGCGACATGTATATACTTGTATTGATATTGGGTCTAGCAACATTAAAGTTGTCGTTTGTGAATTATATCGTGGTAGATATAATCTTTTAGCAGTTTCTACTGTCAAATCTAAAGGTATAAAAAAAGGCTTAATTAATGATATTATTGATGCAAAAAACTGTATCAAACAAGCTTTTAATGAAATTGAAGCGATGTTGGGTTTTAAAATAAAACAGGTAATTGCAATAATTCCTAGTTATTATGCCGAATTTAATATAATTAAAGGAGAAACAACTGTAACCAATGAAGAAAAAATTGTAACAGCTGATGATATTGTTAATGTATTACAAGCTGCAATGAAAAGCCACTTTGATATTACGAAAGAAATGGTGACAATCATTCCTATTGATTTTACTTTAGATAATGAAACAACTAAAGAACCATTACGTAAAAAAAGTAATACATTAAAAGCACGCGCTGTTTTGGCTACAACTCCTAAAAAAAATATTTATTCGGTAGTTAATTTGTTAAATAGTATTGGAATAGAAGTAGTTGATATATCTTTAGGTTGTATTGGTGATATTAATACTTTTAGAGATGAAAAAATTGATGAATGCATCAGCGCAGTTATAAATATAGGCGCTGAAAAAACAGAAGTTTCGTTATATAATAAAGGAATAATTGTTAAACATGGTATTGTTAATATGGGTAGTAATAATGTTAATCATGATATTGCCTATATGTATAATACTAATTTAGAAATAGCAAATGAATTAAAAGAACATTTTGCGCAGGCTACGAGGACAAGTGCATCTTTAAATGAAATAATTGAAGTGAAAAATAAAGAAGAAAAAATCATTAAAGTTAATCAATATGAGTTAAGTGAAGTTGTTATTTCAAGATTAGATGAAATATTAACATTAGCTAATCAGGAATTAAATAAATTGACTTCTCATAAACCAGAAATCATTTATGTTACTGGAGGAATTACAAATATGACAAACTTTAGTCAAATTTGTAGAGAAAAATTAGGAAAATGTGCTATAATAGGTAATGTAAACTTAATCGGACTAAGAAACAATAAATTTTCTTCAGCGATTGGGAATATTATATATTTTATAAATAAGCTTAAATTAAAAGGAAAAGATTATTCAATGATAAGTAATGAAGAAGTTGAAATCCTATCAACACCTAGAAAGAATGCAAATGATTCAATGTTAGGTAAAGTGTTTGGATATTTCTTTGGCGAATAAGGGAGGATATACATGTTTGGATTAGAAATGGATCAATTAGCTAATATTAAAGTAATTGGAGTTGGCGGTGGTGGTAATAATGCTGTTAACCGAATGATAGAATCAGGTGTACAAGGTGTCGAATTTATAGTCGCTAACACAGATTTACAGGTGTTAAAGAATTCAAAAGCTCCTCATAAAATACAAATTGGAACTGATTTAACTAATGGATTAGGTGCCGGTGCAAATCCACAAATAGGTAAAGAAGCTGCGTTAGAAAGTAAAAACGAAATTGAAGAAGCATTAAAAGGTGCTGATATGGTGTTTGTAACTTGTGGAATGGGTGGTGGAACTGGTACTGGTGCTGCTCCTGTTATTGCTGATATTGCACAAAGTTTAGGAGCTTTAACTGTTGGTATAGTTACAAAACCATTTAGTTTTGAAGGTAGAAAAAGAATGCAACAAGCTGTTGCTGGATTAGAAGAATTAAAAAAACACGTAGACACTCTAATTATAATACCTAATGATCGATTAAGAGAAATTATCGATAAATCAACACCATTATTAGATTCATTTAAAGAGGTTGATAATGTTTTAAGACGTGGTGTACAGTCAATTAGTGATTTGATAGCTGTTGCTGGACTTATTAATTTAGATTTTGCTGATGTTAAAACTGTTATGGAGAAACGTGGCAATGCATTAATTGGCATTGGCATGGGTGTCGGTGAAGATCGTGCTAAAGAAGCTGCTTTACAAGCTGTATCAAGCCCACTTTTGGAAACTGGTATAAGTGGAGCGACCGATGCTATCATTAATGTAACTGGTGGTGCTAACTTAACTTTATATGAAGTAGAAGAAGCTGCAGAAGTAATTAGACAAAGTGCTAATACTGATATTAATACCATATTTGGTGCTGTTATTAATGAAAACTTAAATGATGAATTAATAGTTACCGTTATTGCTACAGGTTTTGAAAATGATAAACCAACTACTCATACATATACTAATACAACTTACAATTCTAATGATGATGACAGTGATGATACTGATGTTCCATCATTTTTAAGAAATAGAGGTTTTTAAATTAAAATGAAATTACTTTCATTTTTTTTCTATATAAAAAGGAATTTATTATATTTTCTCCTATATAACTAATAGGAGGTGAATTATGTTTTATTTAAAAAAATATTATTATTTTATTATAATTGTTATTATAATTATTCTTTTTTTAATATCTTTAATACCAAGTGACGAACAAACGGAAATAGTAGAACAAGTAAGCATTGAAAAGATAGAAGAAACTATTCAAGAGTCCAATAATGAAACAATAAAAATTGATATTAAAGGTGCGGTTAATAATCCTGGAGTTTATGAACTGGCTCAAAATAGTCGTGTTATTGATGCTATTGCAATTAGTGGTGGATTAACAAAAGAAGCTGATACAAGTTTAATTAATCTAAGTAAAAATTTGTTAGATGAAATGGTTCTTATTATTTATACGGTTGATGAAATAAATGAAATGCGAGAAGGTAATACTAGTGTCAAATATATAGAAAAAGAATGTATTTGTCCTAAAATAGAAAACGATGCTTGTATTGAAAATATTATAGATAACAATCCAAATAATATTGTAGATAACAATCCAAATAATGTTGTAGATAATAATACAAATACTGAAAATGACAAAATATCATTAAATAATGCTACTTTAGACGAATTAATGACTTTAGACGGAATTGGCGAAGTAAAAGCTAAAGCAATAATTGCTTATCGTGAAGAAAATGGGGGATTTAAAAAAATTGAAGATTTAATGGAAGTAAATGGAATTGGTGAAGCAACTTTTAATAAAATTAAGGAAAAATTGGTATTATAAGATTTTAATTTGTTTTACTGTTATATATACATTTTATATAACCAATAATTTAATTTATTATACAAATTATCAAGAAGGTGATATTACATTAATTGGATATATAACTGAAATAAATTATGATGAAAATAAAATTGATTTAACAATTAAAGCTAAAGAAAAAATAAAAGTAACTTATTATTGTGAAGAACAACTTAATTATCAATTAGGTGATTATATCAAAGTGTCTGGCACATTAACTAAGCCATATAACAATACTATTTTCAATTTATTTAATTATCGTAAATATTTATTAAGTGAAAAAATATATTTTATTTTGAATGCTGATGAAATAACTAAAGTAAAAGATAATCAAAATATATTTTATTACATTAAAAATAAAATTTATCAAAAAATGGCTGATTTAAAAACAAAAGCCTATGTTCAAGCTTTTGTTTTAGGAGATAATCAAGATTTAGATGAAAAAATAAAAACAGTTTATCAAGAAAATGGCATAACTCATCTATTAGCAGTATCGGGTTCACATACTACTTTTTTAGCAAGTTTTTTATTACTATTTTTTAAACGTTTTAAAAAAAGTCATATAATTATTAGCTTTATTTTATTATTTTATGCTTTTTTAACCAACTTTACACCTTCGATTTTAAGAGCTGTTTTTTTATTTATTTTTAATAAATATGATAAAAAACAAACAATTATTTTAATTTTTTGTTTTATGCTTTTATATAACCCATATTACATTTATAATGTTGGATTTTTATTTAGTTTTGTTATTTGTTTTTACTTAATATATTTTAATAATTTAATAAATAAATTTAATAATTACTTAATTAAATTGCTTGTAACTTCTTTTATTTGTTTTGTTGCCAGTATTCCTATTTTGATTAATAATTTTTACTATATAAATCTTATAAGTCCTTTTATAAATTTGATTTTTATTCCATTTGTTACTTTTATTATTTTTCCTCTTTGTTTGATAGTTTTGTTTTTTCCATGTCTTGACAATATATTGTATTTATTCATAAATATTATGGAGCAATTATCTCTTTTTTGTAATAATTTTAATATTAATTTAATTATGTGTAAAGTTAATATATTTTTATTTGTATTTTATTATATTATTATTACTTTTGTTTTTATTAAACCAAAATATTTTTATCTTTTAATTATAATAATTGTTATTCATACAAATATTAAATATTTTAATCATAATATTTATTTAACAATGATTGATGTTGGTCAAGGTGATAGTATTTTATTAGAATTGAAAAACAAAAATATTTTAATTGATACTGGAGGTAATAGTTTTAGTGATTATAATATAGCAATAAATAAATTAATTCCTTATTTTAAAAGTTTAGGTATAAAGAAAATAGATTATTTAATATTAACTCATGGCGATTATGATCATTTAGGTGAAAGTGTCAATTTAATAAATAATTTTAAGATAAGTAAAGTTATTTTTAATAATGATAATTATAATGAATTAGAATCGGAAATAATAAAAATATTAAATGATAAAAAGATTAAGTATTATCAAAATATCAAACAACTAAACATTCATAATAATGTATTATATTTTTTAAATGATGAAATATATGATAATGAAAATGATAATTCTATTATTTTGTATACTGAGCTAAATGGATCTAAACTTCTTTTGATGGGAGATGCTGGTACAAAAGTAGAAAATAAATTAATGGCAAAATATAATTTAATGAATATTTCTGTTTTAAAAGTTGGTCATCATGGTAGCAAAACTAGTTCAAGCTCTAAATTTATTGATTATATTCAGCCAAAATATTCAGTAATAAGTGTAGGTAAAAATAATTGGTATAATCATCCCCATATTGAAGTTTTAAACAATTTGAATAAATCAGATATATATAGAACAGATAAACAAGGGAGTATTAAATTTAATTTTAGAAAAAATAAAATAAAAATAACAACAAGTCCGCCATAAAATTATTCACAAAAAAATAAAAAAGTCATATATTATTTATAGGTAAAGTTAAAGAAATTTTAAATTTTTATGAATATAATTTATTAAAATGGATATATTATAAGTAACAATTGTAATAAATAATGGTACATCATTGAACGAATATAGATTATCTATATTTGTTGTTAATGTGTACGCTAATATGCTGATTTAGCGTTTAATATAGATGGAAATTTTCCAAAATTATAAAACTAAATAATTTGGTTTTAGGACTATTGATTATAAATCGATGGTCTTTTTTTTGGTATACTTGGAATTTTAAAACATTTATATTTTAAACATCAATATTTTTAATTTTAGGAATTGATGTAGCACCATCGATAACAAATTCCGCTCCTGTAATATAATTAGCTAAATCACTTGCTAAAAAAGCTGCTAAATAGCCTATTTCTTCTGTTGTGCCAAGTCTTTTTATTGGAATTCCTAAAATAATTTCTTTGATAACACTTTTAGTAATATTAATATTATTATTTAAAGCGAATTTTTTAAACAGTGGTGTTATAGTATAGCCTGGCAAGATAGCATTGACGGTAATATTATATTTAGCAGATTCTATAGCTAAACTTTTAGTAAAACCAATTAATGCAGCTTTAGTAGTTGCATAAGCTACTTCACCTATGCCAGCTACTTTGACGCCTGTTATACTTGATAAATTAATAATTTTTCCATATTTATGTTTAATCATATACGGATATACAGCTTTAGTAACATTCCATGTTCCTTTAATATTTATATCAAAATGAAAATCTCTAAGTTCATCACTAATTTCTAAAAATTTGGTTAATTTAAACACACCAGCATTATTAATTAAAATGTCAATTTTCCCATATCTATTGTAAATAGCTGTTACTATTTTATCAACTAAATCTTTGTTGGTAATATCTACTTTATAACCAATTATGTTTTTAGAAATTTTAATTAGTTCTTCTAGTGCATTTTTAATTTTGTCTGAACAGTCTAATATAATAACAGTAGCTCCAAGTTTCAAAAATACTTTACAAATACCTAAACCAATTCCCATTGCTCCACCAGTAATGATAGCAACTTTTCCTCTCAAAATCATTATCAACCTCCTAATAGTATTATGTCATATTTTACAAAATTTAAAAGAAAAAAAATTATTTTAATAAAAAAATGTTATAATAATATATGAAGGTGATAAAAGTGAATCGAATAATTATTGTGATAGCTAAAATAGCAATCTTTGTCTTACATAAATTAGGGCGGGGAACTTCTTTTCCTGGTAAATTGGCACTAAAATTAAATAAAAATATTTTGCGATTTTTCAAATTGCCTGATACAACTATTTTTGTGACTGGAACTACTGGTAAAACAAGTGTGGTTGGAACAATTACAGAAGTATATAAAAATTGCGGATATAAAGTTGGTAGCAATATTAAGGGTTCTAATTTAATTGATGGCGTAACAACAACAATTATTGAAACAAGTACAATCAATTTCAAATCAAAAGTAAATGTTTTAGTTATTGAAATAGATGAACGTTATGTTAAGGAAGTGTTTAAATATATTACTCCTAAATATTTTATTATTAATAATTTATCACGTGATCAATTAGCACGTAATGGTCATTTTGAATTAGTTTTTAATGAAATATATCAAAGTATTAAGAAACAAACACATTTAATATTAAACGCTGATGATCCATTAGTTACCAAATTTAGTTTAAATAAAAAAAATAAAATAACTTATTATAGTTTAAATGAAAATAAATATTCAACTGCAATTAATAAAATCGATACTTTAGATTTAGCTTATTGTCCAATTTGTCATAAAAAATTAATTTTTGATTATTTTAATTATGGGAATTTAGGATATTATCACTGTCCTAATAATGATTATAATCATCCTAATTGTGAATTCACAGCGACATTGTTAAAAAATAAGTTTAAAGTTGAGGATGTCGAAATTAAGTTAAATAATGACGCTTTATATAATATTTACAATTTACTAGTATGTTATACTATTTGTCGAGTGGATAAATTAAATAAAAATGATATTGTTAAAGCATTAAATTCATTATCACTTAAAGTAAAAAGACTAAATGAATTTAATTACAAAGATAATAAGGGTATCATTTTATTAAGCAAAAACGAAACACCATTATCTTATAATCAATCATTAGAGTATATTAAGGAAAAGAAAGAAATAAAAACTGTAGCTATTGGTTTTACAAGAATAAGTGGACGGTATGATTTAAAGGATATTTCTTGGCTTTATGATATTAATTTTGAATTACTTAATGATAAAACAATTGCTAAAATTATTTTAATTGGTCCTTTTGCATATGATTTAGCTGTACGTTTAAAACAGGCTAATATTGATCCTAAAAAATTCTCTTATTGCATAGATTACCAAAATTCTTTAGATTATTGTTTAAAACATATGAAAGGTAATTTATATTGTGTTTTATATTTTGACTTAAATTATTTATATTTAGATCAATTAAAAGAAAGAGGTTTATTATGAAAATAGCTTATTTGTATTATGATTTTCTTAATTTATATGGTGAATCAGGCAATATTAAAATAATTAAAAATATTTTAAAATATAATAAAATAAAAGCTGAAATTTTATACTTATCTTTAGATGATCAATTAAATTTTGATGATTATGATTTAGTTTATATCGGTAGTGGAACCGAAGAAAATCTTAAAGTTGCTTTAAATCATTTAAAAAAATATCAAAAAGCAATAAAAAAATATATTGAAGAAAATAAATTTATGTTAGTTACTGGTAATGGTATGGATATGTTTGGTAAAAAAATCGAAAATTTGCAAGGATTAGAAATCTTTGATTATGAAGTCAAACGTGGTAAACGTAAAATGACTGAAGTTTATACAAAAGGAAAAATTAAAGACAAAATTTTAGGATTTATTAATAATAATAGTTATCTTGATGAAGAATCTTTGTTTTTTAATAAAAATAATTTTTATGGAACTTATATTTTAGGTCCAATTTTAGTAAGAAATCCTAGTTTAGTAAAATATTTTATGAATAAATTAACTAATAAAAAATTAAAATATGATTTAAAATTAGAAACTAAGGCTTATTTAGAATTTATTAATAATTTTAAGGAGAATAAAAATGAATAATGTTGTAGATGCTATTATTGAAATACCATTAAAAACTAAAAATAAATTTGAAATTGATAAAAAAACTAAAAGAATAAAGTTAGACCGTGTTTTATTTTCGGCTATGAATTATCCTGCTGAATATGGTTATATTGAAAATACTTTAGCTTTAGATGGTGATCCTTTAGATATTTTAGTTATATCATCTGAACCAACTTTTCCCGGTTGTGTTGTCCCCGCTAGAATTATTGGTTATTTATCAGTAATTGATAATGGCTATGAAGATTACAAATTAATTTCGGTGGTAGCTGTTGATCCTCGATATGATGATGTTAAATGTTTAAATGATTTATCAAATTTTACTTTAGAAGAAATAAAAAATTTTTTTCAAAATTACAAAACATTACAAAATATTACAGTTAATGTTTATGATTATCAAGATGCTAATAAAGCTTTAGAATTAATAAAAGAATGTCAAAAACGTTATATTGACTCTAGTAAAAATAAATAAAATATGTTATTATTAAGATGGTGAGAGAATGAAGTCAAAAATTTTAAGTTTGATATTAGTTATTATTGTGTTAACTATGGTTGGTTATTATTTTATCCAAAATGATAAAGAAGAAGTAAAACCTTTTGAAATAAAATTATCAAATTATAGTAATCAAGTAAAAGAAGCAATAAAAAATAAAGTTTATGCTTTTGAAACTACTTTAATTGATAATGATTGGTTAATAGCTAATGTTGAAACAGATATTGTTTGTCAAGAGGTATACTATTCAAATGAAAATAAAGTCTTATTACATAATTGCAATATTCCTAATATAACAGGTAATTATTATTTTTATGATAAAGTTTATTTAGAAGAAGATACCGAATATAAAAACATTTATGAAAATGTCAAAAATCAAAATATCATTATTGATAAAGGCAATTTGCTATCTGATTTAGCTACCATTGATTTAAATTTAAAAATTGAAACAATTAATCCTTGCGTCAATAATGGAAAATGTGAAATAGGTACTGAATTAGCTATTCAAGTTAATGATGTTGATGTTTATCGCTTTTATGTATTAAGTGATGATGGTGAAGTTGTTAACCTAATTTTAGATCATAATATTAATAATTATGCAATATGGGCACCATCCGATAATTTAGAAGGACCAATTGATGCATTAGAAGCAGTAAATAAAGCCACTTTAGATTGGACTAACATTCCTTTACGTAAATATCGAGTAATCGATGATAATAATGACAAAGTTTATAAGGATATTCATATTGAATCAAGAGCTAGTATACCATCTTATACAGAATTAATCAAAGAAAATGGACAGGTTGCTTCTTGGTTAACAACTAACATAAATAATGGTTATTGGTTAAGAAGTGCTAGCAAATCAATGTCATTTTATGCTTGGGTCGTAAAATCTGATGGTAAAATTGATACAGCTGATATAAGCCATGAAGATTATGGTGTTAGACCAATAATAAAACTTTATAAATAAAAGGGTGGGTAATATGGAAAGAACACTTAGTTTAGTTTTAGATGAAGAAGGTTTCAAAAGTCTTACATTAAAGAAAGATGATGCTGTTAAAATAGATGAATTTACGACAAAAAAATTTGAAAATTCTGAACAAATTCGGGATTATTTTGAATTAGAAATTGCTGAATTTTTAGAACAAAATAAAAATTATCTCAATGCAATTAACCAAAAAGGACGAATGTTTCGTGGAAGAATTGTAATTTTAGAAGCTAAGGAAAAAGATGGTAATACTTATTTTGTTGAAAAAAGAGTTTTATATAAAAAACATATAATAGCTATTAAAGAAATAGTTAAAGATAGAATGACAATGCAAAGATTTTTAAATTTAGAGAAAATTGGATTTAATCAATATGGATTTCGTAAGCTTATTTCACCTTTTTTAACAAGAGAAATTAAATATGCGAATTATAAAGTTAAAAGTCAAGTAGATTTTATAAGGCGTGAGCTAAAAAGAAATAAAAAAAATTTTTTTGATATTCTTAGAATTATTGTAAAAGCTTATGAAATTGAAAGACAAACAAGACCAAATTTAAAAACAATTGAGGCTATTTATAAAGAAAGTTGTCAAATTCAACCTAAAGATTTTGAACCTATCTCAAGTGGTGAAGCAAAAGAATATTATGTAATTAATGGTGTACGCTATCATATTGATTGTATTCCTTTTGATTTAGATGACTTAAAAAAGATGGAAACAGATTACTTTCCCGATGGACTTAAAGATATTCATGAAAAAAGATTTAAATGAATTTTATAAATATTTAGAAAATAAAAATTATTCTAGTCATACTATTGCTAGTTATAAAAAAGATTTAAACCAATTTTATACATTTGCCCAAAATACTAATAAAATTGATTATAATTTTATCAGAAAATATTTGCAATTTTTATATGATAAAAAATATACTAGTAAAAGTATTAGTCGGCATATAAGTAGCTTAAAAAGTTTTTTTAAGTATTTAACAAAAATAGGTAAAATTAAAGAAAATCCATGTTTATTAATATCTAATCCTAAAATTACGAAAAAATTACCTAATTATATAAATTATAATGATTTAGAAATTTTGTTTAAAGTTCCAGATAAGTCAGATGTTTTAGGCCTTCGTAATTTACTTATTTTAGAACTATTATATTCCTGTGGTGTTCGAGTTAGTGAATTGGTTAACATTAAATTAAAAGATGTTGATTTTGATAATAATCGAATTTTAATTTTAGGTAAAGGCAATAAAGAAAGATATGTTTTGTATGGTAAAGTATGTTGTGAATTATTAAATGAATATTTACTTAAAAGTAGAAGTAAATTAAATAAAAATAGTGAATATTTATTAGTAAATAAATTTGGTAATAAAATAACTGATCGAAGTATTAGAATGATTATTGATGATATTATTAAAAAAAGTGGTTTAAAATTAAATGTTTCACCTCATACTTTTAGGCATACTTTTGCTACTCATTTATTAAATGAAGGAGCCGATTTGAAGATTGTTCAGGAATTGTTAGGACACGAAAATATAGCAACAACAGGAATCTATACTCATATTTCTAATGAACATTTACGTCACATTTATTTAGAAACCCATCCACGTGCTAAAAAGGAGTGAATATGGCAAAATTATATTTTAATTATGGTGCTATGAGCGCTGGTAAGACTATTGAAGTTATTACCACCGCTTATAAATATAATTCAAAAGGAATGAAAGCTTTAATAATAAAACCAGCTATTGATACCAAAGGTGGTAATTTTGTGTGTTCCAGAATAGGAATGAGCCAAAAAGTAGATATTTTATTGAAATCTGATGATAATTTAATTGATTATTTAAAAAATTATTCTGATATTACTTGTTTGATTATTGATGAAGCACAATTTTTAACAGAAAAACAGGTATTAGAATTGGTTATAATAACAAAAGATTGGAATATTCCTGCTATTTGTTATGGCTTAAAAGTAGATTTTCAAGGTAAACTTTTTACTGGTAGCGAAGCATTAATTCGTTATGCCGATGATTTGAATGAATTAGTTTCTATTTGTGCTTGTGGCAAGAAAGCGCGTTTTAATGCAAGAAAAGTTAATAATAAATATGTTTTTGATGGTAATCAGATTTTAATTGGTGAGGATGAATCATATGATCCTTTATGTGAAACATGTTTTATGAATAAAGTTTTAAAACCTTATTCAAAACAATTTCAAGCGATATATGATAAAACTGTTAAGGAGTAATAATGAAAAAGCTAATATTTTTAATTTTTATATTTTTGTTCTGGACAAATATTGTTTTTGCAACTAATCATATTTATGATATAGAAATGGACATATATTTAGATGAGAATGGTACCGCAAACATATCTGAAACATGGGTTGTTGATGGCAGTGACGGTACTGAATGGTATAAAGTATATAATAATTTAGGTAATTCGCAAATAACTGATTTTTTGGTAACAATGGATGGCCAACCTTTAATTTATAAAGATTGGAATGTTGATGAATCTTTAAATGAGAAAAAAGGTTATTACGGAATTAATAAAACAAAATTAGGATTGGAATTGTGTTTTGGTAAATATGATTATAATAAACATACTTTTGTTTTGAACTACAAAATATCCAATTTTGTTTTTAATACAACTGATTCTCAAGTTGTTTACTTTAATTTAATAGATCGGTTATCATCTGTTGATTTTGAAAACTTTTCAATTGTTTTGTCTAGTTATTATAATTTTCCTGATACTTTAGATGTTTGGGGATACGGTTATAAAGGTTATGCTTATGTTGAAAATGGGAAAATATATTTATCCAATGAAGAAGATATGAATGATAAATATGTGGTTTTACTAGCCAAATTTCCAATAAATACTTTTAATAATATTAATATTAGTAATCGTTATAACACATTTTCAGATGTTTTAAAAGCTGCCGAAGAAGGTAGTTTTGAATATGATAATTCTAATGAAGAAATATTATCTTTATTTTTAGTTTTTTTAAATTTTATAATTTTTCTTTTTCCTATTTTATTAATTTTTCTTTCAGTTAGAAATAAGAATTATGGATTTATAAACAATAAGAAAATTAATAAAAAGAACACACCTTATTTTCGTGATATTCCATGTAATAAAGATATATATTTTGCTAATGCATTAATTCAATTAAATAAATTTAGTAATGCAAATTCTAATATTTTAGGGGCAATATTACTTAAATGGGTTAAAGAAAATAAAATTAAGGTTATCAAAAATAATAAAAACACATCTTTACAATTTTATGATAATATTGTTATTAATAATAAATTGGAAAATGATTTATATCAAATAATGTATATAGCAAGTCAAGATGGTATTTTAGAAAATAAAGAATTGGAAAAATGGGCACGTAAAAATTATAGCCGTTATCTAAGAATTTTTGAAAAAATTAAAAATGACAAAATTAATGAATTAAAATCAGCTGGTCATATTTTTAAAAGACATAATCGTAAAGAATGTAAATATCCTAATGTTTTAGATGATACATTATATGAAGAATCAAAGAAAATATATGGTTTGAAATTATTTTTAGAAGATTTTTCATCTATTAATACTAAAGAAGTCATTGAAGTTCATTTATGGGATGAGTACCTAATGTTTGCTTATATGTTTGGTATTGCTGATAAAGTAGCTAAGCAACTAAAAAATATGTATCCAGAATTTATTGAATCTATTGATAATAATATTGATTTTGATACTATTATTTTCTTCAATAGTATCTCTGTTAAATCTGTATCAGCTGCTAATAGTGCTAGAGCAAGTGCACAATCCTATTCATCTGGTGGTGGCGGTTTTTCATCAGGAGGTGGCGGCGGTGGCTCTTTCGGCGGTGGCGGTGGCGGCAGTCGTTAATCTGTCATGATTTTAATAAAACGTTTATAAAAAACATTATATTTTATAATTTGGTAAAAGTTAATTTAATTTTTAATATATTTATGATAAAATGTTAAGTATTTTATAGCACATTTTGAGCATGCGAAAAATGTGTTATAAAATTATTGTACCTAATTTCTAACGAA
>CALVVV010000015.1 GCA_944363995.1 uncultured Bacilli bacterium
TATTACTATCGAAATTATACAAATCCTTAATAACCGAAAAGTAGTTAATAATAGTTTTTTCATTCATATAAGGTTTTCCAGATATACCTTTAAATATATAGCCGTTAGTAATATTATTTTTTTTACAATAAAGACATAAAGCTTTAATGACGATATTAGGAAGAATAGTATATCTTTCTTTACTTCCTTTACCTAAAACCTTTAATTTATGTGAAGAAACATCCATATCTTCCACTTTAATTTTAGCCACTTCACTAACGCGAAGCCCACAACAATAGCCTAACAAAATCCAACATTTATGTTTTAAATATTTTTCATTGTTGATAATAGTTATCACTTGTTCTTTTGATAATACAGTTGGCAACTTCTTCGTTAATTTAGAAGAAGGTAATAGCACTCTATTAAGTGAAATATTAAAGCATATAATGTAAAATAATCTAATAGAACAAACAGTAAGATTATAAGTGTTTTTACATTTGTTAGGTATGATAAATTTTTCTTTAAGAAAGTTAATAATATCATTTTCTCTTAATCTTTCAATGTCGGTATTAGAATCATAATATTGAAAAAATCTCATTAAAGCACTTTTATAATTAATAAAAGTACGTTCACTCCTTCCTCTTAAAATTAGATTGTCATGGATTTTATCAATCCAAATTTTTTGATTTTCATCAGTATTCATAAAAAAACTCCCTTCAAATTGTTCAAAGAGAGAAATAATTGTTTATTTATTTTGTAATTTGTGGTATAATTATACATGTGTTGAGATTATTTCTTTCTTTGACGGAATATATAATAATCCAACACTTTTTATTTTGCAATAGTTTAATGAAATATTTTTCATTATAGTGACTTTTCGTTAGAAATTTGGTACAATTTAATTGGTGAGTTTTATGAAAAAAGTAGTTATTGGAATGTCTGGTGGTGTTGATAGTAGTGTAGCTGCCATATTGCTTAAAGAACAAGGATATGAAGTAATTGGATTATTTATGCGTAATTGGGATGCAACAGTTAATAATGATTATTTAGGTAATCCAACTATTAATAACAATATATGTCCGCAAGAACAAGATTACAATGATGCTTTGGAAGTTTGCAAAAAGATAGATATTCCATTACACCGAATAGATTTTGTTAAAGAATATTGGGATTATGTTTTTACATATTTTTTAGAAGAATTAAAAAAAGGTAGAACACCTAACCCTGATATTATGTGCAATAAATATATTAAATTTGATATGTTTGTAAAAGAAGCTAAAAAATTAGGTGCTGATTTTATTGCAACTGGTCATTATGCACGAATAGAAAATAATAAATTATTAAGAGGAATTGATCAAAATAAAGATCAAACATATTTTTTGTCACAAGTATCAAAAGAACAACTAAAAAATGTTTTGTTTCCAATAGGTCATTTAAATAAAACAGAAGTAAGAGAAATTGCAAGTAAATATAATTTAATTACTGCGAGGAAAAAAGATTCAACAGGTATTTGCTTTATTGGCGAACGAAATATGACAAAATTTTTAGAAAATTATTTGCCCAATCAAGAAGGAGATATTGTCGATATCGAAACTAATAAAATAATTGGTAAACATATAGGACTTATGTATTATACGATTGGTCAAAGAAGAGGATTAAATATTGGTGGTTATGAAGATAGAATGTTTGTGGTTGGTAAGGATTTAAACAAAAATATTTTATATATATCTTTAGGTAATAGTGAATATTTGTATAGTGATTCTTGTATAGTAACTGATATAAATTGGTTAGGAGATAAGAAAATTAATAAATGTACCGCTAAATTTAGATATCGTCAACCAGATAATGAAGTTGAATTAGAATTTATTGATGACTATATTCTAGTTAAATATCCTCAAAAAGTTAAAGCGGTAACACCAGGTCAAGCGTGTGTATTTTATTTAAACGAACAATGCTTAGGTGGCGGTATAATTAAAGAAGTAAGAAAAAATAATAAAAAACTTTGGTACATATAGAATATACTTTTTATTTACACTTGACAATTGACAATAATGTGGTAAAATTATTATAGGAGGGTTAATAAAATGAATAAATTAAATGAGATATTACACGAACTTGGCATTTCTAAAGTTAAATTAGCAAAATTTTTAGGAGTATCTCGACAAATGATATACAATTATTTGGAGTTAGATAACATTAATAAATGGCCAAAAGATAAAAAAGTTTTATTGTTAAATTTATTGGGTGTTAAATCAGCGGAAGAAATTGCCAAAATAAAAATAACAACAGATTATATATATGAAGTAGACGAAAGATTAAGTTCTACTTGTAAAGATGAAAATGAAAATAATATTTTTTTTGAAGGTTTAGGTAAAAAACAAAAAATATTACTTCAAGATATTGTTGAAATTTTAAA
Organism: uncultured Bacilli bacterium; assembly: GCA_944363995.1. GTDB lineage: Bacteria > Bacillota_I > Bacilli_A > RF39 > UBA660 > Faecisoma. Next base: position 2,396 of record CALVVV010000015.1, read on the forward strand.
AGAAAAAATAGAAGATGAAAATGATGTAGAAGGATATTATATTTTATTATATTTATATCACTATCTTCAATCAATTGATACTTCAAAAGAATTAAAATATATTTTAGGTTATGTTTCAAAAGCGGCTGGTTTTACTAAACCTATGGAATTTGTTTTTAATGAAGAACAACAATTTATTTTTGAAAGTATTTTATTTTCAGCTTTTTCACTATATAATGGTGGCGGAACTTCTAAAACCAAAATTGCTGCTTCACACGAAAGATTTGTTGCCCAAATAGAGCATAAAATAGAAGAAAAAATGAGTAGAACTATGGAATTAAATACGGTTAAAGTTCAAGCTTTAAAAGAATTAGGTTATACTGAAATTAGCGAATCTAATGCAGCTGAAGTGTTTGAAAAAATAGCAGAAATTCAATCACGAAAAGTTGCAAGTTAAAAATAAATCTATAATTATTATAAATTATTTATCGATCTGTCAATTTATGTGTAAAATAAAATTTAAATAATATAAGAATATTGCTTATATTATTTTTTTTGATATACTAGAAAATAACATTATTTTGAGGCATATTATTAGTAGGAGGTATGTATGAAAAGAAGATTAAATAAGAAAGGTAAAATATTAGTATTAAGTTTGAGTTTAGTGATTTTAATAAGTAGTATATTTGTTGTAAAAGGACTTACTAAAAAAGAAGAAATACATATTTTAAATAGTACAGATACTTATGATTTAAAGATAGATTATCCAAATATAGACAATAAAAAAATTATGAATAAAATAAACGAATATATTGATTATCAAAAAGAAAGTTTTCTTAGTGTTGTAGAAGATACAAAAGATTTAGAACAACCAAAATATGATTTTAATTTGTCAGTTACGGAAAGTAATTATAATAATATTACCTATATTTATATGTTAACATTTTCTTATACTGGTGGTGCACATTATATTAGAGATGATACTAGTATTTATTATGATAATAAATCTGATGAATTTATCGATATAATGCATTTTTTTAAAAATGAAGAATCATTTAAAAAATTATCTAGTATTGTATATTATTATGTTTTAGATATAAAAGATAAAAATTTTGATGAGTTATGGGTTAAACAAGGAACAGAGGCAATCTTAGATAATTATAAACATTTCAAATTTACTGATGAAGGCTTAAATATTTTATTCCCGCCATATCAAGTTGCTTCGTGGGCTGATGGTGAAATAAGTATAGTAATACCTTATGAAGAAATTAATGACTTGTTAAAAGAAGAATACCGTGGTATAAGTAAAGAAACTGAAGTTATAAATATAGTTCCAAAAACTAGAGATTTAAGTAAATTTCAAAATAAAAAATTAATAGCTTTTACTTTTGATGATGGTCCTAGTGAAACTAATACTAATTATTTATTGGATAATTTAGATAAATATGACGCAAAAGTTACATTTTTTGTTTTAGGTAGTAGGGTAGAAAATAATAAAGAAACAATAAGGCGAGCATACCTAGAAGGAAATGATATAGGTAGTCATACATACAATCATCGTAATTTAAATTTATTGAGTGATTCTGCTTTAATGGAAGAGTTAAAAAAAGCAAATGATGCAATAAAAGATGCAATTGGTAAAACTCCAACTTTATTAAGGCCACCTTATGGCAATTTAAATAATCACGATAAAGAATTGGCTAATATGAACATTATTTTATGGAATGTAGATCCTTTAGATTGGAAATATAAAGATAAAAATAGAGTTGCTAATGAAATTATTGAACATGCTCACGATGGGGCAATAGTTTTGGTACACGATATATATAAGTCTTCTGTTGAAGGTGCATTACTTGCAATGGAGGAACTACAAAAACAAGGTTATGCGTTTGTTACAATTACTGAAATGGCAAAATTAAGAGGTATTACTTTAGATACAGAAACTTCATATTTTAGTATGAAAAAACAGTAATTTTACTGTTTTTTATATTTTATATTATGACAACTTGGTCCCATAATACAATTACCATCAATATCAAATCTTGAGCCATGGCAAGGACAATCCCAGGTTAGTTCTACATCATTAAATAATAAATTACAACCTAAATGAGGACATTTATTATATACTATATGTTTTTTCTTATTATTATCAATATAAATACCAACACTATCATCATTAATTTTAGTAAATATAACATTCTTATTCCATTTTTTATTTAATATAATTTTATTTTCAATATAAGCTTTAGAAGTTGATAAAATATTAGCCAAATTATTAATATTAAATATTAAATTTCTTTTGGGATCGAATAATTCATAATATTTATCATTTAAAATAATTTCACTTAATATTTTTCCGGCTAATGTTCCATTAGTCATTCCCCATGTATTATAACCAGTACCAATTAATAGTCTATTGTTAATCTTTCCAATAATAGGTAAATTATCATTAGTTATAATGTCGTGATTGGACCAAATATATTCTATTTTTCCAAATTTACTTGCTTGTTTAATTAATTTATCAAAATTTTTTGTTTCATTATATTTATTATTTATATTATGAGAACCAATTAAATAAATTAAATTATCTTTATAATATCTCATAGAAATAACCGGATTATTAGATATTAATGAAAAATTTTGATTAGTTTTATTTTTAATACTACAAATATATGATCTTTCTAAATAACAATGAATGGGCGTTAATAATGGAAATAAGAAAAAAGGATAATGGCAAGCTAAAACAATTTTTTTAGCTTTTATTTTATATTTATCCGTATAAATCAAATCATGTATTTTAATTACATTTGTTTTTTCATATATTTCAATATTATTTTTTAATAATATTTCTTTTAATTTTAATAAATATTTAATTGGATGAAAGACATAAGTATTATCTACTTTAATATAATTATTTATTAATTTTACATTAATACCAAAAGATTCTAAAATATTTTTTTCTTTTATTAATTTATCTTTGTTTTTATTTATAACCCTAGATTCTACTTTTTCTAAATCACAATCAATATTTTCTTTTTCAATTGTTTTAGTTATAGTATTAATAGCTTCTAATTGATATTTTAAATAGGGAAGTGCTTTATCTTTCAATTTTGTATAAATTAAATCTTGTAAATAGGTTATTTTAGCTGTTGATTTAGCTGTAGTACCACATCCAATTTGATTCTTTTCTACTATAACTACTTTTAAGTTTTTATTCATTAAATGATAGGCAGTTGTTAAACCTGTTATACCACCACCAATTATTAAAACATCACATTCTATATCTTTATTTAATTTATTTATCTTATTTTTATACTCATTCATCCATATACTTTGTTTTTTCATTCTATCACCAATATTATTATGGATAATATCGGTCAATATATATTATTAAACATTAAAAGATGAATTTGACAAATATATAAAAAATGTTATAATAATACGCATTCAGGGGGAAAATTTATGGAAAATAGTACATATATTAAATATTTTGAAGATATGATTGAATATTTAAAATTTTACGATTTAACAGTTAATGAATTTAAAACTTATTATTTACGACTAAGTCATGCTGTAGAGAAAGGATTTATAAAAAAACCGTTAAAGTATATTTGGGCATTATTAAATACAAGAGTTAGACCAATTTTAACGGAAAATGATGAAGAAACTTTTAATTATGTCAAAATGGGATTAAGCGCTTTAATGCTTCAAACATTTAAAGATCCTAATAATAGTAAAATGTTAGACGATTATTATAGAAATGAATTTGCTAAAATGAATCAAATAATTTCTTTAAATAATATTTCGTTTGAAATGTTTGCAAGTTATTATAGTTTAATTAATATGGCAACAGATATTCCAACAAAATCAATTAGTTCAACAGAATTAATTAGTTTAATTAGATTATTATTTAATGCTAATGTAGAAATATTAACACCTGAAGAACGTGAAAGACTAATCCAAATGAAAGCAAAATTAGAAAAAAAATATCATTCTCTTTTAAATGGTGAATTAACTGTTCCTAAAACAAAATAAAAATGATTGAAATTGTCTCAATCATTTTTTTGCAATTTTTCTAATTTTTCATAAATACTCTTTAAAATAGTTTCATATTTACTTGTTGTTTTAGGAATGTAATATTTTCTATTTTTAATATTATCAGGTAAATATTGTTGTTTAATAAAAGCGTTAGGATAATCATGAGGATATTTGTAATCTTTTGAATTTGTTTTAATATGATTAGGCACATTACCAGTATTACCATTTCTAATATCTAATAAAGCATTATCTAAGGCAACATGAGCCGAATTAGATTTAGGAGATAAAGCCAACTCAACTACGACTGTAGCGAGTGGTATTCTTGCTTCAGGTAATCCTAATCGTTCACAAGCATTGATACAAGCATCTACTTTAGGCCCCATCGAAGGATTAGCAAGTCCAATATCCTCATAGGCGATAACAGTCATTCTTCGATAAATACTATCCAAATCTTCGGCTTCAATTAATCTTGCTAAATAATGTAGGCTAGCATTGACATCACTACCACGAATTGATTTTTGAAATGCTGATAATACATCATAATGACCATCTTCATTTTTATCGTGAAAGAATACAGGTTTATTATTTATTTTTTTAATGTGTTCAATATTTACCACTTTATCACTACTAGAATAATAAGCAACTTCTAATAAATTATAAGCAAACCTTAAATCCCCACCAGATAATCTAACAATATAATCAATTGCCTCATCATTTATTTGGATATTTTCTAAATATTTAATACCTTTATTTAAAGCCTCTTTAATATCTTCATCATTTAATTCTTTTAATTCAAATATTTGACATCTACTTCTAATTGCTGGATTTATTTTATGATATGGATTAGATGTAGTCATTCCTATTAAAGTTATTAAACCATTTTCTAAATAAGGTAATAACAGATCTTGTTTATCTTTATTTAATCTATGAATTTCATCCATAATGATAATATACTCATTATTATATTTTGCTTCAGATATTGCATCATCAAAGTCTTTTTTATTGTTTATAACAGCATTTAACAATATATATTTATATCCTAATTCGTTTACGATAGCTGTAGCAATACTAGTTTTACCAATACCAGGTTTACCGTATAAAATCATCGAAAATAATTTTTTATTTTTAATTAAATTAGTTAATATTTTATCTTCACCAATTAAATGTTTTTGGCCAACTATATCATCTAATTTAGTAGGTCTTAGAATATGCGCTAAAGGTTCCATATAAATCACCAATATTATTTTATCAAAATTAGTAAAAAATTAATAGAGTGTGATATAATTATTAATAGAAAAGAGTTGACATTATGAATTTTATACCAAATAAAGATGAATTTAATAATAAAGCTTTAGAATTTAAAACATATTTATTAATCGATAAAAAATATAGTAATGAAACAATTAATTCTTATATGAATGATTTATATAAATATTATAAATATATTAATAAAAAAAATTTAAATATTAATAATATCAAAAGAAAAGATATAATGGAATATACTAAATATTTAAGAGAACAACAATTATCTACTAATTCAATTAATCATAATGTATCAGTATTAAGGTCATTTTATAAGTTTTTAGTATTATCCAATCGTTTTGTAACTGATCCTATGGAATATATTGAAGTACCAAAATTAAGAAAAAGTTTACCAAAAGTCTTATCAGTTGAAGAAGTAAAAAAAATATTAGATATTGATTTAACTGATAAATATAGTTATCGTAATAAAGCAATGTTAGAATTAATGTATGCAACTGGTCTTAGAGTAAGTGAATTAGTTAATTTAAAATTAAATGATATCGATTTAGAAAGTGATTTAATTAGAACATTAGGTAAAGGTAGTAAAGAAAGAATAATTCCTATTGGTGATTATGCTATATATTATTTAAAAAAATATATTTTAGAATATCGTTCTTCATTACTTAAAACAAACACCGAATATGTATTTTTAAATAATCGGGGTAAAAAATTATCTAGGCAAAGTTTTTATAAATTAGTAAAAGAAATAGCTATTAAGAAAAACATTAAAACCGAATTTTCCCCACATACTTTAAGGCATTCTTTTGCTACTCATTTACTTGATAGAGGTGCTGATATTGTAAGTATCAAAGAAATGTTAGGTCATAGTTCATTATCTACTACTCAAATATATACACATATTTCTAATCAAAAATTAAAAGATGAATATACCAAATATCATCCTCACGGATAATAAAAAATTAATTAAATATTTGGATAGTATTAAAGATGATGAATATAAAAAATTTAATGAAAAAATTATTAAAACTAATAATATAATCGGGGTAAGACTTCCAATTTTAAAAAAAATAGCTAAAGAAATAAGTAAATTAGATTATTTAACTTTTATTAAAAATAACAAACATAAATATTATGAAGAAATAATATTACACGGTCTAGTTATTACTTATTTAAAAGATTATGCCATATCAATTAAAATGTTCGATGAATATATTAATTATGTTAATTCTTGGGCTACTTGTGATATCGTTGTTGCAAATTTTAAAATTATTAATAAAAATTTAGATAAATATTTAATAAAAATTAAGGAATATTTAAAAAGTAATAAATCATTTATAAAAAGAGTAGGGATAGTATCTTTATTTTACTATTTAAATGATGAATATATCGACGAAGTACTTGATATGGTAAATTGTATTAAAAGTGATGATTATTACGTTAAAATGGCTATTGCATGGTTTATTTCGATATGTTTAATAAAATACTATAATAAAACATTATTATTTTTAAAAAATTGTAATTTGGATGATTGGACATATAATAAAGCTTTACAAAAAGCTATTGAATCATACCGAATTAAAAACAAGGATTATTTAAAAAAATTAAAAAGAAATTGACATATATAATTATATTTGATATTATGCTTTTAGGTGAGGATATGAAAAAAATATTATTTTTATTTATCTGTTTGTTGTTTATAACAGGATGTGGTACTAAAATTTATGATTACAAAGTAGAAGATTGGGAAATGGAACTTACCGAATCAAGTGATAAACAAGATAGGATTGTTAAAGAAATTATAGATATTTGGGAAGATAATAATGAAGTTTATACTGTTAATATGGAAGTAACTCAATCATCTGTTAAAAGACATATTAATCTTTACATTGAAGAAAATCTTGATACAGAAAAAACTATATTTGAAATTGCTTGTGAAATAGTTGGTGTAGATTATAATAAATATAAATAGATTGCATATAATTGCAATTTTATTTACAAAAATGTGATTAATATTATAAAATATTATACAAAAGTGTGATAAATTTACTAATAATTCTTGTAAAAATGTGATATAATATTAAAAAGGGGATGATTTTATGCAAAGATTTATGACTGATAGATTAATTGAATGGAAAAATAGTAAAAATAGAAAACCATTAATTTTGAAAGGTGCAAGACAAGTAGGGAAAACCTTTTTATTAAAGTCATTTGGTGAAAAATACTATAATAATGTTGCATATTTTAATTTTGACCATGATGAAGGATTAGCGGCTTTATTTAATAATACCAAAGATCCTAAAAGAATAATCGAACAATTAATATTAGTAAATGGTGATAAAATAGAACCAGAAAACACTTTAATTATTTTTGATGAAATTCAAGAATGTCCTAATGCTTTAAACTCATTAAAATATTTTTGTGAAGAAGCCAATGAATATCATATTGCTTGTGCTGGCTCATTATTAGGAATAAGATTATCAAAAACATCTTTTCCTGTTGGTAAAGTAGATTTTTTAAATTTATATCCAATGAGTTTTAGTGAATTTTTAATTGCTGATGACTGTCAAAATTTAGTTGATTATATGAGACAAAAAAAAGATATTTCAGAAATACCTTTAATTTTTGAAGAACAATTAATGGAAAAATTAAAAGCATACTATATTGTTGGAGGAATGCCAGAAGCAGTTTATATTTGGGTTATGGAAAGAGATATTGCTAAAGTTAATTATATTCAAAAAAATATTTTAGAAGCCTATGAAAGTGATTTTTCAAAACATACAGATAGTAATGAAGCTAATAAAATATCACTGATTTGGAACGGTATTCCAGCTCAATTAGCTAAAGAAAATAAAAAATTTATTTATCAAGTTATTAAAGAAGGGGCAAGGGCTCGTGAATACGAAAATTCATTAAATTGGCTTAATGATGCAAATTTAATAATCAAATGTTACAATGTTTCTAAATGTGCCTTTCCTCTAAAAGCGTATTATGATTTATCGGCTTTTAAGATATATATGAATGATGTTGGATTATTAAGACAAATGGCTAATTTAGATAGCAAGATAATATTAGAAGGTAATAAATTGTTAGAAGAATTTAAAGGTGCATTTACAGAAAATTATGTTATTAACACTTTAACATATTTGTATAATACTGTTCCAAATTATTACACATTTGATCGCAATGAAATAGATTTTGTAATTCAAAAAGAAAATAAAATTATTCCCATTGAAGTTAAATCAAACAAAAATACTAATCATAATAGTTTAACAAAATATAATTCAAATAATGATAATTTAATATCATATCGTTTTTCAGCTAATAATTTAAAAAAAGATGGAAAAATACTAAATGTTCCTTTATATTTTATTGAATATATTGATAATTTAAATATTTAACTTAATACTTGTTATTAAGTTTTTATTTACTCATATAATTTTATAGGTGAGGATATGAATAATATATCATTTGCTTTCTTATTAACTATTTTAGCGGGATTTTCGACGATGTTAGGTACTATTTTTATATTTAAAAAGAAAAATGAAAATATGATAATAGCTTCACTAGCCTTTGCTGCAGGTGTAATGTTTACAGTATCGATTACTGATTTGATACCTGAATCATATAGTTTATTAATTAATATCTTTCCTAAATTTCCCGCTATTTTATATCTTTTAATTTTTATTGTAAGTGGTATTATATTTTCTATGTTTATTGATAAATACATTCCAACAGATAATAATTTATATAGAGTAGGGGTATTTGCCATGTTAGCTATAATAATACATAATATTCCAGAAGGTATAGCAACTTTTATGGCTACTAACACTAATATAATGTTAGGAATATCTTTAACTATAGCTATAGCTTTACATAATATACCTGAAGGTATTAGTATATCTATTCCTATTTATTATGCAACTAACAGCAAATTTAAGGCTATTTTTTATACATTTATATCTGCTGTATCAGAACCATTTGGAGCATTATTGACTTATCTTTTTTTGAGCAATTATATTAATGATAGAATAATGGGATTTTTATTTGGTATTATAGCAGGTATTATGATTCATATATCCATGTATGAATTATTACCTACTTCTAAAAGTTATAATAAATTAAATTTAACATATTTATTTTTTGTTTTAGGAATTATAGTTATGTTAATAAATCATTTTGTGTTTTGAGAAATATTTGTTATAATTAATGTAGTAAGTGTTTTGCGATGAAAGAATAAAAAAGATTTAAAATTAGGTATATATGATAGTAAAACAATAAAAAGAAATAATATTAATTTTATTAAGGCAAAAATTAAGAGATTTAGATAATATAGAGGTGATATAATGGCAAAAGATACTTTTAATCCAGAAAACAAAACTATAAGCGAAATATTTTCTATAGACGGTATTTATAAAATACCAAATTATCAAAGACAATATAGTTGGACAAATGATCAATTAGAAGCATTATGGAATGATTTATATGAAGCTTATCAAAATAGAAATGAAAATAACGACTGTTATTTTTTGGGATCAATAGTTGTAGTTAATGATAAAAAAGGATATTTTGAATTAATTGATGGACAACAAAGAATTACAACCTTAATGATTTTAATGAATGTATTAGTAAAGGACTTCCCAAAAATAAATGAAAATAGTGATGAAATTCACTCAGCAGATAAAGAGGTTATAGAAGGATGTATAACTTTTAAAGGTAAGAAAAACCGATTACAACTTCAAACAGATCCTAAATATGACTCAATATTTAATGACTTGATAATTAACTGTGAATCTTTTTCTGAAATAGATGAACCATCAAAAAAAGAATTAAAATTAGATGATCCACAATATAAATATATAAATACAGCTATCTATTTTTATAAACAATTAAAAAAATTATCTATAGAAGAATTAAATGAATTTATTAATTATATATTTTATTCTACACATATTATAAAGATAGAATGTATGAATGAATCATTTGCAATTAAATTATTTCAAGTATTAAATGATAGAGGATTGGAATTATCTCCCTCAGATATTGTAAAATCATATATATTAGGAAAATATGAGCCAGATGATGAAACAGGTAAACAAATATTTAATAATAATTGGAAAGAAATAGAAGATTTATCAAAACAATATGGATTTAAAATAGATGACTTTGTTGTGTTCTATGAATATTTTAAATTAAAATCAAATCCTAAAAGACAAGTTGTAGATGAATTAAGAGATATTATTCAAAAAAGTGATGTGTATGAATTAGTTGCGGAACTTCATGGCTTTTCTGAATCTTTGAAAAAAGTTTATGAATCAAAAGATGCAACTGTATTAAGTTTAAGATATATTCCATGGAAATTTTATGTTATGACTGCATTAACAAGTGCATATCAAACTAATTATCCAAATAAAGAAAAATTATTTAAAGAAATAAGAAGATTTTTCTATATATCCTTAATAGCAGGATGTACATTAAACCAAATAAAACAAACTTCATTTAAATTAATTGAATCAATTGTAAATGGTAACAGCATTGAAGATATTAAAGAAGATTTAAATAGAACAATAATCTCTAGAAGAATGTATGCTAAAGTTTATGATGCTTTAAATAATGATGTATATAATGAAAAGTTCTTAAAACCATTAATGTTAGCTTTGGAATATGAAAATAGAGAAACAACAAATAATAGTTTTTATTCATTGGATAGTAAATTGCACATTGATCACATATTACCTAGAGCTTACAAAAATAAAAATGAGTGGAATCATATAATAGATGACAAAATAATAAATGAAATTAATGGATTAGGTAACATGGCATTGCTTCAAGATATCAAAAATGAAGAAGCTTTAAATTGTGGGTTTGATAGAAAAGTAAGAATTTATAGAGGCCAAGATGAAGAAGGTAACAATAAAACAGGAGTAACATCATTTAATTACTCTAGAAAAATTATAGAGTATTATGATGCAGGAAATAAAATTTGGAATATTGATCAAATATTAGAAAGAAAAAAATATTTAATGTCTGACATAGAAAAAATGTTAAATATAAAAAGAGAAGATATAAATTTAAGAATTGCAGAAGAAAATTCAAATGATAAGACAGGTAAATCTAAATGGTTATATAAAGGTGTATATTATGATAATGCTAAATTGGTAAGAGCACTAATACATGATTATATCATTGATAATAATATAAAATCTTTTTCTGAAATACCAAAAGCAATTAGAAATTTTAAAATGTATTCCCATGAATTAGTAATAGACTCTAACAATGAAATGATAAATAAATATTCATATACCAAAGTAGAATCTAATAAAATAGAAGTTTATGTTAGAAGTATTTGTAAAAAAGATAATACTAATGAATTTATTTCTGTATTAAGAACAATGTATGATTTTAAGTTGGAAACAATCGAAGATATAGAAAACTAATATTAAATTAAATATGATAAAAAATTAAGATAAGTCAATATCTTTTGAGAATAATTATATAATTTTACTTTGTTTTAAACATAATATAGCTAGATAAATATTTACAAATTTTAAAAAGAGTAGGGGACAAAAGAAAAAAGACATTAAATCTGTCTTTTTTTCTTGGGTTAAAACTTATTCAAAATCATAATTTGAAGAAGTATTAGCATTTGTATTTTCTTTATTCATGTTAGAATTCATTTTATTTCCTTTACATGATTTGTTAGAATTACAATTTTTAGCTTGTTTATTCTTTTTCATTTTATCACCCATTAATATTATTAACATAATATCTAAAATTATTTATTAATGTGATTGTTAAAATATGGAATATTTGTTATAATAAAACAATAAAGCAATTAAAAAATAAAAATTATTTAGTTAACATAATATATATTATCGGAAGTTAAATATTTTAAAAAAAAGATTATTAAATCTTTTTATAATGTCAAAATAAATAATTCTAATCCTAATTGTTTATCTATTTTACCATTCTTTATAGATATATCTAAATAAGCTAATTTGTTTAAATAATCTAGTAATAAATCAGAATCATATTTTTGTCCATTTTGTTTTGCTAATTTTACTCGATAAGGATGAATTTTTAAAATATCAGCGATATTATTTTCAGTATATCCATATAAATAAAGTTGTTTTGTTTGATACATGATTCTAATTTGATTAGCTAAAGCAATGATAATAGCAATTGGTTCTTCGTTTAATTTTAGACGTTCTTGATATAGTTCAATAGCTTGGACTTTGTTTTTACTTATAATCGCGTCAATTAATTTAAAATTATTATTTTCTAAAGATTTAAAAGTCAAATTATTTATATCATTAATAGTTATATTTTTATCGTTATTTTTATATATTTTTATTTTTTCAATTTCATTGGCAAGTAGAGTAGCATCATCCCCTACTCTATTTATTAAATATTTTATATTATCATCACTTATTTTGTAATCAGAAAACAAATCTTTGATAAGTTTTATATTATCGATATGATTACATTCTTTAATTATTCCTTTTTGTTTAACTAATTTAGTTATTTTTTTTCGTTCATCAATTTTTTCGTTATTAATAATAAATACTAAAATAGTATTTTCATTAATAAAATTTAAGTAATTTTCTAATTCTTGAACATCTTGTTCTAAATATTTTTTAGTTGTACCAGTGAATATATAACTATTATCAACAATGATCATTTTTTTATCAGCAAATAATGACATACTATTTGCATCATTAATTATATCTATTAATAAAGTAGCAGTTAAATCGTAGTTATTAATATTTATTTGTTCAATATTATTATCTTGAATTATTTTTTTTATTTCTTTTTTTATTAAATATTCATTAAGTCCATATAATATATATACCATAATTACCTTTTACTATAAATTAAATAACATAAACAATACAGTAAAACCTAATATAATACGATATATCATAAATACTTTAAAATCGTGTTTTTTAAGATATTTAAGTAAAAAAGAAATACATAATAACCCAACTAGAAATGAAATTAAAATTCCTATACCAAAAACCATTAAATTTTCACTGATAATTGTGAAGGTGTTATCTTTAATCAAACTAAACAAAGTAGCACCAGCTACGACTGGTATAGATAAATAAAATGAAAATTTAGCGCTATCATTTCGATTAATTCCTAAAGCTCTGCTAGCTGTAATTGTCGTTCCACTTCTTGAAAAACCAGGTATTAAAGCAAAAACTTGCGCACAACCAATCAGCAAAGCTTGATACCATTTAATTTCTTGCATATTTTTAGTTGTTTTACTATATTTATCAACTAAATAAATAATAACTCCCATAATAATTAAAGCTAAAGCAATCAACCATAATTGTTTTCTAAAAAAAGAATCAACTACGTCTTCAAATAAAACTCCGACTATTCCCGCAGGAATAGTTGCTAAAATTAAATACCAAAATAATTTTCCATCTTCTTTTTTTGAATTAAATAGACCATTAATCAATATTTGCCATAATTCTTTAAAAAAATATATTATAATGGCCAATAAAGTTCCAAAATGTAAAGCTAAATCAAATGATAGTTCGACATTGTTACCAATGTTACTACCAATATTAAATAATTCACGGAAAATAATTAAATGGGCAGAAGATGAAATCGGTAAAAATTCTGCAATTCCCTGGATAATTCCCAATATTACGACATCTAACATAAAATCACCTTTTCAATTTTATCATTTTTATTTAATTAAGTATATGTTTTTATGTAAATATTTACATACAACAAATTATTTCTTTATATGTTTTTTAAATATTTTAAAATAAAATAAAATAACTCCACAAACCATTAAAAATATTATTAATACTATAATAATTATATAAATAAAATTATTATTTCTTTTGTTTTTGATTTCAGTGTTATTTACTTCATTGTTGGTATTTTCTTCATCATTGGTATTTTCAATAATTATAATTTCCTCTTTATCTTCTTCAACAGATGTTGTTTCATTTAGTTTATCATTACCTAAAGTTTTTTCTTCGTTTTTATTAATTGTTTCTTCAGGAATGGTTTGATTAGTTAAAATATATGTACTATTATGGAGCAAATAAAATTCATAATAACCATCATCTTTTAATTTTATCCCACTAGCTATAATATCGAATAATTTTGAATTTGTATCAAAATACAATTTTAGATTTTCTGTTCCAATATATTTTCTAAATGTATAGTCAGCTTTAATTCGAATTTTAACTAATCCTGGTAAAATACCATTGTCTGCAAATTCAATAATTAAGGCTTTATCAAATAATTCAGTATAAGAAGAATTATCAATTCCTATATAATCAGATAATTTATATATATTTACTTTAGTATTAATATCTTTAGGATTCTTTATATTTTTCCCATTAAATTCCCATACAATTCCTTCTGTTTCAATTCTAATTATTTTATTAGTACCTTTTATTGCGTCAAAAATTTCTTTTTTTACAATTGATTCATTGGAACTATCAATCGATATAATTGCATTATCCTTAGCATTTTTTATTGTTTCTACGATATTATCATTTATAGTTGATGTTGTTGTATCAGAATTATAATCTTGTTCAATTATAAATGTATAAGGTTCAAGTTTCACATATTTTGTTTTACTACCAATATTACTTGTTTCTTCAGGATTATTTATATATTTATCATCTATTGTATATATAGTTGTATTATAACTTTTATCATTAACAATAATATTTTTTATAATATATGTGGCCGCAGCAGTATATTGATTAACATTTGCTGTACAAATAGAATTATAATCTACTGCATTACAAGTAAAATATAAATTTATATTGTTGTCTAAGATATTTCCATCATCATCTAATTTAGCTAAATCAATCTGAACATTATTTAAATTATTAGGTATATCATCATTAGCATCTATTACTAATTTTATAATTGCTGGGGCTTTATAAGTAGTTTTTTCTAATTTAATATTATTTAATGTTGGTCTAGTTATATCTTTATCACCATATTCAAAATCATATATTCCTGGTTCGAAAATATAATATAATTTAGCATTTGCTGTACCGCCATTCTCATTAGAATACATATAATTACTTTGTAATCCATCTTTATTTATAATCATTATTGCATTAAAATATTTTTTCCCTGGTACATCGACTTTTCCTGTCCCTTTAAAAAGATTAGTTTGTTCTACTCTACGCAAATTAACAACATCAAGATTATAATAAACTACTTGTAAAATATCAACAGCATCACCATCTTTTACTTCAACTGTAAAATCAACAGTACCACTATTATTTAATTTATAATTGAAATTTACTAATTCTGGATAATTTTTTAAATTATCTTCTATAGTTAAAATACTATTAGCAATGGTTTTATCACAAACTATATCTTTATCATTTTGTCCTAGTTCTGTACAATATCGTACCAAATTATTATTAGCATCAACAACATTAATAAATTTTAGAGTATAAGTTCCAGCAGTTTGACCTTTTGGTATTTGAAAATCACAGTTATTAACACCATTTTTTATATTACAATAGGTAAATAATACCGCATTTATATCATTATTATAATCTTTTGTAGTATCAACGTAAGAAAAATTTATTTGCTCTGCACCAGATACATCATCTGTTACATCAATTGTATAATTAATTTTGTCACCACTTTTAACTTTTGTTGTATTTAATGTATAAGAATTTAATATAGGCCCTTTAGTATCAATTGTTTCGGCTAAACTAATAAATGGTACAATCAATAAGATTATAAATGTAAATATTATTTTTTTCATAATTTACTCCTTTTAATCTGAAATTTTGTTTTTACTATATATACAACCACAAAAATTTTGACGATATAAATTATATTGTTTTGATAGTAAAATACTTTTTTTATAGCCTTCTTTTTTCTTAAAATCACTAATTAAATATTTTCGGTTATATTCTTTTGCTAAAGATATACCAATTTCATTTAATTTTTTACTATTTTTAAATGGACTAACAGTTAAGGTTGTTCCAAAATAATCATAATTTTGCGCTAAAGAAGCTGTCTTTCTTAATCGAAGTTCATAACATTTGAAGCATCTATTCCCACCTTCTTCACAATTTTCTAATCCTAATACAGTTTTATGAAACAAATCATTATCATAATCACAATCTAAAACTTTGATGCTAAACAAGTTACATAATTTTATTTGTTCTTTTTTTCTTTTAAGATATTCTTCATATGGTTCAATATTAGGATTATAATATAAAATGGTTATATCAAAATAATCTTTTAAATAAGTAATGACATAGCTACTACAAGGTGCACAACAACTATGTAATAATAATTTTTTTTTACTATCTAAATTAGTCAGTATTTTTTCTAATTCATTTTGATAATTCATAAAACCACCTTTTAAATTATAACAAAAACAATCAAATATTGCAATTGATTGTTTAAAAATTGAACATAATCCATTCAGGTTTAAATATCATTAAAATACCTATTAATAACATTAAAATACCGCCAATTAAATGAGATAATTTATTATATTTAGTAGAAATACCTGTTAATTTTAAAGTTTTCATAGCTATTATAAAAATAACAATATCATCAATTAAGAAAAAGAATATATAAATAAATATATAAAATAAATATTGGATAACATTCAAATTATTTAAAGCAAGAATTTGTGTAAATATTAAAGGTAATCCAGATGAACAAGCTAATTCAACTAAATTAACGGTAACTGCTAGTCCCATAACTCCTAAAATCGCTAGAAAATATGTTTTTTTACTATCCATTTGTTTAACAACTTTATTGATTTTGTTTAAAATAGATTTTCTTTTTTCTTTATCAACAACTTGACAACCATTATCTTTTTTTCTTTCTTTATAATAACTAGTTAAATTAACAATACCTCCTAACAAGGCAATAATAGCAATAATAAATCTTACCCAAAAAATTTGAGACAATGTAATAGCGATTGATAACCAAGCCAACATAAATGCTAAATAAACTAAAGCCGAAGTTGTTAAAAAAGTTAAACCGATTACCCACATTTTTTTTTGATCTTTCATGGTTATAACAATTGATAATAGAAATAATAATACCCACATAGCACATGGATTAAAGCCATCTATAAAACCTATAATTATAGCTACTATCGGTAATGATACTTCTTTAGCATCAATATCACCTAATAATGGAATATTATATATACCCATAGGTGGATTTATTGTATAATCAATATCTAAATTATTTTGAACAACGTCAACAATATCAACATATTCCTCATTTTGATATTTTGTAATTGCAGCCTGTATTTGCTTTTTTACACTATCATTAAATCCGGTTACACCAGTTGTTCCAATTACGGTATATGGAACTGTTTTATCATTATTATTTAAGGCTTTTCGTACATTTGTTAATAATTCATCATTTTCTTTGTTTTGTGTTGTTTCGTAAGTGATAATATTAATGTCATTTGATAAACTATATTCTTCTAAAAATTCAATTTCTTCTTTACATGTACTACAAACTTTAGAGTAAAATACATGAACATCTAAAGCATTAACATATGGTATAAGAAGAAAAAATAAAAGAAAAAATAAAATTTTTTTCATATAAAACACCTTAGTTTACTTTCTATTTCTTGTACTGTTTTTTCACCAATTAATCTTGTTACCTCTTTATTATTATCTAATAATATTAGTACTGGTAAAATATCTCCTACTTGATATTTTTTAATTATTTCTTCATCTAAGTCATAATCATATTCAAGATGTTCGAAATCAGGAAAAATTTTTTCTATTTCTTGAAATCTTGGTCGCATGATTAAACAAGCTGGACACCAAACCGCACTTATTCTAACTAATTTAATAACCATACACCCCCTCTAAACTATCATCATTATTAATAAAATCTTCTACAAAAACTTCTGTATAATCTTCTTTAGTATTTCTGATAATAATTTTTTTAATTCCCGCATTAATAATAAAACGTTTACAAAACATACATGGCATAGCATTTTTAACATATTTATCAGTTTGAACTTCTTTTCCAACTAAATATAAAGTTGAATCAATAGTATCTTTTCTAGCCGCACTAATAATAGCATTTTGTTCTGCATGCACACTTCGACACATTTCATAACGTTCACCTCTTGGGATATTTAATTTTTCACGCATACAGTAACCTAAATCACCACAATTTTTTCGGCCACGAGGAGCTCCATTATAACCTGTGGCTATTATTTCATCATTTTTGACAATAACAGCTCCAAATGCCCGTCTTAAACAAGTTGATCGTTTTAAGACTGTTTCCGCAATATCTAAGTAATAATTAGTTTTATCTATTCGCATAGTTTTAACTCCTTATAACATTTTGTAAATATTTTTAAAAATTTATTTATTTCATCTTCTTTAGTTAGATGCGATAAACTGATTCTAATACTTGTTTGGGCTCTATTTTTATCTTTAGTTAAAGCATAAACTGATTTTGAAATAGTTCCAGTTGAACAAGCTGTTTGTGTGGAAATATAAACTTCATATTTTTCTAAAGCATGTAGCATAGTTTCTGGCTTAATTCCAATAATGCTGATATTTAAAATATGTGGAATACAATATTCATTACTATTGATATAAACATCATTAAATTTTTGTAATTCTTGTTTTAATTTAATGTTTAAATTCTTAATGTATTCATAATTATAATCTAAATTTTCTAAAATTAAACGCATAGCTTTAGCTAATGAAGTAATTAAAGAGATAGCTGGTGTCCCACTGCGATAGATGGTTGTACTTTTTCCCCCATGAATTAATGGTTCTAAACTAATATTTTCTTTTTTTACTAATAATCCAATACCTTTAATTCCATAAATTTTATGAGCAGAAAAACTTGCTAAATCAACATCAGTTAAATCTATTTTTATTTTACCAAATGCTTGTGTCATATCAACATGAAAAAAGCACTTAGGATGTTTTTTAATTATTTTAGCTATTTCTTTAATTGGTTGAATAATACCAATCTCACTGTTAACAGCTCCCACACTAACTAAAATAGTATCATCATTAATTAAATTTTCTAAATCATGTAAATTAACAATTCCATCTTCATTAGTTTTTACAAAATCTATCTTAAATCCTTGCTTTTGTAAATAAGTTAAAGGACCATATATTGAAGAATGTTCAAATTCAGTTGTTATAATATGTTTTCCTCTATTTTGATATTTTGAAGCAATACCTTTAATTGCCATATTATTAGATTCTGATGAACCGCTAGTATAAATGATTTCTTTTTCTTTGACGTTTAATAACCCCGCAATTTGTTTAGTAGCCGCATTTATTAAATTATTAGCTTCTACTCCTAATTTATGTAATGAATTGGGATTCCCAATATATTTTTTTGTCGTTTCAATAAATGTTTTTAATACTTCGTCACTTACTGGTGTCGTGGCAGAATAATCTAAATATATCATATTACACCTTCTTTTACCTACGTTTATAATTTTATCAAAAAAAAAAAGAAAAGTAAATTATTTTTCATTAAAAATTATCATTCATTTTTACATTTTAATAAAGATATTTATAAAT
>CALVVV010000016.1 GCA_944363995.1 uncultured Bacilli bacterium
TTGAAGGAAAACAACAAGGGTTATCTGAAAAAAATAAGGAAATTGCTAAAAAAATGTTAGATTTAAAAATGGATTTAGATGTGATAAGTAAAATAACAAATTTAACTATTGAAGAAATTGAAAGTTTAAGAAATTAAACTTTTTTTGTTAATATAATTAATTAGGTGATATATTTGCTTAAAATTATTGATAGTATTTTATGGGCTACTGCTACTATTTTAATGGTTTATAGTGGCATCTATTTTACTTTTAAATTAAAATTTGTCCAGTTTAATTTTAAAGAAATGTTTAGAAATTTATTAAAAAAAGAAGGAAACAATATTACACCATTTGAATCATTAATGATGGTTTTAGGCGGTAGAATAGGTGTTGGAAGTATTGCTGGTATTGCTTTAGCTATTTATTTGGGTGGTATAGGGTCAATTTTTTGGATGTGGATAATCGGTTTTATTTCGGCTGCTAATAGTTTTGCTGAAACTACTTTAGGAGTAAAATATCAAGAAAAGTGTGATGATCATTATGTTGGAGGTCCTAGTTATTATATTAAAAAAGGGTTAAATAATTATAAATTAAGTAAATTATATGCTTTAATAATTGTTATTAGTCAAATATTTGGTTTTTTAAGTATTCAAGCTAATACAATAACTAACTCTTTAAGTATTAATCCAATTATTTGTGGATTAATAATTGCAGTTATTTCTTATATTATTATAAGTAAAAATACAAAACAATTATTTAAAATATCTGCTAAGCTAGTGCCTATTATGACTTTAATTTATATAATTACTTCAATATATATAATTATTTTAAATATTAATCTTATTCCTTATTTAATAAAAAACATAATTAAAGAAGCATTTAATTTTAAATCATTAGGATTTGGGGTAATATCTTCTTTTATTGTTGGGATTCAAAGGGGAATATTTTCTAATGAAGCAGGGTTAGGTACAGGTTCAATAGCAGCATCAACTGTTAAATCCTATTTCCCGGCATCTCAAGGATATGTTCAAATATTAGGCATTTATATAACAACTTTTTTAGTCTGTACAGCAACCTCTTTAGTTATATTAACAAGTGACAATTATTTCCTAGGAAATAATATAAATGGTATTGAATTAACCCAAAATGCTTTTATTTATCATTTGGGAAATATAGGAAATATAGTTATTGTTATATCAATTATTTTATTTGCCTTTTCCACAATATTGTCTGGTTATTTTGATACTGAAGCAAATACTTTTATTAAACCAAAATATTTAAGAATAATTATTTGTTTTGATTTGTTTATAAGTTCGATTGTATCAGCTAATATAATTTGGGAAATGGTTAATATTATTACGGCAATACTAGCAATTATCAACATTTATGCTTTATTAAAATTAAAAAAAGATGTTATATTTGAATTGAGAAGATATAAAGAATGTGGTAAAATAAAGTAGGTGTTAGTAATGATCAATAAAAAATGGGATATTGTTTTAGAAGATGAATTTAAGAAAGATTATTTTAAAAAGTTGGGTATTTTTATAAAAAATGAATATAAAACAAAAATATGTTTTCCACAGTACAAAGATATTTTTAATGCATTAAGATACACTGATTATGATGAAGTAAAAGTTGTTATATTGGGTCAAGATCCTTATCATGGGGTAAATGAAGCGCATGGTTTATCATTTTCAGTAAGAGATGATGTTAAAAGACCACCTTCATTAAATAATATTTTTAAAGAATTAGAAAGTGATTTAGGTATTAAAAAAACTAATAATGATTTAACTAATTGGGCAAAACAAGGAGTATTATTATTAAATAGTATTATGAGTGTAGTTAAAGATTCACCATTATCTCATAAAGAAAAAGGTTGGGAAATATTTACTGATAATATTATTAAATTACTAAATGAAAGAGAAAAATCAATGGTATTTATTTTATGGGGTGGTTATGCTAGAAGTAAAAAAAAATTAATTACTAATAAAAATCATTATATCGTTGAATCAGTTCATCCCTCTCCTTTATCTGCTTATAATGGTTTTTTTGATAGTAAGCCATTTTCAAAAACAAATAATTTTTTAATAAGTAAAAATATTCAACCAATTGATTGGAGTAAATAGTCTAAAAAAATCTTTTACAAATATATTTTTGTAGGAGGTTTTTTTATGTTAGTAATTATCATTGCAATTAGTCTTAGTATGGATGCTTTTTCTTTAGCTTTAGCGTATGGTACTTTAAATTTAAATAAAAAAGACATCTATAAATTGTCTTTAGTAGTAGGCTTTTATCACTTTTTTATGCCGTTATTAGGATTATTTTTAGGTAATATCATTTTAAAATATGTAAGCAATCCTAATTTTATAGTTTTTCTAATTTTATTTGTTATAGGTATTGAAATGATTTATGAAACTTTTAAAGAAGAAGATATTAAAAATATTGTTAGTTTAAGACAAATATTGTTGTTTGGTTTAGCGGTAAGTATTGATAGTTTTTCTGTCGGAATTGGATTAAACATAATTAGTAAAAATTATTTATATTGTTCAACTATATTTTCTATATTTAGTTTATCTTTTACTTATTTAGGCTTAATATTAGGGAAAAAAATAAATAATATCATTGGTAAAACTTCCACAATAATTGGTGGATTAATTTTAATTATTATTGCATTTATGTATTTAATTTAAAATCTTTAATTTTAGAATTTTGCTCTATATTTTGGTTTAATAAATAATTTAATATATCTACTAACACTTTCATTTGAAACTAAAAGGTGCATTGCAAAATCGGATGCAGTTATCTCTTTCATTTCTTCTTTTGTACAATTTTTTTAATTCCTAAATTATATTCTATCCATAATTTAAAACTATCTTTTGTTATAAATTATTCTTTTAATTTGAATGTTATAACACACTTTTGACATATATAATATTAATATCCTTGATTTTATTACAAAAACTATATATAATTAAATTGGTGATAGAATGTTAGAAAATATGAAAGATATGCTTAATAAAGCAGATAGTGGTAAATATGCAGTACCACAATTTAATATAAACAACTTAGAATGGACAAGATTTATTTTAGAACAATGTCAAGAATTAAAAACACCAGTTATATTAGGTGTTAGTGAAGGCGCTATTAAATATATGGGTGGTTATAAAACAGTTGCAAATTTAGTTAAATCATTGATTAGTAATTTAAATATAACTATTCCTGTGGCTTTACATCTTGATCATGGTAGTAGTTATGAATCATGTGTTAAAGCTATTAATAATGGATTTACATCGGTTATGATTGATGCTTCAAAATATCCCTTAGAAGAAAATATAAATATAACTAGACAAGTTGTAAATTACGCTAAAGATAAGGATGTTACTGTTGAAGCAGAAGTTGGCGCTGTTGGTGGCGAAGAAGATGGCGTAGCTAATGAACTTGCTTACGCTAAAGTAGAAGATGCTATTAAACTAGTTAATGAAACTAATATTGACTTTTTAGCTCCTGCTTTAGGTAGTGTTCACGGAATTTATAAAGGTGAACCAAAGTTAGATTTCGAAAGAATGGTTAAAATTCACGAATTGACAAAATTACCTCTAGTATTACATGGTGGTTCTGGGATACCTGATCAATTAATAAAAAAATCTATTAGTTGTGGTATATGTAAAATAAATATAAATACAGAATTACAAATTGCTTGGTCAAAAACAGTAAGGCTATATTTAAAGGAAAACGAAAAAGTATATGATCCACGAAAAATAATTAAAAGTGGTGAAGCAAAAATGAAAGAAATGATTACTTCAAAAGTTTTATTGTTCGGTAGTAACAATCAAGCATAATTACATACAAATATAATAGTGGAGGAGTTTTATGAAAAAGATAAAGATAAATGGTGGAAAGGAATTAGAAGGGACAATCAAAATTAGTGGGGCAAAAAATAGTGCAGTTGCTTTAGTTCCAGCTTCATTATTATCTGATGAAATTGCAACAATCGACAATATCCCTAATATTTCTGATATAGATGCACTAAATGAAATATTAGAATATTTGGGAGCTAAAGTAGTAAGAAAAGATAGTAAAATGATCATTGATCAGACTAATTTAAAAAATAAAGAAATTCCAGAAGCTAAAGCAAAAAAATTAAGAGCATCTTATTACTTTATGTCGGCTTTGTTAGGGAAATATAAGCATGTCGAAATGTATTTTCCAGGTGGTTGTTCAATAGGAGCAAGACCAATTGATCAAACATTAAAAGGCTATAGAGCTTTAGGTGCTAAAATTATAGAAAATGGTAATAAATTTATAATTGATGCAGATGAATTAATTGGAAATGAAGTATGCCTTGATATGCCTAGTGTAGGGGCAACAGTAAATACTATCTTGGTAGCTGTAAAGGCTCATGGTACAACGACAATTTTAAATGCGGCAAAAGAACCAGAAATAGTAAATGTTGCTACATTTTTGAATAATATGGGAGCACAAATAGTTGGGGCTGGTACTAGTGAAATAACAATAAAAGGTGTTTCAAAATTAGGGACGGGTTTTATTGAAGTAATACCAGACCGTATTGAAGCAGGTACTTATACCATAGCTGGAGCTTTAATTGGTAATAAATTAAAAATAGAAAACATTATTCCAGAACATATAGAATCATTAACTTCTAAATTAAAAGAAATGAACGTTCCAATCGAAATACATAATGATTATCTGATAGTTTCAAAAACTGATAAAATGAAAAAAGCTACAATTAAAACCCAAGGCTATCCTGGTTTCCCAACAGATTTGCAGCAACCTATGACAACTTTATTAATAGGATGTGAAGGTACTTCTATATTAGAAGAAACAATTTATGAAAATCGTTTTCAAAATATCCCTTTTTTGAATGAAATGGGTGCAGATATAATTATTGATAAAAGAAAAATACATATTAATGGTCCTAAAAAATTATTAGGAAAAGAAGTAATTGCAACAGATTTAAGAGCAGGAGCTTGTTTAGTGCTAGCTGGTCTTAAAGCAAGTGGTACGACTGTTATTAAAGAAGTTGAACATATTTTAAGAGGATATGAAAACATAATAGAAAAGTTAGCTAATGTTGGCGCTGATATTATTTTAGTTGATGAATAATTTAATTGATAAATAATATAATTAAAGTAGATACAATCTACTTTTTTTTGGAGGAAAAATTATGAAAAATATTTTAACAATAATAGTTATTATTTTAGCTGTTTTATTAATTTATCTAGGTTTTAAAGATAAAAATATCTATTATTTATCAATAGGTGACTCTTTAGCTAATGGGACAAATTCAGTTGGTGTTGAAGATTATGGATATGGTGATTATGTTAAGGATTATCTTGTTACTAATAAATTATTAGATGATTATGCTTCATTAATAAAAAATAATTTTCGCAGTATAGATATTATTAAAAGCATTGAAGATAACATTAAAATAAAAGTTAATAATAAAGAAAAAACTATTCAAA
Source organism: uncultured Bacilli bacterium (assembly GCA_944363995.1). Classification (GTDB taxonomy): domain Bacteria; phylum Bacillota_I; class Bacilli_A; order RF39; family UBA660; genus Faecisoma. Next base: position 5,463 of record CALVVV010000016.1, read on the forward strand.
ATGCTTTAATTAAGGCTGATTTAATCACTATATCAATTGGTATGAATGATTTATTTAGCAATATTACTTTTAATAATGATTTTTCAGTAAATGATTTATATAATAAATTTGATGAAGTTATTTTAGATATTGAAAAATTATTTAAATTATTAAGAAATTATTCTAAAGAAGAGATAATTTTTATTGGTTTTTATAATTGTCTTAAGGATAGCAAGTTATCAGATTTCTTTGACTATGCAAATGAAAAGATAGATAGTATAGCTAAAATTTATGATGTGACATATTTGAATATTTCTGATGATTTGGAAAATACAATTTATTTTGATAGTACCTTAGATAAATTCCCTAATAAAAAAGGCTATGAAATGATTGCTAATAAAATAATTAATATTTTAAAAGATAAAATAATAAAAAAAGCTTGATTTTTATTATTTTTATTTGCTATAATATAGAAGCATTAATTTTCTATGACATATTTAGTCATGGCGGAAGGAGAAAGATATGAAAAGAGATATTCATCCACATTATATGGATACCAAAGTTACTTGTGCATGTGGTAATACATTTACTGTGAAATCAAATAAAGAAGAATTACACATTGAAGTATGTAATAAATGTCATCCTTTTTTCACAGGTCAACAAGGTAATGTAACTAAAACAGGTAGAGTTGAAAAATTTAATCGTAAATATGGATTTAATCAAAATAAGGCTGCTTAATTGCAGTTTTTTTGTTAGAGATTATATTTTAAAATTGCTTTTCTAAGTTATTAATAGTATAATAAATAAAGTTAGATAATTTTATAGATAAAACGAAAAGTTTAAAAGCAAGTTTAAAAGATTGTAATAAAGAGTTAGAATTTTTATAGTTTGCATATAATATATACAATACGAATGTTAGTTATGAGTAATTTATAGGCTTGTGTTAAATAGACACTTATTATTTAATTAATAAAATATGTAATTATTATAATATTAAATTGTAAATAAGTATATTTGTAAATTAATATCAAATATTAAATTAGTAATAATTAATATATAGTGAAAAAAATATATAAATAATAATAGAGAGGAAGATTGAAAATGAAAATAGGAATTGCAAGTGATCATAGAGGTGTCATATTAAAAGAAAAAATTAAAAATTATTTAAATGAAAAATATAAAATAATTGATTATGGTACTAATTCAATAGAAAGTGTTGATTATCCAGAATATGCATTTAAAGTTGGGGAAGATATAAGAGATAATAAAATTGATTTGGGAATACTTATATGTGGTACTGGTATTGGTATGAGTATTGCTTGTAATAAAGTTAAAAAAGTAAGATGTGCTAAAGTAACAACGAAAGAAGAAGCTTATTTGTCTAGGTTACACAACAATGCTAACGTTATTGCATTAGCTGAAAATGTTACTAATTATAAAGAAATAATAGATACTTTTTTAATTTCTGAATTTTCAAAAGAAGAAAAACACCAAAGAAGAGTAGAAATGATTGATAAATATGACAATTAAAACAATTTTATATTTAATAATTTTGCCATTTTCAATTTTAGCTTTAGATAGTATAAACATAAATAATATATTTAAAAAGAATAGATATTATCAAGCAAGAATATTATATATGTTCTTAGCAGTGGCTTTGTCGTATTTAGTCGTTAACTTTTTTTATGATTTTTTTATGTCAGTAGTATAATTTAAATTAGATAGCAGTATTTTAATAATGGAGATGATATTATGAAAAAAATACTGCTTTTAATTTGTCTAATTATATTTATTCCTTATATCATAATAAATATATTCGTTAAAGATGAAGAAATAAAATTAAAATATACATCTAATATGGTGGTACGAGTAAAACAGGATGATGAAATTATTAAAGTTCCATTTGAAGATTATATTATAGGTGTTATAGCTGGGGAAATGCCAATATCATTTGAACTTGAAGCTTTAAAAGCCCAAGCGGTAGCAGCAAGAAGTTATGTGATGAAAAAAATGGAAGCGAATATTGATAAAGATTATGATGTTGTTGATACCGTAATGAATCAAGTTTATTTAGATGATGAACATTTACAAGAAGTATGGAAAGATGATTATACAAATAATATAAACAAAATAAAAAAAGCCGTTTTAGAAACATTTAATGAATATTTAGAGTATGATGGTAAAGTAGTTGATGCAATGTTTTTTTCGACAAGTGTTGGTTATACTGAAAATAGTGAAGAAGTATTTACAAATAAAGTACCTTATTTAAGAAGTGTTCGTTCAACTTGGGATGAAATATCGCCAGTTTATGAGGTAAATTATACTTTTAGTTTAGAAGATTTTTATAACAAATTAGATTTAAATTATAATTCAACTTTAGATATAGAATTATTAGAAACAACAAGTACTGGTCGAATAAAAAAATTAAAAATAAATGGTACAACTTTAGAAGGAAATACTGTTGTTGCTAATCTAAAATTAAAATCAAATTATTTTAATATAAAATTAGAAAACAATAAAATTTGTATTACTACTAAAGGTTATGGTCATGGTGTGGGAATGAGTCAATATGGAGCTCAAGCAATGGCTTTAAAAGGATATAAATATGATGAAATTTTAAAATATTATTACCAAGGAGTTGAAATTAAAAAAATTTAATGTATAAAATTTTCATATTTGAGCAGACTTAATATTAGAGGTGAGAATATGAAAAGTCGAAGATTAAAAAGACCAGTAATTTATACTTTATATGCTTTGTCATTTGTAATTGTTTTAGGAACTATTTATTTATTAGAAACTATGACATCTAATAAAATGGAGGAAAACAATGATTATGTCAATGAAATAATTATTGAACAAGAACAACCTGTTGTTAATACTAGTGAAATTATAGTTAAACCATATTTAATTGAAGATATAACTATAGTAAGGAATTTTTATGATTATAAAGGAACGGAGGATGAACAAAAGAATTCTTTAATATATTATGATAATACATATATTCCTAATAGCGGAATAGATTTTCAAGGGAAAGAAGCGTTTGATGTAGTCTCAATTTTAGATGGGGAAGTAACTAAAGTTATGGAAAATAATTTATTAGGAAAAATTATCGAAATAAGTCATAATAATAATTTAATAAGCGTTTACCAAAGTTTAGATGAAATAAGCATTAAAGAGGGTGATAAAGTTTTACAAGGACAAATAATTGGTAAAACTGGAGAAGCAAATATTTCCAAAGAATTAGGTAATCATTTGCATTTTGAATTAATTCATAATGGTATCAATGTAAATCCAATAAATTACTTTGACAAACAATTGAGTGAGCTATAGTTTAAATGCTCTTTTTTAGGTATATTTATTATCTTTATAGATATATTTAATTAAGAGGTGAACTATGAACAAAAATATAATAAATCGCATTATTGAAGAAACAAAATATATGTTAAAAACAAAGAGTACAGTACGCGAAATAGCAAAAATTTTTAATGTAAGTAAAAGTACTGTTCATAAAGATTTGCATGAACGATTAAAAGAAATAGATTATAAAAATTATTTAATAGTTGATAATATTTTACAATATCATACTAATATAAAGCATATACGTGGTGGGGAATCAACTAGGCAAAAATATTTAAAAAATACTAAAAATTGGTAAAAAAATATGATATAATAATTTAAGAAATGAGAGTGATAAAATGTTTGCAAAGGATATTGGAATAGATTTGGGAACAGCTAATGTTCTTATTTATGTAAAGGGACAAGGAATAGTTTTAAATGAACCATCAGTTGTAGCTATGGATGCCGAAACAAAAAAACCTTTGGCTGTTGGTAGTGAAGCTAGAGAAATGTTAGGACGTACGCCTGGTTCGGTTATAGCAATTAGACCAATGAAAGATGGTGTGATTGCTGATTTTGAAATAACAGAGGTAATGCTTAATCATTTTATTAGAAAAATAAATGGCAAAAGCTTTTTATCACGACCAAGAATTTTAATTTGCTGTCCATCAAACATCACACAAGTTGAAAAAAATGCTATTAAAGAAGCTGCCGAAAGAACTGGTGCTAAGAAAGTGTTTATTGAAGAAGAACCTAAGGTTGCTGCTATTGGAGCTGGTATGGATATTTCTAAACCTAGTGGTAATATGGTTGTTGATATTGGTGGTGGTACTACTGATATCGCTGTTTTATCTTTAGGTGGGATAGTTACAAGTTCTTCGATTAAAATAGCTGGTAATGTTTTTGATAGTGATATTATGAAATATATCAAAGATAAGTATAAATTATTAATTGGTGATCGTACAGCGGAAGAAATTAAAATTAGTATTGGAACTGTTTTTAGTGGTAATAAAAATGATAAAATGGAAGTACGTGGTAGAGATTTAGTTACGGGGTTACCGCATTCAATTACTATTTGTTCTGATGAAATTGAAGAAGCTTTAAGGGAAAGTGTTTACATTATTGTTCATACTGCAAAAAGTGTTTTAGAGCAGACTCCACCAGAATTGGCGGCAGATATAATTGATAAAGGTATTGTGATAACTGGTGGTGGTGCTTTAATAGATGGTTTTGATTTGTTATTGGCTCACGAATTAAAAGTTCCTGTCTTTATAGCAGAAAGTCCTCTTACTTGTGTAGTTGAAGGAACTGGAATTTTGTTAGATAATATTCATTTGATTGATAAATAAAACACGAATTATTTTTTTCGTGTTTTTGTTTCTTTTATATCGGATAAACCAACAATATAATCAAGACTTACATTATAAAATTTTGCTAATTTAATAATATGTTCTAGTGGCATTGTATAATGTCCTAGTTCATATCTTGAATAATATTGTTGGGTAATTCCTAATAAATTGGCAATATCTTTTTGCAAATAGTCATTGTCTACTCGTAAATCTTTTAATCTTTTAAAATACATAATACCTCCATTATTAATATTAAAATAACATAAATAATAGTTAAAAAATTAACAGACACAATAATTTATGTATACAAATAGCTGTCGATTATTTGCAATTATAATTAAAATGTGATATAGTTAAATTGTGATGTTTAATGAAAAGGGAATTTTGTGCTTCAGTTTTTGTAGTAAATCCTACAAATAATAAAATATTATTGTGTCATCATCAACGTTTTAATCGTTGGGTACAGCCAGGAGGACACATAGAAACAAATGAACTACCAGAAGAGACAGCTTTAAGAGAAACTTATGAGGAAACAGGAATTAGAGTTAAATTAATTGGTGAACGTTTTCCTAGAGAGGATGATTTTATTCGACCTTTAGGTATACAAAAAAATCGTGGTAAAGATGGATCACTTCATGTTGATATTACATATGTAGGCATTCCAATTTGTCAAGATAATGTTATTGAAGATGAAGAAATAGATCGGTGTGCTTGGTTTTCTTTAGATGAATTAAATGACATTGATGTTTTTCCAGATATTAAAATAAGTTTTAATTATATATTAAATAATTTGATTAAATAGAGAGGGTTTTGGGGGAATGGAAAATTATCAAACAATTTATGATATTTGTTATGACATACTTTATGTAATTTCAAATGATTTAAAAAACAAATACGACGATGATTATGAAATAGCTAGAGAAATATTGTTATTCTTATTGACTGATAAAAGTAAATATGAAACTGTTTTTTTGAAATTTAAAGAAATTGATTCATCAAACAAATTATATTATAAAAAAATAATGCGACTTATTATTGTTAGTTCTTCTTATTATTTATCATTATATAAAATAGAACATAATATTAATATAAATGTTAATAAAGAAAATGTTAGGGAATTAGAAAAATTATCAGTTCCAGAAATTATTAAATCTTTTGTTTATGTAGATGGTAATCATTATGTTGTTGATTATATTATAGATTATTTAGAATTTATAGCTAAAAATTATATTTTTCGTAATGGCTGTATTACAACTTTATTAGAAAAAAATAAATTATCAAATATATTAAAAATTAATCCTTTTGAGATAGTTAATATTTGTAATTATATTGAACATAATAATATGTTAGAATCAGAACATTTTATTCAACTGTTTATAGATATTTATTATGCTGTGGCCAGTGAATTTAAGGCCAATAGTATGTATGAAACTGAACTTTATGGGAATTACAATTTAATTGAATATAGTAATTTTTGTGTCAAAAATTTTAAAGAAAAAATAGAAAAGTATTTTAGTTTTGATAAAGAAAAAATTAGATTATTTTATAGTTATATTTTTTCTAATATATATGAATCATTAATTGTATTAAGTAGGAATAATTGTTTAAAAAAACAATATATATATCTATTAGATTTGTTTGAAATGAAGCAATTTGCTTATGAAGAATTGTACGATTTGTTTGAAAGTGATGAACAATTAGCTTTTGTTATGATGCAGTTTTTTATTCACACTAATGATAATATTCTTATTATTGATACAATAAAGCGTCGTGATGATTATATTGAAGTAGGGGATATTGATATATTAAAAAGTTTAAATCCTTATTATGATGAAGAAAATAAAGTTTTTGAAGATATTAAAAGGAAGATTAAAAATTTTAATTCATAACTTATTTTTAAATATATATTAATTATAAAAAATCAAGATTGTTATTCTTGATTTTTATGCATTTTCAATTAATTTTGTTATTAGTTTTTTATATGATATTTTTCTGGTTGTTAATAATTTAGGATACATACTTATTGGTGTGAAGCCTGGAAGTGTATTGATTTCGTTTAGATATATTTTATTATTGTTTTTATCATAGAAAAAATCAATTCTTGCTAGGCCTTTTAATTCTAGTAATTTGAAAACAATTTTGGCATATTTTTTTATTTGTTTTTTGATATTTTTAGGTATATCCGCTACTAGTTTGGTTGTAGCATTATTATTTTGGTATTTGGTGTTATAGTCATAAAATTTATTATCAGTTATTATTTCGCCTATTTCTGATACAATTATATTTTTATCTTCTAAAATAGCACATTCAAGTTCTTGAGCTTTAATATATTTTTCTATAATTATTTTTTTATCATACTTTAATGCTTCTTTAATTGCTTTTTGATATTCTTTATTATTTTTTGCTATATTAATTCCAATGGAAGAACCACCATTCGCCGGTTTAACTATTATTGGAAAGGGAATAGATAATTTTTGTTTTTTATGATATATTTGAAATGGAACTTGTGGGATTTGGTAGTAATTTAAGATTTGTTTTGTTTTTTCTTTATCTAAGCAAATATAGCTTGCCCCTAATTTTGAACCTACATATTTAATATTGAATAATTCAAACATTCCTTGTAATTTTCCATCTTCACCATTTATACCATGAATAATTGGAAAAACAACATCATATTTTTTTACAAACTCAATTATATTATTTATTTTTTGTTTTTTGTATAACCATTCATTATTTAGTGTTATATAAACACAATCTAATTGAAATTTATGAATATCAATATTTTTAATTATAGCTTTTGCTGATTTACATGATACTTCATGTTCAGGCGAAACGCCTCCATATATTAACAAAACTTTTTTCATACATTATCCTTTGAATTTATTAATATAATAATCTCTTAATTCTTTAAAACGATTATAATGAACTACTTCACGTTGTCTTAAAAAGCTTAATGGTCCAATTACATCCGGATCATTTGTTTGATTAATTAATTTTTCATAAGTAACTTTTGCTCTTTGTTCTGCGGCCATATCACTTTCTAAATCTGCCCAATAATCACCAGTAGCTTCAATATATGATGTTGTAAAAGGTACACCATTTGTATCTATTGGAAAGTTTGCATGGTCATGTTGTGTGTAATATCCACTTAAATTATATTCTTTCAATTCTTCAATTGTTGCACCTTTCATTAATTGCTGTATCATTGTTGCAATCATCTCAAAATGAGCTAATTCCTCTGTTCCAATATCTGTAAGCAATGCAAAACCTTTTTCATCCGGCATGGTATATCTTTGATTTAGATATCTTAATGCCGCACCTAATTCAGAATCAGGTCCGCCATATTGTGCCATCATATTTTTTGCCATATTTAAATCTTTCTTAGTAATATTGATTGGATATTCTAATTTTTTAACATATTTCCACATATTAAATCCTCCTTTTAATTTTCCCATGGCCAAGGTTTATTATCCCACATCCAAGGCATATTATTTAATACATCGCTATTTAATAAAAGTGGACCAAATCGTTCTTGATAAAATTTTAATAGTTCTTCATTTTCTATTCGATACATATTATAAATTTCAATTGCTTTTTGGTCATCTGGATTAACATCGAGATATAAATTTAAATCAATCATAGCAAATTCTAAGGCATCTATATCAGTAAGTATTTTAGCTTGTTCATTCATTGGTTTTATTTCATAAATTTTTTCATTTTTATATGGTTGATATAAATTTTTAAATATATTTCCTCGAACCAATCCTTGGTAAGGGTTAAATAAATTATCATTTTGATAATCCATATTTCTTAAATTTTGTTTTTGAAAATTTACATTATTAAAGTAATTATAATAATTATACATATTTCCTCCTTAATTATTTCATTTTTATTTTATGTTTTATTTAGGCTTTATGTATAGGTAAAATGACTATATTTAATGAAAATTTGTAAAAAGTGTTGCAAAAGTTAGTAAAATTTGATATTATTTTATATGTCAACTTATTTTGTTGATAAATGGCGCAATTGGTGAAGGGGTTAACACGGCGGATTGTGGTTCCGTTATGCAAGGGTTCGAATCCCTTATTGCGCCCCATTTTGATTAAAATAACCCTATAAAAATGCGAATTTAAGGGTATTTTAATAAATTTATAGCATTTTTGTTTTCTTTTTAGTTCTAACTCTTTATAAATTTTGTTAGAAACTGGTATATAATGCTATAATCTGGATAGATTAATCTTTTTGATTAATCTTTTTTGTTCTACCTCGTTTGTATGAACGTAAATATTCATAGTTGTAGAAATATCTGCGTGTCCTAAACGTTCTTGAATTAGCTTAATTTGTGTTTTTTTATTATATAACATTGTCGCATGACTATGTCTAAAATCATGAATTCTAATTTGTTTTACACCAGACTTTTTACAATAAAAGTCTTTTTTTCTATCTAACGTAGTTGTTGCTATAGGCTCATCGGCTCCAAATAGATAAAAATCTTGATTGAAATTTTCATAATTTTTGCTATAATATTTTATTAGTTTTTTAATTTCAATAATTGTAAATAAGTCTAATGGTATTATTCTTGTTTTTCCTGATTTAGTTGGTATTGCTTGTCTTTTTCCATTATAAAATTCTTTCGTTAGTGTTTTGCTTATTACTAGACTATTATTTTTAAAATCGGATACTTTAAGAGCTAAAGCTTCTCCTTTTCTAATTCCAGTATAGAATAAGACAGTGAATAGTGTGTGATATATATTGTTGTCAACACATTTTATAAATTTTTTAAAATCTTTTTTCAACCATATGTTATTGTTTTTTTTAATTTCGTTTTTATTGTAAACTATTCTTCCAACTTCATTAGCAATATTATTTATGCCATATGTTAAATTTAAGTATTTAAAGAATCCATTGCATACAGACATAATTTCATGATAAAATGAATTACTGTAATTTAATTTTTTTAAATTTAATTGGAATTCTATAAAATCATTTTTTGTAATTTCAGTTATTTTTTTATTACAAAAAAATGGGATAATATAGTTTTTAAATTTCCTTTTTACACTAGAAACAGTAGTTATTTTATTCTTTAATGATATATAATTAATGTATTTTAAATAAGCTTCTTCAATTGTCATAATACGCCCCCTTTCTTGAGGGTGTATATTACATAAAAATCAAAATTTTGTCAAATTCACCTCTCTTTCTAATAAAAATAATAACATTTTTTTAATTAAATAACAACAAAAAAGTACAGGGGGCTGTACTTTATGAAAAAGAGTTTACTTTAATCGCTTATAATAGTGGTAGTATGAGGCAATATCAATATATCATACAAAAATTAGTTTGTCAACCTAAAAAGGTTGACACTTGCTTTTTTTTATGCTATTCTTTGAGTATGAGTACTCTAAAATCTAAAGGAGGTATCGACATGGAAGAAACAGTAACAGCACCAGAAATTACTACTGGAGGCATTTTTGAACAAGCAGGCGAAGTAATGACTGGCTTCATTGATATGACTGGCAATTTTTTCATTTCTTTATGGAACAACCCAATGGGAAAAATCGTAATTGGTGTTTCACTAGTTGGTGGAGCTATTGGCTTATGTTATAAGTTATTCTTACGTAAAAAACACGTTTAATAACTGGAGGAGGAGGAACGCTCCTCTTTTTTATTTTAATGGAGGAAATATGTTAAAAAAAATATTAAATTTTATAGAATGGGGGGTGTGTGATTTAAATGAAATTATTGAGGATAAAGAATTATTTAATTGGTTCTATTGTGGTGATAATTTCGCTATTTAGTTTTAATAATATAACACATGCTTATGAAATTGCTGCATTTGGAAATACATATGATATAGATTATTTATTTAATGAGCTAATGAGAGAAAAATACTCTGATATAGATAATTATCCATATCATATTTGCATTTATACTAATCAAAATAAAAATGAAATAAAATGCGTAGCAATGAATGAAGCAATATTTTATAATTTAGATACATTACAAACAGAAAAGAAAACAAATGATATAACTATGGTTAATAATGAAAAATATGTTATGACGACTAAAAGTGCGGGCAGTCAAGGTTATACTTTTGTGAATCAGTATATGTATAAAATACCAGTAGCAATAATTAACAATAGTGGCATAAATGTATGGGAAGATAAAGCAACATTTTATTTTCCCTTTGCTCCAAGTGGTATGACAAATAAAGAATGGTTCGAAGAAAGTGTGGTATATACAAATGTAAATATAAATCCTGAAATTAATGATATAGAGGAATACTACATTTCATACGAGGAATTTGTTAATTTACCTATGCAAATTTCACATAACTATATAGCCGAACAAAATCGTTATTCAATTACTATAAAACTAAATCAGTCGATTGAAAGTACTTTAGATTATGAATATAGCTACGATAATGAGACGTGGCATACATTATCTGCTTTTAGTTCTTCAACTAATTCATTTAATTTAAATCATTATTTTAATATACCAATTTATTTTAGAATAAGAGAATTAAATACTAATAACATTAAATTTTCAACATTATATGAGGCGGATTTTTCAAATGTTAATAAGCACATTATTGTTAGTGAAAACGCTGGTGTTAAAGATGGTAACGAATATATTAAAGTAAGTTTTGATTTTTCTGAATATTTTAAATATAAAAATAGTGGACCTTATGAATTAAAAACATTTTTTGACGATAATGATATAGAGTTATTTGATGACGTTTGGTCAACAACAATTTATAAACAAGGATTTGATAATTTCGGAAATTTTAAAACAAATATTAAAATTAAAATTGATAATAAAGTCGTTGAAGAATTGAATTATACTTTAAATGAAGAAAATAAAGAATTTGACGAAATATATGACGATATTTTAAATGATAATTTAAATCAAGATTTGAGTAATGGAGACTATTCTACGGTTGAGGGAATGATTAACTCAATAAAATCATTTATAACAGCTATTAGTAATTTTGTGAGTTCATTTTTCGGTTTAATTATGGGATTTTTTAATGCTTTAAATATTTGGATAAGGTCGTTCATTATATCAATCTTTGTAGTAATAGTTATTTGTAAATTGATAAAGGCGGTGCGTAAATGATAGATTTTGTATCTACAATGTGGGAAAACTTCACGGAAGCATTAGATACCATCAAAAGTGTTATTTTAGGTTTTGTTGATATTATAACTTCAATTTTTGGTCTTATTCCAGAGCCTTTTTCAACAATCTTAAATGTAGCAGTTATAATTATAATAGCTTTAGTTATTGCTAAAGTAGTAAGAGGGTGAATTATGTACGATATTATTAAAAATATATTGGATTTATGTGCAAATTTTATAAATAAGATTTTTCTTTTTCAAATTGAGTTTAATGGTGAAAGTGTCGCAATAGGTAAAGTAGTTTTAGCTTTCTTATTTGTGGCATTAACTATATATTTTATATTTGACGCATTAGGTATAAATAATGAAGAATAGGAGAGTGATATAATGGAATTTATATATAATTTTTGGCTTGAAATGTGTCCTTTTTTTGAGGGGTATGAATTTATATATGTTTTTTTAGTTGTATTAAGTATTTTAGCAATGATTGAAGTATTTATTGTAGTACCTGGGTATTTGTTATTTGGAGGGTCTAATAAGATATGGAACGACTAATTAATATAAGCAATTTTTTTATAGTAAAGCCTAATCATTTAGACGAAATAATAACAGATTTAGGTCTAAATTTAACTATAAATAGTGAGTTATATTTGGTAACATTAATTTTAGCTAATATATTTGCTATTTTGATTATTTATTTATTCATTAAATTGATACTATATATACTAAAAAAACTATTTAGACGTCGTAAATATATGAGGAGGTTTTAATAATGGGAATGTTAATTGCAGAAATTGTTATTGTAGCGATATTAGTATTTTTAATTGATTTATTTACTTATAAATGGATACGTAAATTAGATAAAAAAGAGCGTGAAAAATTAGCTGAAAAAGAAACTGCTTATTTAAAAGAACTATGGGCTGAATGGGATAAAAAGAAAGAAGAAAAAAATGATATTTAGAATATTATTAATTATAATTTTTATCCTAGTTAAAACATATTTTTCATTTAAGAAAGCAGAGAAAATAATATGTCATCCACCTAATAAATTTGCTCAAGTTTTCGCCCCACCAGGAACTGGTAAAACTACATTAGCAGCTAAAATTGTAAGAGATTGTTTAAATAGTGGTAAAGACGTATATTCAAATGTTCCTATAATTGGTGCTAAAAAGTTAGATTTAAAAGATTTGGGTCATTATTTATTAGAAAATTGCACTTTAATTATTGACGAGGCTGGGTCTGAATTATCCAATCGTAATTGGATGCATAATTTAGATGACGCACAAGTTAGATTTTTAAAAAAACATAGACATTATGGTGTGGATATATGGCTATTTAGTCAAGCATATAATGATGTTGATAACAAATTTAGAGAATTAACAACACAATTATTTATGCTTAAAAAAGCTAAAATTCCGTTTAAAATTAATGCTATGGCGATTAAAAAGACTATGGATTTAATTGGTGGTCAAATATGTGAGTTTTTTGAATGGGATAAAGAGGCAAGTTTTTCATTTTTCACACCTAAATTATGGGCATATTTTAATTCATACGATAAAACTGAAGATTACGAAACTAAAGAGTTTGAAATTTATACGAAATTAGACACGATAAAGTAAACAAAATTCAAACAAAAAGGGGTATTTAACATATATACGTAGTATATATGTTAAAATTTCCCCTTTTTTTTGTTGTGGGCTGGGGTCTTGGAGGGGAGAGGGAGAAGTTCAAAAAAAAACACGTATTAAATGTGTTCTTTTCTACAAAATATTTTTTTTTCGTCAAATATCGCTATTTCGTGAGTTTTTTCATCATAAACAATATAAGCCAAATCTTTTTTATCGTTTATTTTGATTAAATTATCGTCTATTAATTCAATTGATAAATTATCTATTAATTTTGGATAATTATTTTTCAAATATTCTAAAATTTTAAATTGTGCTATTGTTTTTGCTCTCATATTTTCCCTCCTTCTTTTCATTATGTTTTTTTGTAAATTCGCAATCATTGTAGAATCTACAAGTCCAGCAAGTGCATTGTGCTTTTTTCTTGTAATTTTTCTTGCAGCAGTTTTCTTCAATAATTTTATCAAATGCTTTTGTTATTGTTATCGCAAAAAATATACCTAGTACAATATTCATTAATCGTCCTCCGTAATTCTATCATAAAAATAAATGTATATATTAGCAGCTATTGCTCCACCAATGAAAGAAACATAATTATATTGACCTAAAATATCTAAAATTTTAATAAAAGCAAATACTATAATGGACGATATTAATATTTTTTTTATTGTTGATTTCATTTTTTCACTTCCATTTCTAAAATTTAAATTTGATATTCCTTTTTTATATATTGTTTTAAATTTATTTTAAATTTATTTTATATACATATATAGGGACTGTCATTTTGACAGTTCGGGCTGTCATTTTGACAGTATCGACTGTCATTTTGACTGTGGATAACTTTATCTATCATTTAGCCAATCATAGTCTAAAATTTCGAATTCTTCTTTTTTCTTTTTTAGTTCTAATTCTTTTTGTTTTCTTTTTAGTTCTAACTCTTTATAAATTTTGTTAGAAACTGGTATATAATACTTTTCATTGTTTTCAACAAATGTAGTTATATAATTTTTATCTGTAAGTTGTTTTATATTTCTATAAAACTGTTTTTCAGATATATTTGACATTTCAATTAATTCCTTATTTGACCTAAAGCAATATCCTTTTTCATTGTTTGATGAAAAACAAATACAAGCATACAAAATTTTTGCACTATTTGTTATTGATTTACTTTTTAAAATACTAGCTTCCAGTATTACAAAAAATGAATCATTTTTATTACTATTTTCCATAATAAATTAAATTTTGATTTTAAAGGTACTGTGGGGCGTGTTTTATTTCTCTTGGTATAAATCCCTTATTGCGCCCCATAATGAAATTTACTCAATTTTTTGAGTTAAGATAAATAATTAATCTAGAAATGTAAAAGTCAGTAGTATTTAGACTTTATTAAATACTATTGTCTTTTTTTTAAAATGAAGAAAATTGATAATTGAAAGAAAGTTGGCGATAAATATACTTACAATAAATTGGAAACAAATATATGAATTTAATTTAAATGATAACAAACAATGGATTTTAATTTTATATGATATATCACAAAATCACTATGTTGGCATGCCTATTTATAATGAAGAAAAAGAAAATACCATTCATTTAAAATCTATTAACAAGTATGTAGCGTTAGATGAAATAACTGATTATAATCGTTCTAATATTAAAAGATGTATTTATATTAAAGGACAACCTATAAAAATAACTACTAAAGAATTTGATGATATTTTATTAAAAGCTAAAATTGGCTTCTTAAATTATGTTAAAGATAATACAAATAATAATCCAGATGGCATATCATATAATAAATGGTGTAAAGATAAATTAAAACTTATAAATAGAAATCCTGATGATACTACTAGTTTGAAAATTGGAGCAATATATTGGGTAGATTTGGGTTATAATATTGGTAGTGAATTAAGAAAGTTAAGACCAGCAATATTGTGGAGAAGTTCATCAAATAAAAAAATGTGGACTACTATCCCCCTTACTTCAAAACATAAAGATGATAATTACTATTTTCATTATGATTTATTAGATGAAAAATTAGGAACTGCTAGGATAGAAAATTTAATTAATATTAGTTGTAATAGAATTAGAGAACCGTATTATCTTAATAATAAAATTGCAACTATTTCAAAAAAAGATAATGATGTTATCTTAAAAATAATAAAGAAATATTATGCTTTTGAAGAAATAAAAGAAATGAATAGAACTATTAGAAAGCAAAATACTAATTATAATAAATCTAAAGAAAATCGTGAAAAAGTGTTGACTTAGTAAACAATAATGGTATAATTAAAGTACTTTAGATTGTTGCAGGTGTATTTATACACTTGGTAGTTGTATTTCAAAAGGAAGAGTTTATCTCTTCCTTTTGCTTGTATAATAGGAAAGTTATAGAGCAAAAGTCAAAACACGTGGTAGTTTGCTATACGCAAAAAGGCAAGATAAAATC
>CALVVV010000017.1 GCA_944363995.1 uncultured Bacilli bacterium
ATAATAGAAACGCCTTAATTACAAGATGTTTTTATAAAACTTCCACATAACTAAAAGTTCTACATAAATATAAAAAAGTTCTACTTTTTTAGAACTTCTATAGCTTGACGCATTTTTAAATCATATTTAACCATTTCTAAACCACCAAACAATTTCAAGAATTCTTCTTTATCCATTTGATATTTAGTAGCTAAATTAGCAGCTTCAGTTTCAGCTTGTTCATCAGTTATTTCGATGTTTTCTTTATTAGCAATTTCTTCCAACATTAAACGATATGTAACACGATTTGTTGCTTCTTCTTTCATTTGATCTCTTAAAGCTTGTTCATCACTATTAGTAAATTGATAAAACATTTCTAAGGTAATTCCTTGCATTTTTAAATTTTCTTCATATTGTTTAATAATTCGATCAATTTCTTCATTTATCATTACTTCTGGAATATCTATCTCAGTGTTTTTGGCAGCGGCTATTAATAATTCATCAATGTATTTATTATCTGCTTCTGCTTCTTTTCTTACTTTAATATTTTCTTCTAATTGTTGTTCTAATGATTCTTTAGAATCTATTCCTTCCATACCTAAATCATCAAAGAAATCTTTATCTAATTTTGGTAGTTGTTGTTCTTTAATTTCTTTAACTTTTACCTTAAATATAACTGGTTGACCTTTTAATTCATCTACATGATAATTTTCAGGAAAACTTAAATTGATATCTTTTTCTTCACCTTTTTCCATACCAATTATTTGTTCTTCAAACCCAGGAATAAATGTATTACTTCCGATTTTTAATGAATAATCTTTACCCTTGCCACCATCAAAAGCTACACCATCTTTAAATCCTTCAAAGTCAATAATTGCTATATCTCCATCTTCAACTTTTCCTTCTTTATCAATATTTTCAATATATTTTTCTTGCATTTGTTTTAAGGCTTCATTTATTTCTTTTTTAGTAACTTTAACTTCATCTTTTTTAACACCTAATTCTTTATATTTACCTAATTTTACAATTGGTTTTAAAGTTAAATTAAATTTAAATTCTACATATTCATCAGTAACTGCGGAAACATTTATTTCTGGTTGTGCAACAATAATATCATCACCATTTTTTTCCAGCATCATTTCATATGCTTGATTTAAACAAGTTTCAGCAGCTTCCATATAAATATTAGTCATACCATATTTTTTAACATAAATTTCTTTTGGTGCTTTTCCTGGCCTAAAACCATCTATTTTAGCTTCTTTGTTTAATTTTTTAAATGCTTTATCTAAAGCTTTTTTCCAATCTTCTCCTTCAATTTTAACTATTACTTCTTTCATATTTATCCTCCTTCAAAATTCATTAATTAGTATATAATATTTAAAACTTATTTGCAAGTAAATTTAGAAAAAACATCTTAAAATTAGATGTTTAAAAAATTTCTACTATTCTAACTTCATATTTACCATTTGGACTTTCAACTGATGCTACATCTCCAACTTTTAATCCTAAAATTGCTTTGGCTATTGGTGATTCATTTGATATTTTATTTTCAAACGGATCAGCTTCTGTACTTCCAACAATTGTATATGTTTCAATTTCGCCATCAGAGACATACTCCAATTTTACATTTGTACCAATTGTTACTTTATCAGTATCTACTTCATCAATTATTTTAGCATTTTCTATCAATATTTCTAATTCTTTTATTCTATTTTCTACCATGGCTTGATCATTTCTAGCAGCATCATATTCCGCATTTTCTGATAAATCACCTAATGCACGAGCTTCTTTTAATGCATTAATAATTTCTGGTCTTTTAACGTTTATTAAATTATTTAATTCATTTTGCATTTCTTCTAAGCCATTGCTTGTAACATAAATTTCTTTATTTGCCATTTTATCACCTCACTAAGTCTAAAAAATAATACTATAAATTTTTATTTTTGTCAATACTAATACGCATTAAATCATTTTTATTTAAATTTAAATTAACTTTTAAATAAACAATTTGCTTAGGATGTCTTACTATTTCTATTAAATTTTTATTTTCATCATATATATCATTAATTTGATAACTTACACCTATGTTATTTGGACCAAAAAAATCAACAATATCTCCTTTCTTAAAATAGTTTCTTTGTTCGATAGTAGCTATTTTAGTATTTTGGTTGTAATTTAAAACAATACCTAAAAAATCTTGATTAGAAAATTCAATTCGATTATTATAGTAACTACAATTTTTATCATAATTACCATTAAAAAATTGAACAGTGCTATCTCGATTAGCTACTCGTGATAGTATATTCTCGTAATTTGAATTATATTCATATTTTTTATTATAATAATCATCAATTGCTTTACGATATATATTTACAACAGTAGCAATATAATAAACAGAACGCATTCTTCCTTCTATTTTTAAAGAATTTACACCCATATCACATATTTCATTTATATGTTTTAATAATGATAAGTCTTTTGAACAAAATGTAAAATTTTTATCACCTTTAATTATATTTTTATTTTCATCTAATAAATCAAAATCCCAACGACATATTTGGCTACACCCACCACGATTAGCATCTCGATTAGTTAAATAATTAGATAATACACATCTACCACTATAACTAGCGCACATTGCCCCATGAATGAATATTTCAACTTCCAATCCTACTTTTTTAATAATTTTGATATCTTCTTTAGTTGCTTCTCTACCTAATACTATTCTCGTAACACCTAAATCTTTTAAATACTCTACTGCTTCATAATTTAAAGTTGATTGTTGCGTTGAAATATGAATTTCTAAATTAGTGTATTTTTTAGCTAAATCTACTACTGTCATATCACTAACGATGATAGCATCTACTTTTATTTCATCTAATTGTTTTAAATAATCAATTAAAAATTTTATTTCTTTATTATGCAATACTATATTAACCGTAACATAAACTTTTTTATTTAAAGAATGGGCAATTTCGACACCTTCTTTTAATTCGTCTAAAGTAAAATTGGTAGCATTAGCTCTTAATCCAAATAATTGGCCACCTAAATATACTGCATCTGCTCCATATAATAAAGCAAATTTTAATCTTTCTAAATCACCTGCTGGCGCTAATAATTCTGGTTTCATTTATTTCACCTTATAAACAGTTTCATTATAGAAAAAGCCCTTTCCTAAATTATTAAATAAATCATTTAATTCACTATCTAATTGTTCAACATTGTCATTATTTACATTATTAAATATATCCAATACTTTACTAAATTTATCATCATCAACTAAAAAACTATTTAAAATAATATAATCATAATCTAATAATAATTTTTCTTTTAAACCATTTAAAATAAAATCAGTATAAACAATAGTTTCATTATTATCGACTAAAGGATAAATATGATTTTCTTTTTCCATATAATTTATTTTTGAATTATCTTTTAAATTAAATGTGTCTAAATAATTTTTAACTAAATGTCTTTTTGATACAAACATAGGTAAATAACCAAATAAAGTAACCATTAATTTTGCATTAGTGTTTTCTTTTATTTCTTTCATTTCTCTTAAAGTAATATCATTAGATACCCAAGTATATTTTATATTTCTATCATACCAAAAATTAATTGTGTTATAATTTGTCGTCATATGTTCTTGGCTCCATACTAAATCATAATTTAAATTTAGTTTTTTAGCCAAATTGGGAATAGATAAATCATAAAATATAACACCTTTGATATTGTAATCATTTAATTTAATTAAAGTTTCTTTTAAATAATCTATATCACTATTATGCATATTTTTATTTAAACAAACAAACACTTCTTTATTAATATTTTTTAAATCTTCTAATTCAAAATATGCTGGCATATTAACACTTAATCCCTTAATACCAATAATAACACCATTACATTTTAAATTAACTTGATTTAAATTAGAAATCATAATTAAAGTTTTCATTAAAATCACCGGTAATATTATATCATAGTTTTATAAAATAAAAGCCCGTGAATTTCACGAGCATTTAAATAATTTAACCATTTTTTTACAATCTGAATATACTATTAATAGGTAATAATTACATATTTTATAAATTAATATATTAAAATTTTTAATTGTACACTCAAGTAATTTTAATATACATCCACAATTATATAAAATTATATTACACATAATTTCATTATAATTTACTTTAAAAAATAAACTTTTACCTTTAATTAAGCCAACTTTGCTTTGACAAAATATTCGCCTTCTACAACATTTCCAAACATATATTTTCCAAATATATTTGTATATGTAACAGCTACTAAAGTTTCAACACCATTTACCATTTTGTATAATCCAACAAATGCATTAGCTACTACAACTCCAAGTTCATTTTTAACAATACCAGAAACAGTACTATTAATTGTGCCAATGGTACTTGTTAAATTTGTCGAAGCATTAAACATTGTTCCTTGTGATAAAACAATATTATCTAATGTTAATGTTTGATATCCGTCTTTACTAAATATTACTTCATATGTTCCATCATCTATTTTATCTAATACATATTCACCATCAGCAATAGTTTTGGTAGTAGATATTAAAGTGTTACCACTTTCTTCAACTTTATATAATGCAACATTAACATTATCAATTGGTAAATTAGTTATTGAATCTTTTAATGTACCATAAATAATGTTTTTACTAATTAAATTGTTACTGATTAGAGCTAAATTAACAGTAATAGGTAAAGTATTAGATATTGTTAATGGGGTATCAACTGATAAATAAGAGCCATCTTTTACTGCTGAAATAGTATATATTCCAATTGGTAAATCACTTATAGTATAATTACCATTTTCATCAGTAATTGTATGAGCAAAAGGAGTTCCATCAGTTGTAAAAACTTTAACAGTTGCACCTGGAACAACACTACCAGTTAATAAAGTTGTATCATAAACAACACCATTGACACTTCCTGTAGTAGACATTGAAGGGGGATTTAAGTTAAGATTAATGTCTGCTTCATTATTATTTGCTAAAGTAAAATTATTCGATACATTTAATTTTAAAATATCATTGTTCATTTTTTTCACCTCCCAGTATAATATATTAAGAGTTTTTAAAATCAACAATTATATTTATACTAACATATAAAAAAAATGCTTATTCAGCATTTTTGTAAGCTTCTAATATTTTATCTTGGAACATCTTACGAGTTTCTTGGTTAATTGGATGAGCTATATCACGATATTCCCCATTTGCTTTTTGACGGCTAGGCATAGCGATGAATAAACCATCATTACCTTCGATAATTCTAATATCATGAATTGCAAAACAATCATCAATTAGAACAGATGCTTTTCCTCTCATTCTTGAATTTTCTTTTTCTTCTTTACGAACTGTAACTGATGTAATTTCCATTTAAAAAACCTCTCCCTTCAGTATTACAATTTAAGTATATAATATTTTTAATAAAATTGCAATAGTTTGATTATTTTTTTTAACTATTTGACTTTTTTAATTATTTACTTTCTAATAACCAATCAATAATATTTTTGTGAATTATACCATCTTGTGACATATCAAATTTATCTAAAGATATTACATACTTTGGATAATTATCTTCAATCAATTTATAATTACCAAATTCTCTATTAATTGTTTTATCGTCTTCTCCAATTAAATAACAAACTTGATAATATTCTTTATTTCCATCTTTTAATGCAATAAAATCAATCTCACCATTTTCTAAATTTCCTGTTTTAATATCATAACCTCTTGATATTAACTCATTATAAACAATATTTTCTAAATAAGCTCCCATTTGTATTTTTTTAGATGAGTTCATTATTTGACCTAATCCTAAATCAGTTAAATAATATTTATATTTTCCATTTAATATTCTTTTTCCTCTTACATCATATCTCTCTACTTTATTAATCAGCATTGCCTTTGACATATATTCTAAATAATTATACAAAGTATTTTTGGTAACTCCTCTATCATCATTAATGTTAAAATATCTAACTAAATTTTCAGCAGAAAATGTCTGTGATGGTGTGGTTACTATGTATTCTACAATTCTATTAAATAAGTCTATATCTTTTATTCCAAATCTATCGACAATATCTTTTATCACAATAGAATTATATATGTCAGTTAAATATGTTCTTGTTTGTTCTTCTGTTTCTAATATAAATCTTTGAGGTAATCCTCCCCATTTAACATAGTCATCAAAGTCTTTTTCTAAACTATATTTATCTTTATTGTTAAATCCTTTTAATTCACATACTTCTTGAAAAGTAAAAGGATATATTTTAAAACTAACGTATCTACCAGCTAAATGAGTTGCAAGTTCTCCTGATAACAAATCGCTATTTGATCCAGTTATAAATATACTTACATCATCTTTATAGTCAACTTTAAAAGAATTAACCGCTTTTTCCCAATTTTCTATATTTTGTATTTCATCAAAAAATAAATAAGTTTTTCCTTTAATTTTTTCTTTTACATAAATATATAAATCATCATCATTTTTTATATTAGAATATTGTTTTGATTCAAAATTTAAATATATAATATTTTTTTCATTAACACCATTTTTTTTTAATTCATCAATTATTTGCGTTAAAATAACTGATTTACCACATCTTCTTATACCTGTTATAACCTTTATTAAATCTTTATCATAAAAAGGTCTTATTTTAGATAAATATTTTTCACGAATAATCATTTTATATCACCTCTACTAATTATACTATATTATTTCAATAATGTCAATTTTGTATTTTATAGAATACAAAATTATATAAAATATTATTTTTGTATTCTTAATCATTTGATTTTTTCTATTAACTTTTTAGGATTTTCAACTAATATTTTATTAGCAATATCTTTTGAATAATTTTTTTTAATTAATTCAAATAATTCTTCTTTTATTTTAAAAATATTAAACATATCTTTATTATAAAATTTATTATTCCATCCCATATCATCACTAGAAATAAATATTTTATCCATTGGAAATTTAATTACATCAATCAAATATTTCAAATGTTTAATAAAATTTTCTTGTTTTTCTTGATAATTCATATTATCATTATCTAGTGACACAAAATTAATATACCCCACTAATCCAATATATCCACCTAATTTTTTTAATCTAATTAATTGTTCATCTGATAAATTTCTTTTATTATTACATAAAGATTTTACATTAGAATGAGAAGCAATTACATTAGGATAGTTTTCTTTTTCGATAATATCTAAAATATCATTAAATGTTTTTTCATTAGCATGAGAAACATCAATAATCATATTTAATTCTATTGCTTTTTTAATTAATTGTTTACCTAAATTGGTAATCTTTTATCACTTCTAATACCTGAACCAAATTTATTTTCTTCATTCCAAACTGGTAATATTGATCTAAGACCTAATTTATATAAATATTCTAATTCTAAAGAATCTTTTAAATAATCACAACCTTCAATACTATATATAAAATCAATATCTTTAGGAATAATATCATTTTGTTTTAAAATTTCTAAATACTTTACACTTTCTTCAAACATTTTAGATACGTCAAAAAATGCAATATTTAATTGTTCTTGCATTTCTTGTTTACTCATAAAATATAAATTAACTATACCGCCAATGACATTATCTTTATATATTTTTTTAATATAATCAATATCTAAATTTATTTTTTTATTAAAGATACAATAAACTATCGTTAATAAATCAAAATGCATATCATACATATAATCCCCTAATAATTATATTACATTTTATTAGTTACATATTCTAAAATATTAAAATATTCTACTTTATTATTAGTTGATGTTGGATATTCGTTATAGTTTCCAATATCATTATATTCAGTTATATTTTTATCTTCAATTATATTTTCAAAACAATCTATAATTGTTTTGCCATATTTATTCATAAATTCTTCTTTATTTCTTGTTGCAACATAAACTTTTAATTTATTATCTAACATATTTTTAAGTTCTAATATAAGTGGCATATTATCAATATTATCTAAATAATAAGTCATTTCTATATTATTATTAACTAATTGATTAATCATAATATTACTGATGTTATTTAAACCTAATTTATTGATTACAAATATAGCTGTTTTAGATTCAATATTCATTAAATCAATATCATTACCACATAAATTATTTAATAATTGTTCTCTTAAACAATAAGTATTTAATTTTTGTTTCATTACTGACACAATACTTTCTCTTGTATCATTTGGAGCATAAACGATTCCTGAACCAGATTTATAAATAATATCAGTTATGTCTAAATTATCAAAATATTTTTTTATAATAATTGTATCCTCTATCTTATTACTTCCTAAAGAAAGCATAGTTTGAATACTTCCTAAATTAATTTCTTTAATACTTGCTTCTTTAAATAATATTAAGGTAAGAGCTGTAAAATAATCAGCTGAAGAATTTTCCCAAAATGGATCAATATTAGAATTATCTGTTTTAAATATTTCCAATCCTAATTCAGTAATAGATTCAATAGTTTTATCCATATTACCATTTTTATAATAATTATATGGTACCATTAATGGATTAAAACTATTACTTTTAGAAGTATCTTTTAAATTTAATACATATACTTTATATCCTTTATCATCTAATTCTTTTTTAAATGTTTTATAATATTCTTCCTTTTCATCTAATATAAATAAATTTTCTTTATTTGTAATTGATTTTTTTAATTCACCAAATAAAATTCCTCTTGTTTTACCACTATTAATTTTTCCTATTATCAAATTTGTCATTTTCATTCCTCCTAATATAAACTTTTAATTTTGATATTTTTATTTGTTTTTTCTTCTTTCTTTTTACCTATTTTACCATCAATTATATTACTTCTTAAAGTATCTAATTTTTTAATAGATTCTTTTTTATTTTCTATTTCTTTTAATAATTCATTTTTCTTTTTTAAAAATAAATCATTACTAAAATTATCCCAACTATTTTTTATTTCTTCTAAAGAAAAACCAATTTTTTTTAATTCATTGATAAGTTTTAAATCATCTAATTGTTCCATTGTATAATAACGATAATTAGTAAATAAATCTACTTCCTTTGGTTTAAATAAATCTATATCATCATAATACCTAAGTGTCCTTATTGATATACCTGAAATATTGGAAAAATCTCCTATTTTATACAGCATAATAATCACCTTATTTTTAGTACATTAAAATTATATCATATATATTTTAATTATGAAAATCATATGGTTTTCTATTTAATGTTAAAACTTTAACTTTTTGTTTAACATTAGGTTCTTCTACTTTATTTCTTTCTATTATATTTGGTAACTCATTTAATAGAAAATTTCTCATATTTTTAAGCATAATTATTTGTTCTTTTTTACTCATAGTATCCCTCCTTCACTTAAACTATAACACTCTAGTTAAGTAGAGAGTCAATACTAAATAATTAAAAAATAAGTAGTTAACCTTTAATCTACTTATTTACTAACTTTATAATACATTTGATTCTTATTTAAATCTTACTTAAATCTTACTTAAATCTTGCTTAAATTCTACTTAATTTAATATCTATTTATTACTTAAAATTCATTATTTATATATTTTAAAAAATAATCAGTAGAAGATTTTACAGCTTGTTTTTCTATCAATAATTTTTGCCAATCTTCTACAGTTACCCATTTTGCATCTTGTACCTCATTATCATTAAATTTTAAGTCTTTTATATTTATATTTTGTTTTAATACCCATACATCAACATAATCTTTTTCTCTTTTGTAAGATGCAATTAATTCTAAATTATCTATACTTGGAGTAATATCCAATTCTTCTTTTAATTCTCTAAAAACTGTTTCAATGCTAGTTTCACCGGCAATACAAGCTCCGCCTGTATTAGTCCACATATTAGGAAACTTTTTTCTATTTGCACTTCTTTGTTGAATCAATATTTCATTTTTGGCATTAACAATCCATATATGAATTGATAATCTATATTTGCCATCTGGTACAGCATTTCTTTCACACGTTTCTCCTATAAGTTCTTTTCTATTATTTAATAAATCTACTAATTCCATTTTAACCTTCCTTTCAAATTATATATTTATTATATCATTTTATAAAAAAAAGACTATATAAAATATTTTATAATAGTCGTGTTATGTTTTATTGGTTAAATATATTAATTTTAAATTTTCATAAATGATTTTACCAATTTATTTAATAATCAATTTTAATTGTTTTAGTTATCACATCAGTATAAGTAAATGATTTTTTACAATTATTATTTAATTCAACTAAGAATACATTTTCATATAATTCTTTAATAGTTACTTTATATTTTTCATATTTATTTCTTCCTAAATTATATTTGATAGTTACTTCTTCTCCAATATAGTCATTTAGTTTACCTCTTACTTGCCCTATCATCTTGGATACCCCGTATACATTGTTCCTTTAGTAATAACGCCACCTATACCATTTTTGCCATACTTTGTTTTTTCAATTATATCTTTTAAATCAATATCTTTTCTAACATCTGATAAACTCATTTTAGTTGCTATTATAGCTGGATCTAAAGCATGAATATTTACTCTTTTTGGAGAAGAAGCAAAATTAGCACCTGCTTTTATTAATTCTTCATAATCAGATTGACAAGCACCAGCAATTATAATTAATTTGTCATGACTTTTTTCAAATTTTCTAGCTTCTTTAATCGCTTTGACAAAATTATTACTATTTTTATAAGCATTTAAATTATTCTGACTACCCTTTTTCTTATAATAAGCATCATGCCCTGTTATAACTATGATATTAGGATTATATTCTTCTAGCCAATCTTTAATATATAAAGGAACATTTTCTTCAGTTTCATTTATTCCCATTGCCCAAATATTTGCTTCTTTATAGTAATCTAAACATCTATTTAAATAATCTAAGTCACTATCGATATGTAGTATCTTACCAGGAATATAAAAATAGTCATCTCTACTTAAATTTATATCTGGTTTAATTCTTTCTTCAAATTCTTTATTTTCTTCGTCAATTTTATCAAATTTCACCAGATCTTCTTTATTACTATCTGCTATCAACCTAATATTTAAACCTTTCAAATAATAAATATCATCAATAATATCAGTTATAACAAAAACAGTATCATTATTGTATGATTTTCTAGTCACTAAATCTCCTATATCAAAATTCATATAATCACCCACGTAATTATATGTCATTAATAATAAAAATATTAAAATAAATTTAAATACTTAAAATTAATTTTAGTATAAGATTTAGTTGGACTGATACATTAAATACAATCAAATATGATACCATTTTCAACTTATATATTTCTATAATAAACTATTTTAATCAATTAACTTAACCAATTCTAAAAGCTGGGGCCACCCCATATGAGTATCTAGCAAAATTGTTATTCCAATCACCTGAAGTATTCACAAGGTAGAAAGCACTACTATAGCTAGAGCCAGCCGCGCGCAGCCACCAATAATTTGCACTTCCTTGGTATGTTTTTACTGCACCAGAATAGAGATCTGTAGTTACTCCGTTATTTTTATAATAATCTAATTGTCTTGTATAATCAATACCAGTGTCAGAAATAGTAGCCGATGGTTCAAGTGCTCTTGTTTGAATACTACTCTCATCTCCCCATACTTCTTTTGTTGATAGTAAATATAATTTATCAGTTGATGTAAAATTAGAAGATTCTTCACTTCCATGACCTGAAACTGAATATGTATTAATTATAACATTTTTTAAATCACTTGGTAAGGTATTATATATATCGTTATTTACAAAATTATACATTTCACTAGCTGGCCATCCTCCTAAATTAGTATCACTTGAATTCATACCATGTGTAGTTATGATATCAACAAACTCTACTACAAAACCACATGCTGTTTGACTAAATCCTTCGGTTGAACATTCTGCTGGCGTTGAATTATTAGCTATTCTTACCGTATAAGTTCCGGCATAGTCACCGGTTAATGTTACCTCTTTTTCATCTCCTACTTTATAATAATTAGAAACAGTTCCTGATTTTACTAGTGTTGCTATTGTTTCCCATGAATCTTCTGCAAATGATATTTGCGTTATTATTTTAATAATTCTTCTTTTAACAGCACAATTGTTATTACTATCACAAGCTTTATATTCAATTATTTTATCATTAGGTTTTGTGTCAAAGCCACTTACTTCTATATCTATCATTTCTCCACTATTATCAGTAACAGAAACACCATCCATAACATCAAAACTACTCAGTTGACTGGCAGTTAAATTTACATTATCAGGAATAACTAAATTGGGAGATGTAGTATCCCTTACAATAATTATTCTAGTAATATTAGTAGTATAACCATTATCAGTTGCACTATATATAGCTGTATAAGATGTAAACTTACTTGTATCTATACTTCCTATTTCAGTATTGTTTTCTTGATAAGTAATATTAACTGGTAAAACATTACCATTCTTAGAAAATGCTTCAGCACTCTTTTCATTGTAATCACTATTAATTTCAACAAATTCCAAATGACTACCGTTTAAAATTATTGTTGGGGCATTTTCATTAAATTCATCAGTTATGTTACTACCACTTTCTTCATCGACAGTAAAAATATAATTATTATTTTTAAACATGATAGTTATAATTAAATCATTAGGAATCAATTCACCAGTTCTAGGATTTCTTGTATCTAATGGTATATCGCCAGATTGTTTTAAAGATAATAAAGTTACAGTTATTGTTTCACCATCTTTAGTAGGTAATAAATTAATATTTTTATAAGCCCATTTTTCCGCAGCTAATTTTATTTCTTCGATTTGAGAATTATATAATTTTTCTTTGCCATTTTTAATACTCATACTAACTATTGGTAAAGTAATTAATGCAATAACAGCTAAAATTATTAATACCCCTAGTAATTCAACCAAAGTAAAACCCTTCATTATATCACCTATAATAATTATATATGTTTGTTACAATATAGTCAATTAATTTCATTTTTTTTAATTATATAGGTTTTATCTTTTGTATAGAATGCATAAAAAACTTCGTTTAATTTTAATTTATTTTTATTTAATATATTATAAACCCAATCAATATCCTTATTCATATTTTTAACAGTGTCAACATCTATTACACCATCTAAAATAATTGGCATAGGATAAATATTATCATTAAAAATAGATAATTTTCCATTATTTTCTAATATTGCATATTTAATTTCATCTAAACTTTTTATTCCTTGTTCTCGTAATTGTGATATTAAATCATCTAAACTATAACGTGTTTTTTGCATTTGTTTAAAATTAATTTTACCTTGATTAACTAAGATTTGTGGACTACCATCTATAAATTTACGAAAAGTATTACTTTTTAAAGTTAATATGCTTAAACCAACTTGAATAATAACTAATAAAGTTATAGGGACAATTGAAACAAAAATTGAACGATTATTTTCCTCAATACACATAGCCGCTAATTCGGCAATCAAAATTGATACAATTAAATCAATTATACTTAATTGTCCAACTTCTTTTTTTCCCATTACACGATAGCAAATAATAATAAAAAAATATAATATAAAAGTTTTAATTATAATATTTAAATACATTTTATCACCTATTCAAATTATGATTAATGTTCTAAAATTTTATACAAAAACATATTAATTATTAGGTGATAAATGTGTTTTTTATTAAAAGATTTGGAAAATCTTTATTAATTAGTTTATTATTTTTGTTAATTTTAACATTGTTTATAACAATTTTAAATTATGTTGGTGTACTTAATTTATATATTGTCAATATCTTTTCATATGTTACACCTTTTATTTCTTTATTCATAGGAGGACTGTTAATGGGAAAAAGTTGCCTAAATAAAGGATGGTTGGAAGGTATAAAATTTGGTGGACTTTGTGTTTTAATATTTATTATATTTAATTACCTAGCTTTTAATGTTTTATTTAACATTACAAATATCATTTTGTACGTTATTACATTAGGTGCTAGTATCTTAGGAAGTATAATTGGAATTAACTTAAAAAATGGTGAAAACTAATCACCATTTTTATATTTACTAATAAACTGTTCTTTAAATTCTTTAAAATTACCATTTTTAATAGCTTCTCTTATTTCTTCCATCTCTTTAATTAAAAATCTTATATTATGAATAGATAATAATCTTCCACCCAACATTTCATCACAAGTAATTAAATGTCTTATATATGATTTAGTATAATTTTTACAAGTATAACAATCACAATTATTTTCAATCGGATTAAAATCTTCTTTATACTTCAAATTTTTTAAATTAATACGCCCATTTCTTGTAAAAGCATTTCCATGACGAGCTAATCTTGTTGGTAATACACAGTCAAACATATCGATACCTCTTGCAACACCTTCTAATAGATCAATCGGTTCACCTACTCCCATTAAATAACGTGGTTTATCATTTGGCAAATATTTAATTGCATAATCGATCATTTTATACATAGTTTGTTTATCTTCACCAACACTCGTTCCGCCTATTGCATAACCATCAAAATCTATTTTAACTGTTTCTAAAGCACTATATTTTCTTAAATCTTCATATTCTCCACCCTGAATAATACCAAATAAAGCTTGATTAGAATTATTATGTACATCTTTTCCTCTTTTTGCCCATCTAATCGTTCTTTCCGTACTTTCTTTAGCATATTCATAACTAGCGGGATATGGAATACACTCATCAAAGCTCATTGCAATATCACTATCTAATTTATTTTGAATTTGAATAGATAATTCAGGTGTTAAAAATAACTTTTTACCATCTATATGACTTTTAAAAAAAACGCCTTCCTCAATTATATCTTTTTTCCTAGCCAAAGAAAAAACTTGAAATCCTCCACTATCAGTTAATATAGGTCCATTATAATTCATAAATTTATGTAATCCTCCAGCTTTAGCAACAATATCTTCACCTGGTCTTAACCATAAATGATAAGTATTGGCTAAAATAATTGCACTATTCATTTCATATAATTCTTCAGGTGTTAAAGTTTTTACATTAGCTAAAGTTCCAACTGGCATAAACATCGGTGTCTCATAAACGCCATAATTAGTTTTTAATTTTCCTAATCTCGCACTTTGATCATTTTTTATTAATTCATATTTTAACTTCATTTTCAATCCACCTGCGTTTAATTATAGACTATTTATGCTGATTTGACAAGTCAATAAAAATATGTTATCATATCCACCGTATTTTTAAGGGGAGATTTTATTATGATTAAAATAAAAGATAATACAATAAACTTTGAAACCGTACTTACCAAAGAAGATTTAGGCAAATTAACTAAAGAGGAAATTGATTTTATTGATATAGAAAGTTCATATCATTCTAATTATCTAAGAACAACATATGCAAGTTTTAGATTACATGATTTTTTGCATAAAAGAGCACGAGAATTAGCTTTTTTAGGATTCAAATATCAATCACAAAGCGACATTTTTAAAGAACTCTTAGCAGCAAAAATTATTTTTCAAGATGACGAAAAATTCATTAGAGCATTATTAGCTAAAAATATTACTTATTTACAATTATATTCATACTCTAAAATGATTTCTGGTACTAAAAAATTAATGACTTTATCTAAAAAAATAGATGATGAAAGCATTACAATTGCTAACAAAAAATTAAACAACTTATGTGCTTATATCAAAATTTATTTTGGTTTTAAAGATTACAATTTGATATTAGCTAAAATTAACGAAATTGTTGTTTTTAAGAAAGATTTATATAAAAAATTAGAAAATGAACATTTAAAACAAAAGAAACGTTAACATAATGTTTCTTTTATTTTATCTAACTCCATCGCTCTACTACCCTTAATATAAATAATATTATCATTTTTTATATGTTTTTTTAAATAAATTATTAACTGTTCAACATCATTGAATCTAGTACCTTTAATTACTTTAACAAATTTACCTATTAATAATACTTCTTTATTTTTTATTTTTTTCAAAAATTGATTCACTTTTTTATGATATTTTTTACTATATTTACCTAATTCCAACATATCACCAATGACTATAAATTTAAATTCCTTTTTAATTTTTAATAAGTTCAACCCGCCAATTAATGATTCAAAACTACTATTATAACTATCATCTATTATTGTATATTTATTTTTTATGATATTTAATCTACCATTAATTCCTTGATATTCAAATATTGCTTCACTTATTAAATCTAACTCAATATTAAATAATATTCCAATTTTTATAGCAATTAAAACATCAATTAATAAATGTTTAAAAGAATTAAATATAAAATGGGTATTTTCTATATCAAATTCAATTTTATCCTTGATTTGTAAATTTTTTAGATTTTTTTTATCAACTTTAATTAAATTTTGATATTTTGTTTTTTTTAAATACTTATCTTCATTATTAATAATTAGCCACCCATCATTCATTCCTTCTAATATTTCTAATTTTGCCTTATAAATGTTTTTTTTGCTACCTAAATTACCAATATGAGCACTACCTATATTAGTTATAACCGCATAATTAGGATTACAAATTTTTGATAAATAAGATATTTCGTTTTTATGATTCATCCCTAGTTCTGTTACAATAACATCATAATTTTCATCTAAATTTAATAATGTTTTGGGAACACCAATATGATTATTATTATTTTCCATTGATTTTAAAACTTTATATTTTTTACTTAATACTAATGATATTAATTCTTTAGTAGTCGTTTTACCAACACTTCCAGTTATTGCAATTAAAGGAATATTATATTTTTGTCTTATGAAATGAGCAATTTTGCCAAGAGCTTCAACACTTGACTTAACTTTTATGTTAGGAATATCTTCAAGTTCTATTTCACTTATAATAGCAACTGCTCCATTATTGATAGCATCTTCTATATAATTATGACCTTTATTTATTGCTATAAATAAATCTCCTTTTTTAATTTCTTTAGAATCAATTTTTATCTTATTTATCATAACATCTTGATAAATTATCCCATTTATATGTTCATTTAACTGACTTAAATACATATGTTTATCACCTAATAAATTATATACATCATTATAACAACTATGTCAAAATCTAAATAATCATCTATATTAAATTGTTAGTATAGATAATCAAATTTAGAATATATTATTAAAAGCGAAAAAATTTGTCAATAAAAAACATTCAGAATAAATATTATATCTAAATGTTGTTTTAATTTAATAACTTTTATATTAATTTTTATTATTTATAATTTTCATAGCTATTTTAAGTTACAATTTTCATTAAATCTATCACTTATTTTAATTAATTTGATTGCTAATTTATTTATTTTTCTTTCGATTAAAAATCCTTTTTTATTTTGAATTTCTTTTAATTCAAATAAGGTATTAACTAATTCTTGATAACCTTTTTCACCATATATACCATCAAACCAATATTCAATGTCGTCAACATTACCATTGATTCTTAAATTTTCTAAAGTTAATAAAAATGTTTTATTATCTAATAATTTTTGGCAATAATATTTTAAACTAAAATATGCTGGTGAAACATAATTATTATTTATACTATTTTTAACAGCATATATAGTATTCTTTATTATTTCATTATCACTTTTCATATTTGCTATTATATTTATTATAGTTTCGGTCTGTTTAGAATTAATTATTTCTTCTAAGACAAAACTTTTATTTTTATCTATTGTTTTAAAATCATTTAAACTATATTTTATTTTAGTCAAACCTGTTCTTATATAAAAACAATCTTCTTTTACTATTATTTCATTTTGATAGGAATTAATAGCATGATTTAATTCATGAATTAAGTTATCTAATAATTGTAAAAATGGGATATTATTATATCTATTTAAGTATATTGCTTTTTTAGTTTTAATTATATCTTCTTTATAAGGATAACTTACATATAAAGCTTGGATTTTTGGATTTTCTTTACCAGTTATAATAATAGGTATATTGTTTAAACAATTAATTATAAAATTTTCTTTATTATATTTAATAACAAATGCTGGTAATATAACATATAATAAATGTTTAATATTATCCGGATAATTAAATTTTAAACCAATTTCGTCAATAATAGGTATATATTTTTCTATCATATTTTCACCTATTATTATTTTATAATATTTTTAAAATTTATTCAAATAATTATCTTCTAAATTGATTATTTGACATTATTTTATTTCCTACATTTGCCGTAATTGAAGAAATTGTAAATGTTTTATATTTATCGTTATTTACTTCGATTGTATAGGTTGTATTTTTTACTAACTCAGGTGATGAAATTATTAATGATGAATATTTTTTATTACTATTATAAGAAATCATTTCATCATTATTTAATATTTTTACTTCACCAGTTATGGTATTATCAAAGTATATTAAAACATTATATTGTTTTGAATTATTACTGATTGAGGTAGTCATTTCGCTAGACCCCCCAGCAATTAATGTTCCGCCAGCCATAACGAATTCACCATCATAATCTAGTGCGGAATCAGCGCCACTAGTTGGACCATAAACAATAATATTTCCGCTATAAATATAAGCATTACCATTTACATCTATACCATCACCACTAGCATCAATATTAATATTACCACCATTGATTGTTAAAATGTTATCTGTATTAATGTTAAAATTATTTGCTCCTGGTCGATTAAAACTTGAAGAATCATTACCCCCAGCAACATTAATACCACATATAATTGCACATAATGATTCGATTATAATATTTATAATTTGTGTATTAGTTAATAGTTCCATCATAATATCACCTCTTCTAATTTTTCTTTTTGATAAATACTGCCATATTTTGAAAATGATGTTGGATATATTTTTAACTGTGACATAATTTTAGTAAACCATAGTGGCATACTATTTAAACTTTTAATTTCCATAATAACTTTATCATCATTAAAATATTTTGTTCCATAATCACCAAATTCTAAATTTAAATCTTTTCTTCTACTTCTTAAATTGAAATCAAAAGTGATACGAAATTGATTATTTTCTTTTAAAATATAACTATTTCTATCGTAAGCAATAAATATTGCTGGTTTTAGATTATAGTATTTAAATAAATAATTAATCTCTTTCATTATTTGGGTATTTTCGTAATTTTTTTTATTATAATCACCAAGTTTTATTTTAATCCTTCTTTTATTACTAAATTTTTTATATTTATTTTTTATTTCTAAATAAACAAAATCATCTAAAGTTGGAACATTATAACTTCTTAATCTTACTTTTTCTTTAAATATTGGCTTTTCAATTGATTTAATTATTAAATCATTCCTTGTTGTATCAAAATATATATTACAGATAGTACTACTAAAATATTGATCTTTTTCTATATAATTAGTTATTTCTTTTAATAATTTTTTATAAGTTAAATTATCTAATATGTATTTACTTTCTACCCTATTTATTATATCCATTATCCACCTCCGAATAAAATTATATGCAAAAAAAAAGAAAATAAAGTGATATATTTGTGAATATTAGAAGAAATTATATTATAACACCAAAGGTTAAAGCGAGTAATGAGGCAATTAATCCAATTATCCAAAATAGTTTTACAATATCATGTTCATCCCAACCTTTTTTTTCGAAAGAATGATGAATTGGTGTCATTAAAAATAATCTTTTTTTAGTAAATTTATAATACGTTCGTTGTATTATACAACTTAATGTTTCAATAACAAAAACTATTCCTATTAAAACTAATAATAATTCGTGTCTTGTAATAATCGCAATACTTCCTAACGTTGCACCTAATGCTAAAGAACCGGTATCCCCCATAAATATCTTAGCGGGATTACTATTGAATACTAAAAATCCTAAAACACTTCCAACTAAAGCAAAACAAAATAAAGCAATACTTTCATATCCTTCTAACCAACCAGTATCATAAGCAATAATACCAAATGTTAGAAAAGCAATTATTGATAAACCTCCTGCTAGACCATCTAACCCATCAGTTAAATTAACGGCATTACTAGATGCTACTAAAATAAATAAAATAAATAATCCGTATAACCAACCAATATCTAATCTTAAGTTAATTGTATGAATCCAAAGTAATGGTTCGTTACCAGCTTGCATAAATAAATAGAAAAATATAACTGCCACAAATAATTGCATGACAAATTTCGCACTTTCACTTAAACCATTATTATTGTTTTTTATAATTATTAAATAATCATCAATAAAACCAATTAAACTATAACTTAAAAAAGTAAATAATACTATAATCAAACTATAATTTAATTCGATGATATTTAGTAATAGTAAAAATAAAATTATTAATATTGTTGGTATTATAAATATTATTCCCCCCATTGTCGGTGTACCACTTTTTTTCTTATGTGTTTCTTCTAAATATCTATTTAATATTTGATCTAATTTTTTCTTTTTTAAAAATGGAATAATCAAGAATCCTAAGATAATTGATAAAATAAAACTTAACATTACTACAAAAGCCACTTTTGTTAACATTATTCTCCTCCCAACATTAATCTTATTACTTCTCCCTCTTGAATGTAGCTATTAGCATTAGGTGATTGATAAATTACTTTATTTCCACTTCCACTAAATTCAACTTTAAATGGTTTTAAATTAAATACTGCTTCTTTGGTTTCCATTCCAATTACATTTGGAACTGTATAATATTTTTTATCACCATAATTGTATTCTTTAAGCATTCCATCATATCGTTGTTCAATGTTTAAAGCAGAAATCGCTGAATTTAAAACATTTTTAGCAATCGGTGCGGCAATAGTACCACCATATTGTGTGACACCTTTGGCATTATCAATTGCAATGTATACTACTACTTCTGGATCATCTGCTGGTAAGAATCCCATAAAAGAAGTTATATAATTTCCTACCAAATATTTACCATCTTCAACTTTCTGTGCTGTTCCTGTTTTTCCACCTACTCGATAATTGGCAATATAAGCATTTCTTCCTGTTCCATTAGCTACAACACTTTCTAAAGCATATCTAACTTTAGAACTAGTATTTTCGCTTATTACTTTTCTAACAATATTAGGTTCATTGTTAACAATAACACTATTTGTTTCTGGTTCATTTAAACTTTTAACAATATAAGGAGTAAATAAATTGCCACCATTAATTGCTGCTGAAACTGCTGTTATTTGTTGTGAGGTACTCCTCTAAATGATACTTTTTGCCTAAATTATTACTGGATGCTTTTAATATTGTTCCAGTTTTAAAAATAATATCTAATTTTATTTTTTT
>CALVVV010000018.1 GCA_944363995.1 uncultured Bacilli bacterium
ACTGGTGTTAATGGTTCCATATTAGTTATTGGACTTTCTGGTATTGTTGGTTGCATTGGTGTTAATGGTTCCATATTAGTTATTGGACTTTCTGGTATTGTTGGTTGCACTGGTGTTAATGGTTCCATATTAGTTATTGGACTTTCTGGTATTGTTGGTTGCATTGGTGTTAATGGTTCCATATTAGTTATTGGACTTTCTGGTATTGTTGGTTGCACTGGTGTTAATGGTTCCATATTAGTTATTGGACTTTCTGGCATTGTTGGTTGCACTGGTGTTATACTTAAGTCATTATCATTTTTGTTTATATCTCCAAAAAAATTTTCGAAATTAAATTTTGGCTCTTCAGTTTTATTCACAGGTTCATCAAAAAAATTAAAAAATTTTCCTTCATTTAAAGTTGGTGATTCAGGTTCTGGAGTAGGAATATTAGTAGAGGTTGTTTTCAATAATTCATCCATATTAACTACTGGTTTGGTTGGGGCATTTATATCTTGAGCAGTATTAGCTATTTTATCAATATCCATAAAACCAGGTAACTTAGTTGTATCAATTTCATTTAATTCAATATCTGGAATTTGAACAATTTCTTCATTTAAAAAAGAATCATTTGTTTGTATATTATTATTTTCATTCATCATTTTTTCAATCTCCTCATCTGTTTTTCTCACAGTTAATCTCTCTTTAACAATTCTATTTAGCATAGCTATTTGTTGTTTATCATTTTTTATTTTTAATAATGATCTTGCATGACGTTCTGATATTTTATTTTCTAATAAAGCTTCTTGTACTTCATCAGTTAAATTTAATAATCTTAATGTATTAGCAATTGAAGATTGCGATTTTCCAACTTTTTGAGCTAAATCTTCTTGACTAATATATCCCATATCTAATATTTTTTTATAAGATATAGCTTTTTCAATTGGTGTTAAATCTTCGCGTTGAACATTTTCAATTAATGCAATTTCAACACTATCTTTATCATTCATTTCTGATATTATGGCAGGAATTGTCTGTTTACCAGCAACTTTACTCGCTTTATATCTTCTTTCACCAGCTATTATCTCATACTTATCTCCTATTTTACGAACAACAATTGGTTGAATTACACCATATTTTTTAATTGAAAGTGCTAATTCATTAATTGAATTTTCATCAAATTTAATACGTGGTTGGAAACGGTTTGGCAAGACATCAGATATATTTAATTCTATAACTTTTTTTTCATTTTGCATGAAAAAACCCCTCCTAATTCTTTTATAAATAAATAATACTACATTTTGGAAAATTATGCAATAGTTTTTGGGAAATATTTGGGAAATATAAAAAAACACTAGAATTATAATGGTTTGTTTTTTATTTCACTATATTTTCTAGGATATTTATTTTTTGTTTTTTTATTCTTTTTTATTTTTATTATTGTTCTTAAACTATCTTCTTTTGGTAAATTAAAAACTGTTTGATTAACTATTTGGGCATCTAAAATTTTTAAAGATTGTATACTATTTTTAATCTCCTCATTTGAATTTGCTTTCATAGCAATAAAATATCCATCTATCTTTGTAATAGGAATACAATATTCCAATAATATATTTAGCGAAGCAACAGCACGGGCTACTACAATGTCAAATTTTTCTCGATTGTTTATCCCATATTCTTCAATTCTTGTATGAATTGTTTGAATGTTTTTTAGTTGTAGTTTTTTTATTACTTCATCAAGAAATTTAATTCTTTTATTCAAAGAATCAATTAATGTTATTTTTAAATGAGGATACATTATTTTTAAAACAATTCCTGGAAATCCTGCACCTGAACCAACATCACATAAATTATCTATATCGTGTAAATTAATTACCTTTGTAATAGTTAAACTATCATAAAAATGTTTTAAATAAATTTCTTCTTTTGTTGTTATTGCTGTTAAATTCATCACTTTATTCCACTGAATTAATAAATTATAAT
Organism: uncultured Bacilli bacterium; assembly: GCA_944363995.1. Lineage (GTDB taxonomy): Bacteria > Bacillota_I > Bacilli_A > RF39 > UBA660 > Faecisoma. The sequence continues at coordinate 1,963 of CALVVV010000018.1, forward strand.
AATCTTCTAATTGTTTTAATTGTTTTTCAGATATTTTTACATTAATTATATTTAATTGTTCTATAAATTCTTCTTTTGTCATTTTTAATACTCTTTCTTTATATAAATACTTAATATTGATATATCAGCTGGATTTACACCACTTATCCTAATAGCTTGACCAATTGAAGTAGGGCGAACCTCATTTAATTTTTGACGGGCTTCTGAGGCTAAATTAGGTATATCATTATAATCGATATCATCTGGTATTTTTTTATTTTCTAAATTAATTAATTTTTGTGCTTCTTTAGTAGCTTTATTAATATATCCTTCATATTTAATATTTAATTCTACTTGTTCAATTATTTCATCATCATAATCAAAGGTATAATTCATTTTAGATAAAGTTATTTCGGGTCTTCTTAATAAGTCATATAAACTTATACCATCTTTTAAAGGTGTACTACCTAAACTAATCAATAAATCATTAGAAGTTGGCGTAATTTTAACACTTTTTAATTTATCTTTTAATTCTGCAATTTTATTTATTTTATCTATTAATTTATTATGTCTTTCTTCATCTATTAAACCAACTTGATATCCATATTCTCTTAATCTTAAATCAGCATTATCGTGTCTTAATAATAAACGATATTCAGCTCTTGAAGTTAGTAATCGATATGGATCTCTTACACCTTTAGTAACTAAATCATCAATTAAAACACCAATATAAGCTTCATTTCTTTTTAATATCAATGGTTCTTTATTTTCTAGTTTTAAACTGGCATTTATACCAGCCATTAATCCTTGACAAGCAGCTTCTTCATAACCACTAGTACCGTTTATTTGACCAGCTGTATATAAATTTTCAATTATTTTTGTTTCTAATGATCTTTTTATTTGAGTTGGATATATGGCATCATATTCGATAGCATAGGCATATTTGTTAATAACTGCATTCTCTAAGCCAGGTAGGCTATGAACCATTTGTTCTTGGACATATGTAGGCATACTTGTTGAAAAACCTTGTAAATATATATCATCATAATATAAACTTTCTGGTTCTAAAAATAATTGATGTCTTTCTTTATCTTTAAATCTAACTATTTTATCTTCAATCGAAGGACAATATCTAGGACCAATGCCAGTTATATCATCTAATCCACCATACATACTTGATTTATTTAAGTTATCTAAAATTATTTTATGGGTTAGGGGAGTTGTATAGATTAAATGACAAGGTATTTGTTCTTCTATTTTATATTGCGGTTCATTATCAAAACTAAATGTGTGATATTCTGAATCACCATTTTCAATTTGTGTTTTAGAAAAATCAATACTATCTTTAGCTATTCTTTGTGGAGTACCTGTTTTAAGTCTAATTATTTTAAAACCATATTTTTTTAAATTATCACTTAAATGATTACTTGGTTTCTCACCATGAGGACCTTCTCTTGTTCTTGTATCACCAATTAAAATATCAGATTTTAAATAAGTACCTGTAGTTAAGATAACTATTTTAGATGTTATTTTTTCACCATTTTCAGTTATAACACCAACTACCTTACCATCTTCAATTATTAAGTCTTCAATTATTACTTCTTTTAAAGTTAAATTAGGTGTTTCATTTAATAATTTTAACATTTGCTGTGGATAAGTTATTTTATCGGCTTGGGCACGTAAAGCTCTTACAGCTGGACCTTTAGCATAATTCAACATTTTAATTTGTAATAAACTTTGATCGGCTATTTTTCCCATAGCACCACCTAAAGCATCGATTTCTCTTACGACAATACCTTTAGCTGAACCACCGATTGAAGGATTACAAGGCATAGTTGCAATATTATTAATACGACCTGTTACTAATAATGTTTTATGATTTTTATTAGCACACGCTAAAGCGGCTTCACAACCGGCATGACCTCCACCAACAACGATTACTTCATATTCCATTTTATCACCTACTTTCCTAAACAAAATTGACTAAATAATTGATCTATTAATTCTTCTTCATATGTAACACCAATAATACTACCTAATAAATTCCAAACATTTTTTAAATCTATTTCTAACATATCTATAGGCAAATTATTACCTATACCCATTTTAATATCAGTAATTGTATTAAGTGATTGCTTTAATAAAGATATAGATCTAGCATTAGTTAGATAAGTTAAATCAGAAGTTTCAATTTTATCTAAATTAAAAATAGTTTTAATTTTATTTTTTAATTCATCAATACCTTCATTATTTAAAGCACTAATATAAATTAATTTAGATTCTTCTAATTTACTTATATCTAGTTTATTTTCTAAATCATTTTTATTAATAACTATTAAATAATTTTTATTTTTAATTTTATCTAATAATTCTAAATCTTCATTATTTAATTCTTCATTATTATTAAGTAATAATAATACCAAATCAGAATTATTCATTAAATCAATACTCTTATTAACACCAATACTTTCAACTTTATCATTAGTTTCTCTGATACCTGCTGTATCAATCAAATTAACTATTATGCCATCGATACTTATTGTACCTTCAACACAATCACGAGTAGTACCAGCTATATCAGTTACAATAGCTTTATTATCCTCTAATAAACAGTTTAATAAACTACTTTTACCAACATTTGGTCTTCCTATTAAAGCCACATTAATGCCTTCCTTAACAATTTTACCATTTTCACTTTTATTAAGAATTGTTTTAATTTTAGCTTCTATATCAGATATTCTATCACCTAACATTTTAGTAGTCATTTCTTCAATATCTTCATATTCGGGATAATCAATATTAACCTCAATATTAGCTAATATTTCAATAATAGATTGCCTTAAATCTTTAATTAATTGTGATGTACTGCCATTAACTTGATTGATAGCTAAATTACGTGATATTTCTGTTTTAGAATTAATTAAATCCATAATACCTTCGGCTTCTATTAAATCAATTCTACCATTTAAAAAAGCTCGTTTCGTAAATTCACCAGGTTCAGCTAACCTGCATCCATTATTTAATAATAATTCTAAAACTTTATTAGTAGTAGCTATACCACCGTGGCAATTTATTTCAACTACATCTTCTTTTGTAAAAGTTTTAGGCGCTTTCATAACTGATATTAAAACTTCATCGACTATTTTATTATCCTCAAGTATATAATCATAATTAATTGTATGAGTTGCTACTTTGTCTAATTTTTTAAATTTAGTTATTCTATTTACAATATTTATTGCTTCATTACCACTTACTCTAATTATTGATATAGCACCAACACCTAAAGCTGTGGATATTGCTACGATTGTATCTTCCATATCATCACTTCTTTCTCAAACCTATATATTTATACCATTCTTTAGGTGTTTTAAACACTTCTAAAGAACAATATTTATCGACAAAACAAATTAACCAACTTTCATAATAAAATGGGGGAATAAAATTTAATGGAAACATATGTCTTTTAATTATATTAGCCACTTTTTTATCAACTAATTCTGGAAATAATCTTTTAGAATTTTCTAAAGCTTCACTAGCATGAACAAAACCGTGTTGTTTTCTTAATGGCATTTTACTTTTATTTAACTGCCAGTCATTATAATAAAAATCGTGTAATAATCCGCCAATAGCTGCAGCTTTATAATCTAGCTTTAATTTTTTAGCTAAATGGTAAGATTTTACCGAAACCATTAAACTATGACCATAAACAGAGCGATGTTCGTGATGATTATAATTTTTTCTTTTAATAAATTCTTCATTAGTAATTATTGGATTAATTATACTTAAATATTCATCATCTAATTCTTCTAGTATTTTACTTGGTAATTGTTCAGACATAAATTAATCCTTTCTACTAATCTTTAAGGGATGTTATAGGAATAACATAAACTTCATCTTCTCTTTGATATGCCGCATCGATTACTCCACAAATAACACACAAAGATTTTGGCTCTTTTCCACCATTTTCCTTTATTTTTTCTTTAATATCTATTAACTTTTTTGCAGCTTCTTCTACTTGATATGCACCAAGTTTTATTTCAAAAGCACACCATTCACCATCATTTAATTCAATTATTAAATCAATTTCATTATCATTATAATCTTGATAATGATAACATTTAGCATCGATTGCTTCAGCATATATTTTTAAATCTCTTTCAACCATTGCTTCAAACATAAATCCAAAAGTATTAAGGTCATTAATTAACTTATCAACTGTTAAATTTAAAATTGCACACGATAATGAAGGATCAACAAAATGTCTTTTTTCAGCTTGTTTTACTCTAATTTTAGATCTTATATTTAGAGAATATGGCTCATCATTATCAATTAAAAATATTTTATCTAAGGCATTTAAATATGAAGATATTGTTTTTTTATCAATGTTCTCATTATTATTATCTAAAATATCATTTATAATTGTATTATTAGACGCAGTAGTTGATTCATTTCTAGCTAGTGATTTTAATAATAAATTAATTTTATGTTTATCTCTTTCTACACCATCTAATTTATACAAATCATTATCAACAATTAATTTTAAATATTGTTTTATTTTTTTTTGTGAATTTTCGCAAGTATCATTAATATTAGCTGGCCAACCACCACGAATTAACAATTCAGCTAATTTTTTTAATGTTGTTTTTTTATTTGCTTTAGCAATTTTTTTCCCAGCGCATATGTCTTTAAGCGAAACTATGCCTGTTGAATCACCTGATTCATATAGTGACATCGTTCTTAAATAAATTTTGCCAAATCTACCTGCACCACTATGTAAAATAGCTTGACGATTAGGAGTTGATGAACCTGTTAAAATATACTGTCCACGCAAGCCTGTTTTATCAACATCATTTCTTATAGCATCCCATAAATTTGTTGCTTCTTGCCATTCATCAATAAGTTTTGGTTTTTCTCCATCCATAATTATTTCAGGGGAAATTTTAGCAATATTGATATCTTTCGATTCCACACCAGTTTCATTTAATAACATCGTTTCACTTTTAGCGTGATATCTTCCTAACCAAGTTTTTCCACAGTATTTTGGTCCTTCTATTACAACAGCACCGAATAATTTTAAATATTCTTCTACTTGTTTATCTGCAATTCTTTTTTTATAACTTGGAATATTCATATTTTTCACCTCTCATTAATTTAAATTATATATATTATTTTAAGAAAAGTCAATATTCATTGGACCATTTTTTTTATTTTCATTGGACCACTTTTTTTAAAATTAATGGACCAAATAAAAAAGACTATTAGTCTTTAATTTTTATAACTGTATATCTATTAGGTGTTTCACCATAACTAACAGATTGTAATCCTTCAAACTCTGCTACAATAGAATGAACTATTCTTCTTTCATAAGAATTCATCGGATCTAATTTAACTTCTACTTTAGTTTTTAAAACTTCTTTACATATTTTCTTTATTTCATATTCTAAATTTTTTGATTTTTTTTCTTTATAATTACTTACGTCGACCATTATTCTTAAATTAAATTTATTTAATTCTTTAAATGTTTGTCTTAAAATTAATTGAATAGCATTTAATGTTTTTCCATCTTTACCAATTAAAATATTATTATTATCACTTACTAATAAAATATCAATGTTTTTATCTTCGATTTTTATTTCGTAATTAATTTCTAAATTCATATTTTTACTTAATTCTTTAATAAATTTTTTTATTTCATTAATTATTTCTTCTTTAGTAATTGCTTCTAATTGGTATTTTTTTCCTTTAAATAAACCACTTTCTAATTCTTTTGATGCAATATAAGCATCTTTTAATTCATTATTACATTGTTCTTTTAATGTTTCAATATTTTTTCCTTCATATTTATGCAATGTGATCATTTTTCTTTCTCCTTTTAACTAATAAATTTTGGATAATTGTAAAACTACTATTAACTATCCAATATAAAGCAATACCAGTAGATATCGTAAATGATGCGATTGAAATCATTGCAATACTTATATTCATCATTAATTTCATTTGGTTTGCTTGGTCACCAGATGGATTCATAGAAGAATTTAATTTAAATGAAAAATAAGTGGCAGCAATAACTAATGCACTAAATATTAAATAATAAAATTGTCCATTAGATAAAGCATTAAGAGGCGTCAAGCCTAAGTTAATACCATAAAAATTTTCTTCTAAAACAACAGGTAATCGATATAATGCTTCATAGAAAGCAAAAAATAATGGAATTTGAATTAAAGCATATAAGCATCCTGACATTGGGTTGATATTATAATCTTTATATATTTTCATCATTTCTTGAGCCTTTAACATTTGAGATTGTTGGTCATTTCTATTTTTATATTTTAATTCTAATTTTTCTAATTTAGATTTTGCAGCGTTCAAATTTTCTGATTGCATTGCAGTTTTTTGAGTTAAAGGATATAATACTAATCTAATTAATATTGTAACTAAGATAATAGCCCAACCATAATTTTTAGTAAATGTTCCTATTTGAATAATTAACCATGCTAAAGTTTTAACAAATAGAGTAGTCCATAATCCTTCATTTTCAGCAAACACTTGAAATTCAGTACAATATGCAACATCAGAAATATCGAATGTATTATTTAATTCTTCAATTTTTTGATCATATGCTTCTTGTGATAAAGTACCATTATTTAATTGTTCATCTAATTTAACTTTATTTTCATTTTTTAATTTGTTAAATTCTTCTTCAGTAGCCTCAGTTTTACACAAAATATTTTCAACAACTCGTTGTCCAGTTGATTCAATTACAACAGGTTGTTTTTCATAAGATTTATATTTTGTACATCCTGTTAATAATAAAATAGATACTAATATTAATATAATTTTTTTATTCATTTTTATCTCCTTTGATTAAATTATTTCTTGATAATACTTCTAATAAATTTTGTTCCATTTCACTAAATGATTTATTTAAAATACTACTACTTACTATTATAATACAATTAAAGCCATTTTGGTAGTCTTTTTTAGCAACAATATGTCTTAATTGTCTTTTTACTTTATTTCTTATAACTGCTTTACCAACTTTTTTGCCGACAGAAAATCCAAAACGATAATTATTATCTTTATTTTTTTCTATATATAATATATAATCCTTATATTTATATGGTTTATTATTTTTAATTATTCGTTGAAAATCTAAATTTGATTTAACAATATGTTCTTTATTCATAAAATCACTCCTGCATTAAGAAAACACCACTGTGTATCAGTGGTGTATTAATGAGCTAAAACTTTACGTCCTTTTTTACGACGATTACTTACTACCTTAGTTTTAACACGTGCTAAGAAACCCATTTTTTTACTTCTTTTTCTATTATTTGGTTGATAAGTTCTTTTCATTATAATCCACCTCCAACATTTCGTTTTTTTAATTGCTTTATTAATTATATAGATAAAAGTCGATTTTGTCAAATATTTTCATTTATTTTTTTTTATTATCATTATTGACAAAGTATATTTGTTAATTTATAATTAATTATTAGAGATATATTTAATAGTTGAGTGTCCTCTTTTTTTATAAGGAGGTGATTCTATGTGGAAAGGTTTCTATGCAATATTTGATAATATTAGTTATTATAATAATATTATTAAAACAAGATTCAAAAAACTAGAATAGAATAAAACACTTAACATAAAGTTCGATTATGATAAGTGTTTTTCAAAAAAACTATAAATTCATAGAGAAACACTCAACCCGAACAATTAAATGTATCTCTTTTTTTAATATATGAATTAATTCATACCTATATACATTATAAATTATTTTATTTCATTTGTCAACTACAAATTAAGGTTCTATTCTATTAGGTCCTCTAAAGATAAACATCGTTTCTTTTAATGAATTAGTTTCTAATAATAACATTGTAAGTCTATCGATACCGATGGCAAAACCACCGTGTGGAGGACAACCATATTTAAAGAATTCTAAATAAAATTTAATATCTTGATCTAATCCTTTTTCTAATGCTTGATTTTTAAGTATTTCATATCGATGTTCCCTTTGAGCTCCTGTTGTTATTTCACAACCTTTCCATATTAAGTCATAACCCTGTGGAATATTGTTTTCTCTCATATGATAGAATGCTCTTTTTTTAGGACTGAAATCTGTTATAAATACAAATTCGTGATTATATTTTTCTTTTATGTATTTAGATGCTAATTTTTCTGCTTCAGCATTCATATCACCAACATCTTCATAATTAACTTCAAAATTATATTTATCTTTTAATTCTTTATATAATTCTTCTAATTTTATTCTTGGAAAAGGTTTGGTTGGTATAATCACATCGACATTAAATAATTTTTTTATTTCTTCACCATATTTTTCTTTTACTGCAGTTAAACCACTTATTAATAAATCCTCTTCAAAATTCATAATATCTTCAAAACTATCAATATAACTTATTTCAATATCAAATGAAGTAAATTCTGTAGTATGGCGATAAGAATTAGAGTTTTCGGCACGAAAAGCTGGAGCAATTTCAAAAACTTTATCAAAACCACTGGTTAAAGCCATTTGTTTATAAAATTGAGGACTTTGAGCTAAATAAGCTTTTTTATCAAAATATTTTACTTCAAAAACTTCCGATCCTGATTCACTAGCTGTTCCAATTATCTTTGGTGTATGAATTTCAATAAAATTATTTTTTATCACAAATTCGCGCATTGCATTTATTAAACAAGTTTGAACCTTAAACATAAGTATATTTTTTTCATTACGCAAATCTAAAAAACGATAATTAAGTCTAGTATCAATTAATGCTCTATTACTATCTTTATAGTTAAGTGGTAATTCATCCAAACATTTGCTAGTTACTACTATATTATTTGGAATTAATTCCATACCATTTAATTTAACTTTTTCATTTTCTAATAAAACACCACTTATTTTAACAGTACTTTCAATTGTTAAATTATCCACAATATTATTTAATTTACAATTTTGTTCATTTTTTTCAATAGTAACCTGGACTTTACCATTAATATCCCTTATTACTAAAAATTGAACATATTGTAGATTACGGATATTATCGACAAACCCCTCAATAGTAATTTCTTTTCCTAAATATTGTTTTAATTCATTAAAATAAATCTTTTTCATATATACCTCCCATATAAAAACAGTTATTAATCCACTAAAGGGACGAATAACTGTTAAATCCGCGGTACCACCCAATTTATTATAATATATATAATCGCTCATTGAAATAACGGTTCATCTCCGACTTATCCTACTAATAATTCAAATAAGTAGCTCTAAAGTGTCTTTCATTTTATTATAATGTTGCTTTTCACCATTCAGCAACTCTCTAAAAATATATATAAAATTACTCTTCTTCTTCATCACTGATAAAATAATTATAATAAATAGTACTTTTTCTGTCAATGTTATTTTAACAAAATCTTAACATTTTATTTATAAAAAAAAATATTATCCACATTTATTAAAGTTATCCACATTATAATTAACATTTGTGGATAATTTTATTAACATACTTTAGACAAAGTTGAAAAAGTTATCCACATTTATGTGAATAACTTATATTATTTAATAATATTAAGCCTTTTCAAAGGTTATTTTTATTTTTTTTTAATATTTTTCCACATTTTTATAGCCTTTTTTTTAAAAATAAGGTAGAATATAAATGAAACAAAGTGGGTGATACTGTGGATATCAATAATATATGGAAATCTTTTTTAGAAAGAATGGAAACTAATCTTACACCAGTCTTATATGATATGTGGTTTTCTGAAACAAAATTAATTGAACTTACTGAAGAATACGCAAAAATACTAGTTCCAATGTCATTGCATAAAAAGCACTTAAGAGAAAATTATATTGACTTGATTGAAAAAACATTTACTGATGTTACTGGTTCTATTTTTAAATTTGAATTTGTTACTGAAGATGATATCAACAACGAGACAATCATTGATATAGACGAAATAGGTGTTCCAGACAATAATTCTTTTCAATCTAATTTAGATCCAAAGTATACATTTGAAAATTTTATTTCTGGATCAAGCAATAAGTTTGCTAAAGCAACAGCTTTAGCTGTTGCAGAGCAACCCGGAAGTATGTATAATCCTTTATTTATATATGGAAAAAGTGGTTTAGGAAAAACGCATTTAATGCATGCTATAGGTAATTATATTAAAGAAAATAGTAGAAAAAAAGTTTTATATGTTACAACTGACACCTTCGTAAATGATTTTTTAAAAATTTACCGCAAAAATGAAAATGATAATAATTTTGAAACTATTGATACATTTAAAGAAAAATATAGAAATGTTGATGTTTTAATGATTGATGATATTCAGTATTTAGAAATTGCTCATAAAACACAACAAGAGTTTTTCAATACATTTAACGACTTATATACAAATAATAAACAAATTGTTATTGCTTCTGATCGTTCACCAGATGATTTAAAAAAATTAGAAGAACGATTAAGAACAAGGTTTGTCTGGGGCTTAATTGTTGATATTTTGCCTCCTGATTATCAATTAAGAATGAATATAATTGATAATAAAATTAATGGTAATAATATGAATACTTTTTTTCCACAAGATGTTAAAGAATATATTGCCAATAATTGCACTAGTGACATTAGAAAATTAGAAGGAGCTATAACTAGAATTATTGCCTATGCTACTATTATGAATGGTTCAGATATTACTATCGACTTAGCCATGGATGCACTAAAAGATTATTTTGGAACTACAATAATTTCAAAAAATAAAATTGAACAAGTTCAACAAATAATTGCAGATAATTATAACATTAATATAGAAGATTTAAAAGGTAAAAGAAAATCTAATGATATAACTATTCCAAGACAAATTGCTATGTATATATGTAGAATATATTTAAAAGAATCATTACCAAAAATTGGTTCAGAATTTGGAGGAAAAGATCACACAACAGTAATGCATGCTGTTAATAAAATAAAAAAAGAAGTGGAAATAAATGATGAACTTAATATTGAAATTAATAAAATACTTAATCAATTACCGTGGATAACTAAATAAAATTCACTTAGTTATCCACTATGGGAAATAATAGGAAAATCAATATATTTTATAAGTTATCCACATTATCCACATCAATAATAATAATAATATTTATATTATAAAAAAAAGGAGAGTAAAAATGAATTTTAAAATTAAAAAAGAATATTTGATAAAACATTTAAATTATGTTATAAAAGGTATTTCTAATAAAAATATTAGACCAATTTTAAATTGTATTAAATTTGAATTAAAACAAGATGGATTATATTTATCTAGTACTGATAATGATATAGCTATAAAAACATTTATATCTATTAAAGAAATTGAGGAAGATTATACTTGTGGTCAATTTGCTGTATTTGGAAAATATATATATGATATTATTCGAAAATTTCCCAATGATATTATTACAATAGAAGAAGTAATGGATTCAAAAATTTATATTTCGACTAAAAATATTTCATTTTCTTTAAATTGTAATAATGTAGCAGAATTTCCTAATTTGGATTTAGAAGAAAGTAAAAATCCTATTATATTAAGTAATAAGGTTTTAAAAAATATATTTAATCAAACAGCTTTTGCTGCTTCAACTCAAGAATCACGTCCTGCCATTACAGGTATTAATTTTAAAATTAATAAAAATATTTTAGAATGTACAGCTACTGATTCATATCGTTTAGCAAAAAAAATAATAAATTTAGAAACTACTATTGCCGAAGATATTAATATTATAATTCCTACTAAAAATTTAATTGAATTAGCTAGAATGTTTAATGATGAAGAAGAACAAGTAGAAATACATATATTTAATAATAAAATTATTTTTAAATTTGGAACTATTATTATGTTATCACGATTGATTAATGCAACATATCCGGATGTTTCAAAATTAATTCCTTCAGATTTTTTAGTAAAATTAACAGTGAATACTTCAGAGTTTTATTCATTACTTGATCGCGCTTCTCTTTTTTCCACAGAAGAAGAAAAAAATACAATTAAATTAGAATGTGAAAACAATATGATGGTTGTTTCTTCTAATATTCCTGAAATTGGTAATGTTGTGGAACAACTAGAAGTAGAAAAAAATAATGAAGAAAAAATAAAAATAGCTTTTTCATCTAAATATATGATGGAGGCTATAAAAGTATTAGATTGTGAAAAAATAGAATTAGATTTTAATGGAGAAATAAAACCAATTGTAATAAAAAATCCTGATGATAATAATTTTATCCAATTAATTGTTCCTATAAAAACGTATTAAAATGCTTAATTTTAGCATTTTTTTTATATTTATGACAAAATTCGACAAAATTCGACAATAGCATTATGGTATAAGAGATGTGCTAATTTGCTTAGCAGGAAGGAGGTTGTTTTATGTACGATGAGTATTTTATTAATGAGGATACTCTACTATTAGTGCCAATTACTAAAAATAAAACTAAAGTTTATGATATTAATGGTACCTATATAATAAAGAAAAACATATTTGAAATAGTTGAAATTAGCTGTCAATATCATGGTAGTAGTTATATTGGAAGATATATAGGTGCAAAAAATTTGTTAGATATGGATTATAAATTGCCAATAATAATTGATGAAGTAAAGGAAATCATAATTTTGCCTACTTGTTCACCTAAATCAGAAAATTGTTGTTGGATATGCGTTAATAATGTTGATAATTATGAAAAAATAAAGAAAAATTCTAAAATAAAATTTATAAATGGTGTGACATATGAATTTAATATTTCTATTAATTCTTTAGAAAATCAAATAATGCGTGCTACTATGTTATTGATGCGGTTAAAGAGAAGAAAAAATAATCCTAAAAAATTCGGTTAAAATAGGCAACTTTGCCTATTTTTATTGTTTTTAACTATAAAATTATGATATAATATATTCGTGAGTAAGGGTGTACATAAATAGATTAAAATCGAAAATAATGCCATTTTAAACAAAAAGAGGTGAAAATATGTATTTAGAAAAATTAGAATTGCAAAATTTTCGAAATTACGAAAGATTGAAAATTAACTTAAATAGTCATATTAATATTATTTATGGAAACAATGCTCAAGGAAAAACTAATTTATTGGAAAGTATCTATGTTTTAGGAATTACTAAATCTCATCTTCTTCAATTAGATAATAATTTAATAAAAATAGGTAAAAATTGTTGTAAGATAAAAGGAATTGTAAGAAAAAATAAAATACAATCAAAATTAGAATTAGAATATTTATCAGATAAAAAAATATTAAAAATTGATAATCAGGAAATAAAAAAAGTAAATGAATATATTAATAATAGTTTGAATATTATTATTTTTTATCCTGAAGATTTAGAAATTATAAAAGGTTCACCCAATAATCGCCGAAATTTTTTAAATTTAGAATTAAGTCAATTATCAAATAATTATTTAACAATATTGATGGAATTTAATAAATTATTGAAAATAAGAAATGAATATTTAAAAAAATTTAATAAAGGTCAAAAATTAGATATTACTTATTTTAAAATAATAACAAATTATTTTGTTGATAAATCATATCTTATATATAAAATGCGTAAAAAATTTATTGATAAATTAAATGAAAATTGTGAAAAAATATTTTATGAAATAACTAAATTAAATAATTTTAATATTAAATATGTGACAAATTATACTGATGGTAATTTTGATGATATAAAGAAAAATTTATTAGAAAAATTAGAAAGAAATTTAAATAAAGAAATAAAATTTGGGAGTACATTGTATGGACCTCATCGTGATGAAATAGAATTTTTTATAAATGATAAAAATATTAAATTATTTGGTTCACAAGGACAAAAAAGAATGGCTATTTTAGCTATTAAATTGTCAGAAATTCCTATTTTTAAACAATTTAAAAATACTAATCCAATTTTATTATTAGATGACGTGTTTAGTGAGTTAGATGATATAAAGAAAAATAATGTTATTAAATATCTTGCTGATGATATTCAGGTAATTATAACAACAACGGAAATAAAAAAAATAAATAAAAAAAAGTTTTCTTCAGTAAGTATATTTAAAATAAAAAATGGCGAAATAATTAGAACAGAAGAGGTGGAAAAATGAAAGAAAGTCATTACGATGCTTCCGATATTCAAGTATTAGAAGGATTAGAAGCAGTAAGAAAAAGACCAGGTATGTATATTGGAACTACTAGTAGTAAAGGTTTACATCACTTAGTTTGGGAAATAGTTGATAATGCAATTGATGAAGCATTAGCGGGTTTCTGTGATGATATTGAAATAACAATCAATAAAGATAATTCAATAACGGTAAAAGATGATGGCCGTGGAATACCAACAGGAATTCACGCCAAAACTGGTTTATCCACAGTAGAAACAGTTTATACCGTATTACACGCAGGTGGTAAATTTGGTGGCGGCGGATATAAAGTATCAGGTGGACTTCACGGCGTTGGTGCATCAGTTGTTAATGCTTTAAGTAGTTGGGTTGAAGTTAAAGTTTATCAAAATGGTAAAGTATATTTTATAAGATTTGAAAATGGTGGGCATACAATTGAACCATTGAAAGTAATCGATGAATGTTCTATAGATAGAACAGGTACTACCGTTACATTTAAACCAGATCCAGAAATATTTACGGAAACAACAATTTATGATTATGACATATTAAAAACAAGAGTAAGAGAATTAGCCTTTTTAAATAAAGGTTTAAGATTATTATTAATCGATGATCGTGATCCTTTAAACATAAGAAAAGATGAGTTTGTTTATGAGGGTGGTATTAGTGAATATGTTAAAATGTTAAATGAAAATAAAACACCTATTCATGAACAAATCATTCATTTAGAAGGCTCTTTAGATGATATTTCAATAGAAGTAGCATTACAATACAATGAAGGATATTCTGCTAATGTTTATTCATTTACAAATAATATTAATACTTATGAAGGTGGTACTCATGAAGATGGAGTTAAAAGAGCATTAACAAGAATTATTAATAACTATGCTAAAAATAATAAATTATTAAAAGATAATGATGAACCTTTATCTGGTGATGATGTTCGTGAAGGCTTAACCATGATTGTTTCATGTAAACATCCAAATCCACAATTTGAAGGTCAAACTAAAACAAAATTAGGAAATAGTGAAGTAAGAAAAATAGCCGATGATGTATTTAGTGAAGGATTCGAAAGATTTTTATTAGAAAATCCTAATGAAGCTAAATTAATTGTTGAAAAATCTATGACTGCTGCTAGAGCTAGAGTTGCAGCTAAAAGAGCCCGTGAATTAACAAGGAGAAAAGGTGGATTAGACACAATTAATCAATGGGGAAAATTAACAGACTGTACTAGTAAAGATGCTTCTATTTCTGAAATATTTATCGTCGAAGGTGATTCCGCTGGTGGTTCTGCTAAAGGTGGTAGAGATCCTAAAACTCAAGCAGTTTTACCTTTAAGAGGAAAAATATTAAATGTTGAAAAAGCGAGATTAGATAAAATATTGGCAAACGAAGAAATAAGAAGTATGATTACGGCTTTTGGTACTGGTATTGGTGATGAATTTGATATTAATAAATTAAGATATCATAAAATAATCATTATGACCGATGCTGATGTCGATGGCTCTCATATTAGAATCTTATTATTAACTTTATTTTATAGATTTTTTAAACCAGTTATTGAAGGTGGTTATGTTTATGCTGCTCAACCACCACTATACAATATTAAACATGGTAAAATAACAAAATATGTATTAAATGAAGAAGAAAGAGATGCCTATATTGCAGATTTATTAGAAAAAAATCCAAATATTAAATATGAAGTTAGTCGTAATAAAGGTTTAGGTGAGATGGATGCTCACGAATTGTGTGATACAACTATGAATATTGAAAATAGAACATTAATCCAAATAACTATTGACGACGCTATTGCTGCAGATCAAGTATTTGAAACTTTGATGGGTGAGCAAGTAGATCCTAGAAGAGAATTTATTGAAAATAATGCGGTATATGTAGAAAATTTGGATATTTAGGAGGTTTATATGGATAAGTTAGAACAAAGAAATATAGTAAATGAAGTACAGAAATCTTTTCTTGAATATTCAATGAGTGTTATTGTATCACGTGCTTTGCCTGATCTAAGAGATGGTTTAAAACCCGTTCATAGACGTATTTTATACACAATGTTTGAAGACAATTTAACGCCAGATCGTCCATTTAGAAAAAGTGCTACGACAGTAGGTGCTGTTTTAGGTAGATATCATCCTCACGGCGATACATCAGTATATGATGCTATGGTTCGTATGGCACAAGATTTTAGTTATCGTTATGTTTTAGTTGAAGGACACGGTAATTTTGGTTCTATTGATGGTGATGGGCCTGCGGCTTATCGTTATACCGAAGCCAGATTATCAAAATTATCACTGGAATTGTTAAGAGATATCAATAAAAATACTATTGATTTTACACCTAACTTCGATAATACAACTAAAGAACCTGTTGTATTACCAAGTAGATTTCCTAACATTTTAGTAAGTGGTACAATGGGAATTGCTGTAGGTATGGCAACCAATATCCCACCACATAATTTAGGTGAAGTTATTGATGGCTGTGTTGCTTATATCGATAATAACGATATTACGATACCAGAATTAATGGAGTATATTAAAGGACCAGATTTTCCAACTGCCGCTACAATTTTGGGAAATAGTGGAATTAAAAAAGCATATGAAACTGGTAAAGGTACTATAACTATTCGTAGTAAAGTTGAAATAGTTGAAAATAATAATAAAACACAAATTGTTGTTACTGAATTACCTTATCAAGTAAATAAAAAAGCATTACAAGAAAGAATTGCCGAATTAGTAAGAGATAAAATAGTTGATGGTATTAGTGATTTACACGATGAAACTAATTTAAAAAATGGTATTAAGTTAGTAATTACGCTTAAAAAAGAAGCAAATGCTAATGTTATATTGAATAATTTATTTAAACATACTCAATTACAAACAACATTTGGTATTATTTTCTTAATGTTGGATGAAGGCCAACCAAAGATATTAAACTTAAAAGAAATTATATCAAAATATGTTGATTATCAAAAAATAATTATAATTAGAAGAACTAAATTTGAATTAGATAAAGCTGAAAAAAGAGTACATATTTTAGAAGGATATAAAATTGCTTTAGATAATATTGATGAAGTAATTAAAATTATTAAAAATGCTGAAAGCGACGTAATTGCTAAACAACAATTAATGAACAGATTTAATTTATCTGATATTCAATCTGATGCTATTTTAGAAATGAAGTTAAGAAGATTAACTGGATTAGAAAGAAGCAAAATAGAAGAAGAATTAAAAGATTTACTAGCATTAATTGAAGAATTAAAATCTATTTTAGCGAGTGATGAAAAGATTTTAAATATAATTAAAGAAGAATTAATTGCTATTAAAGAAAAATATAGCGATGGAAGAAGAACTCATATTGATATGACAGCTATTGAATATATTGAAGATGAATCATTAATTCCAGTCGAAGATATAGTAATTACATTAACTAATAAAGGCTACATTAAACGTATTAATACTGAAACTTATCGTACACAAAATAGAGGTGGCGTTGGTATTAAAGGTATGAGTACGAATGAAGATGATTTTGTTGAAAATATTATTTCAATGACTACTCACGATTACTTATTGTTCTTTACAAATAAAGGAAGAGTATATCGTATTAAAGGTTATGAGGTACCACTTTATTCAAGACAATCAAAAGGATTACCTATTATTAATTTATTATCTTTAGATAAAGATGAAATAGTTAAAGTAATGCTTAAAGTGAGTAGTAATGATGATAATAATTATCTTGTATTTTGTACACAAAATGGTTTGATTAAAAGGACAAACATTAGTGAATTTGATAATATTAGAACAAATGGTAAAATAGCAATAACATTAAAAGAAGATGATGAATTAATAGCAGTTAAGAAAACAACTGGTGAAAATGAAATCATCATTGCTTCATCAAATGGTCGTATGATAAGATTTGATGAAAAAGAAATTAGAGTTATGGGTAGAACAGCAGCAGGAGTTCGTGGTATTGATGTTGGAGATGGCGTTACCGTAGGTTGTGAAATTGCCGAACCAAATCAAGAAATTTTAGTTGTAACTGAAAATGGATACGGTAAGAAAACTGGTGTTGAAGAATATAGAATGACTCATCGTGGTAGTAAAGGCGTTAAAGGGTTAAATATTACAGAAAAAAATGGTAATATTGTATCATTTAAAACAGTTCATGGTGACGAAGATTTGATGATTATAACTGATAATGGTATCATTATAAGATTACCTATTGAACAAGTATCAACAACAGGTAGAGTTGCTCAAGGTGTTAGGTTAATTAATCTTAAAGAAGGTCAAAAAGTTTCTACTGTGGCTACTATAAAGAAAGAAGAAAATTCTAATGAAGAATAAATCTTCTTTTTTTGTAGTAATAATTCTAATTTTCAAAATTGAATTTAGTTAACGTAAAATTAACACAAAATAATTTAAAGCACAAAACATGTGTATATTGGACACTAAAACAATATTTTATATATTATAAACAAATTCAATGTTCCACGTGAAACATATAAAACAAAATAAACTAATGTTCCACGTGAAACATAATAAAACAAAATAAACTAATGTTCCACGTGAAACATAATAAATCAAATAATCCAATGTTCCACGTGAAACATAATAAAACAAATAACCAAATGTTCCACGTGAAACATAATAAATTAAATAAACTAATGTTCCACGTGAAACATATAAAACAAATAACCAAATGTTCCACGTGAAACATATAAAACAAAATAAACTAATGTTCCACGTGAAACATAATAAATCAAATAATCCAATGTTCCACGTGAAACATATAAACATAATAAATCAATGTTTCACGTGAAACATATAAAAATAAATAACACAATGTTTCACGTGGAACATATAAAACAAAATAAACTAATGTTTCACGTGAAACATATCAACAAAATAAACTAATGTTCCACGTGAAACATATAAACAGAATAAATCAATGTTCCACGTGAAACATATAAAAATAAATAACACAATGTTCCACGTGAAACATATAAAACAAATAACCAAATGTTCCACGTG
>CALVVV010000019.1 GCA_944363995.1 uncultured Bacilli bacterium
TGGAACAAGTGGGAACATGACGGCACATATTATGCCAGGGTCCTGGCAACATTTGATATGCTTTTATAAATCCTAATAAAAAATATTTCATAAAATAATTATACATTAAAAAAAATAAAATGTAAATTTTATTTTTCAATATTTTATAGTATAATAATGATGGTGATTTAATTGAAACAAATTTTAAATAATTTAAATATAAAATATCGTGATGAAAATTTATATATGACTGCTTTAACCCATAGTTCTTATGCTTATGAAAATAATGTCGAAAATTATGAACGATTAGAATATTTAGGCGATGCGGTTTTAGAACTTATAATAAGTGAATATTTATATAAAAATACGAATTATGAAGAGGGAGTAATGACCAAAATGCGTGCTAAATATGTTTGTGAAGATGCAAATTATGAATATGCAGTTCATCTTAATTTAAATAATTATATAAGATTAGGACATGGTGAAAAAGAAAATGGTGGAAGATATCGTAAAGCTATTGTGGCAGATGTTTTTGAAGCCTTTATAGGAGCAATGTATTTAGATTTAGGTTTTTCTGTTGTTTGTAAATTTATTTATGATAATATTATTCCTTTAATTGAAAATAAAAAAATTAATTTTGATACAGATTATAAATCAATTTTACAAGAATTGATACAAACAGATAAAAGATCATTAGAATATGTTGTGGTTAATGAATATGGCCCAGCTCACAACAAAACTTTTGAAGTTGTTGTAAAAATCGATGATGTCGTTTATGGGAAGGGAATAGCTCATAGTAAAAAATTAGCTGAACAAAATGCTGCATGTGATGCGTTGAAGAAGGCACAAAATGGATAAAATTATTGATAGTTTTTTCAAACAATGTGAAACTGGTAGAGTAGAAGTTGGAAACTCATATTATAATATGAATTTCTCAATAAATTCTGATAAATCACCTTTAGTTTTACATGTAAAAAATAAGACAATTTTTTATAATTATATAAAAGAATTTATTAATTTATTTAATTTTGAAAATACTGATGAAATAATTAAAATGTTAGTTTATTTATTTTCCAATTTAACATATAGTGATACTGAAAATGTTGAAGAATATGTTAAAAGAAATATTTCGTTTGTAGAAAATAAAATTTTAAAAGATTGTGAATTTAAATTTTTAGAAAATAAAATAACAATATCTATTTTAGAAGCTTTTCAAGAAACACCATACTGTTTTAAAACTACTATATCTTTAAATAATTTATCTTATGAATTACCTACGATATACTATGGAATTGATAAAGGAATTTGCTATATATATGCGATTCAAGATAAAAATAAAGATAAAACTTCTAGTTATAGTAGGAAAATAAAAAGAATTTTATATAGAATGAATAGTGGGATAAAAGAAGATATCGAATATCAACAATATAAAAATGGTTTAAGTGATTATTATCCTGAAAATATCAGTGATATATCGCCTAGTGCAATTTTAGTTCTTAGTTTATTTTTTCAGCAGTTATTAGAAAATAATATAACGAATATTAAGGTAGTTCCTTTTTTGCCTATAAGATATTATTCAAAGGAACAAGCTTATAAAAATAAATTAGAATATTTGATAAAGAAAAATCAATTAGACAAATCTCAAAAAGAAGTTTTATTAAATCAATTTAAAACCGAACATTTAAGAATTCAAAATAATTTAACCCAAAAATTTATTAGAAATTTTTTCAGACTAGTTTATCATTTCCCTAATATTGAAATAGTTTCCTTACCATTTGATGTTGAAGAATATATGAGTATTAAATTAAAGCCATTTGCATTTGATATTTTTGATACTTTAGGTATTGATAAATTAAAAAAATAAAGGTAAAATATAGGAGGTGATTTGAAATGGGAAGAGCTTATGAAGTAAGAAAAGCAAGTATTCAAAAGACAGGAGCAGCGCGTGGTAAAGTTTATAGTATGTATGCTAAAGAAATATATCAAGCTGCTAAAAATGGTGGAACAAGTTTAGAAGCTAATTCAGTATTAAAGAGACTAGTTGAAAGAGCAAAAAAAGAACAAGTTCCACAAGATATTATTAAAAGAGCAATTGACAAAGTAAATAGTGGTGTCGATGAAAATTATACAAAAAATACTTACGAGATGTTTGGACCTTCTGGATCGACTTTAATTATTGAATGTTTAACTGATAATGTTAATAGAACAGTTAGTGATTTAAGAGCAGTAGTAAACAAATGTCATGTCAAACTAGGTAATGTAGGAAGTGTATCTTATAATTATGATAACTTATGTGTTGTTAGTTTTAAAGGATTATCTTTAGAAGACACTTTAAATACTTTAATTGAAAATGATATTGATGTTAAAGATATTGAAGAAGATAATGATGAAATAGTTATTTATGGTGATCCACAGGATTTATTTAAAATAAAAGAAACTATTACAAAATTGTTGCCTAATGTTATTTTTAATATAGATGAAATAACAATGTTACCAAAAGAAAAAATAACCTTAACCGCTGAAGATTTAGACTTGTTTAATAAATTATTAACGATGTTAGATGAAGTAGAAGATGTTTCTAATATTTATCACAATGTAAAAACTGATTAATTAAAAAAGGTTAATTATCAGTTTTTGTTTTGATTTTAAAATAAAATATAGTATAATTTAATAGGTGATATAAATGTTTGAAAATTTAGGAGATAGATTAACAAGTGTTGTAAATAAAATAAAAGGTTATGGTAAAATAACTAACGAAAATATTAGCGAAATAACAAGAGAACTAAGATTAGCCCTACTTGAAGCTGATGTTAATTATCAAGTTGTAAAAGAATTTATTAATAAAGTCAAAGAAAAAGCTTTAGGTGAAGAAGTATTAAATAGTTTAAAACCTAGCGAATTATTTATTAAAATAGTAAAAGATGAATTAGTTGAATTATTAGGCGGTGCAAAAAAAGATTTAGTTACTAATAAAGATTTTAATATTTTAATGCTAGTTGGCTTACAAGGTAGTGGTAAAACAACAACTATTGGGAAATTAAGTTTATTATTAAGAAAAAAATATAATAAAAAGCCTTTATTAGTAGCTTGTGATGTTTATAGACCAGCAGCTATTGACCAATTAAAACAAATTGGTAAGGAACTAAATATAGAAGTTTATGAAGAAGGTAAAAAAAATCCTCGTGAAATAGTTAACAATGCTATTAAATATGCTAAAGAAAATAAATTTAATTATATTTTAATTGATACAGCTGGTAGATTACATATTGATGAAGAATTAATGGATGAATTAAATGATATTAAGGATATAGCACATCCTGATGAAATATTATTAGTAGTTGATAGTATGACAGGACAAGATGCTATTAATGTTATAACTGGTTTTAATGATAAATTAGACTTAACTGGAGCTATTTTAACTAAGTTAGATGGTGATACTAAAGGTGGAGTTGCATTGTCGATAAGACATTTAACTAATGTTCCAATTAAATTTGTTGGTGTATCTGAAAAAATGGATGGCCTAGAAGAATTTTATCCTGAAAGAATGGCTACTCGTATTTTAGATATGGGCGATTTAATGAGCATGGTTGAAAAAGCTGAAGGCATTATGGATGAAGAAGCAATTGCATCAGCTAAAAAAATGCAAAAGGGTAATTTTGATTTAGAAGATTTTTTAGTTCAATTAAAACAAATAAAAAAATTAGGACCTTTAGAAAATATATTAAAAATGTTACCAGGTGCTAAGAAAATGGGGTTAAATAATATTCAAATTAATCCAAAAGATATGTTACATATTGAAGCCATTATTTTATCGATGACACCTTATGAAAGAAAACATCCAGATGTTTTAAAAGCAAGTCGTAAACAAAGAATAGCTAAAGGTAGTGGTCGAAGTGTTGAAGAAGTAAATAGATTATTAAAACAATTTGAACAAATGAAACTATTAATGAAACAATTTAAAAGCGGTAATTTTAAAATGCCATTTTAAAATAGACACTAATCAGTGTCTATTTCATATTCAATAATTTTACCAGTAGTAGCATTAATTTCGTAATCATATTCTTTATTACCAGATTTAAATTCAATTTCATATTTATTATCATCTAATTCAATTTCATAATCAAAAATATTCGAAACATTAGCATGATTTAAAGCAATTTTTTTAGCTTCATCTTTAGTAATAATAGGGTTAGGTTCTTTATAATTATTGTCTATTGAATATTTAATTATTTTACCAGTAGTGGCATCAATTTCATAATCATATTCTTTACTATTAGCATTAAATTCAATTTCGTATTTATTACCATCTAATTCAATTTTATAATTAGTAATATTAGTAACATTAGCATGATTTAAAGCAATTTTTTTAGCTTCATCATTAGTTATTTTTGAAGTGGTATTTGAGTTATTTGTGTAGTTTTTGTCATCAATTTCATATTCGATAATATCACCAGTAGTAGCATTAATTTCATAATCATATTCTTTATTATTTGCTTTAAATTCAATTTCATATACCATAACATCATCAAAATCTAATTCAATTTTATAATTAGTTACACTAGTAACATTAGCGTGATTTAAAGCAATTTCTTTAGCTTTGTCTTCGCCAATATAAGCTTTTTGACTAGCAGTACCACTAGTATTTTCATCTTTTAAAATTAAATTTAATTCATTGATTGATAGTGAAGCTAATTGATCAAATGTTAATAAATTATTATTAGCTATTATTTGTTTAATTATTTTAACTTTACCTAAAGAAATATTATATTGGTTAGCTAAATCAGTTAATTCTTGTTCTTCATTAACAGTTTGACTAATAATTGATATATTTTCCATATTTATTTGATTTAAAATTTCTTGTCTTAAAGTTTCAGCTTTAGTATTATCATTATTTTCAACTGATATTAAAATTGAGTTAGCTAATTCAGTAATATAACCATTTTTAACCATTGAACCAATTAAAGCATTAACTGCTACATTGATATCACTACCTTTTAAATCCATATCGCTAATAATTTTTTTACCATCTTCATTGTTTGCAATAACTTCTAAAACTTTTTCTTTTTGATTAATTTTTAGTTCGACACTTGGATTAACATCGATTCCTACTTTTGAAGTAACTTTATAATTATTATTATAATATAATCCCCCTATAACTAGTAAACATACAACACAAAGTGTACTAATTGTTGCCATAATTGACCATTTTCTTTTTTTCTCCATATAAACAAATCCTTTCTTTTCTAAATTATTAAAATCGAACTTAGGAAGTTTAATATTATTTAAATTTTTATTAATTCTTTTTTCTATATTATTCATTTTTTTCCTCCTTTGTAAGTTCCTTTAATTTTTTGATTGCTCGGTGATATTTAGAGAGAGTAGTAGTTAATTTTAAATCTAAAATCTTGGCAATCTCATGAAATTTAAAACCATTCATTGCATGTAAAACAATAATATTTCTTTCATCATCATTTAAATTATTTAATAAATATTCTATTAATATTTTATCATCATGATTAGGTTTAGTTATAAAATCAATTTCATCAACATTAATTGTTTTTTTGTTACTTCTAATTTTATTGTAGGCAATATTTTTAGTAATAGTTAAAATCCAAGCCATCGGTTTATTTTGATTTTGATATTTAAAAGCATTGTGATAAATCGTTATAAAAACTTCTTGCATAACATCTTTAGCATCTTCACTATTTTTTAAAATACTTAATGCGAAACTATAAACATTATTGTTAATTATATTATATAGTTCATTAAATGCTTCAATATCGTTTAAAGCAATTCTTTCTAAGTAGTGGTTAACTTCCATTTTTTTACTCCTCTCATTATAACAACAATTCAAAGTATCATTTTATTGCATAATTTTTTTTAAAATATATCATATTTTTAAATTTAAGTCAAAGCTTTAACGAAACAAGCATATATAAAAAACATTGAATCATAATACAATGACACAATGTTTTTGTACTTTATGAAATTTTTAATTAATTCTAGTTATAGAAACACATCCAGAGTATAAATCGTTAGGTACTAAGTCAAAATCAACATCTGATGCATTAATCAACCGATAACTTGCACCTGCTGTAGCTTCAAAAATAGCATTTCCATTAATTGTTCCTGTTTGACAGCAAGAAACTTTATTATGTGTTGATGAGTGCGCGATTAATTCAACATTAGGCCAAAATTTTCTGAACTCAATACTTAATGCTTTATCGTCACAATTTTTCCCTTTATTTTTTACATTAACCCACCAATGAATAATATATATTCCTTTTTCTGGAATAGAAAAGTCGCCAGTTATAGGACTATAAGAAATTTTATTTGATAGATTAGTGTTTTGAAATAAAATTGGATTTTGTACAGGAACAGTAGAATTTGATATATCATGTACCATAGCATAACTTTGGAACGTTGAACCAGTAGGCCCGGTAGCCCCAGTATCACCTTTTGGTCCAGTTCATACACTCATTAGTGAAAGTAAAGTCATTTTTTTTACCATTTTTTTTAATATAATGGTTTTATTTTATAAAAAATATTAACATTTTGTTCTTCGTCTATAACTATTTTATCTATTAAAGATGATAAGAGGTATATTTAATTTTTTAGAAATTAAATAAACGAATTCAAGACTAAATGTTTGATAACTGCTATTTTCTATGTTTGCAATTGTTCCATCATTATATTGAATTAAATCTGCTAGTTGAACTTGAGTAAGTCCTTTTTCTTTTCTAATTCTTCTAATGTTTTGACCAACTATAACATAAATGTATTTGTTATCATCTTTATTTATCTTCATAACACCACATACAATAATTATCTAATGAACATTTAATAAATGTACTGAATTTAATATATGTAGTTTTGGCAATTTTATGTTAAAATGGTATGGTGGAGGTGCATTATGAAAAAAATAATATTTCAAATTTTAGGTATATTGGGTTTATAGCAATAGTAATTAGTGCATTTACAATACCTAGTAATCCTTATGAAATAATCCCAGCATTAACTGTAATGAGTTTTGATAAACCTTTATGGGTGTGCATTGTTTTTGGTGGAGGATTTTTATATCTATTATCATTGTATTCCATTTATGATTTAATTGATAAAAAAACTAATTAGTTTAGTATGCTCATTTATGATTATTTGTGTTATAATTAAATTAGACAGATAGCACGAGCAATTAAAAATTCTTATCTCAAAGGAGTGTGGTAGTATGATAAAAAAATTTTTAAATGTATTTATGTGTTTAGGGTTAATAATTCAAACTTTTCTTGTTATTATTCCTGTTATGGCAAGTGAAAATGATTTAATTGAATATTTTGATGTTGAATTAATTTATACAAATTTTGAAAATGATGTAAATATTTATAATCAACATTCTTATTGGTATAATTATAATGGAGAGAATTTATATGAAGTTAAAACTAGATATTATAATGTAGAGAATGAATATTTAGTTGATGAAAATACTCTTTCTCTTGATATAAATGGTACTAATTATCAAGAAAAAGATTATACTCTTAACATAAAAATAATTGATGGCATAGATGAAGAAAATCCAATATATACTAAATCTGTTAATGTAAATGGCAACGAGTTAAATAATGGTTATAAAGTAGAATTGGTTGAGTTAAATAAAAAATTTCCAACTTCGCTTGAACAATTAGATGAATATCATATTATAGTTAATATTGATAATCAAACAAGAGATATATATTATGCATATAAAAAAGAGATAGTCAATGTAAGTTCTACTTTGTTTTTTGATAATACTAAAAGTTTAGTACCATTAGCAGCAGGACTTGGAACAATGTATGGTTTTGGAAGAGTTTATAATATAAATAAAGATGTATTTAGTTTAACTAAACCTATGTATATGTATTATAAAGGCAAAAACTTTAATAATGAAAAAGTTTATGAATATTATTTTTATAGTACTGATAAAGGATTAAATGAATTTAATAAAAGTGAAAATCAAACAATAATATATAGTGGAAATATAAAAGGTAATGTTTTAAATACTAAAGGACTAATGTTAAAACTAACAAATAAAGAAAAATATAATTCTCCTACTTATATACTAGTTATAAAAGATGGGGAATATATTATATCTCAAACACCAGACTATATAGAATTTACTGATGCCCCATCTATGACAAATATTGAATTAAGAACTAATAGAAATTTATATTTAAAAATGGATAATTATAATTATATAGCAACAACAAATACCCCAATTAGCATTAAAGTTGGTGGAGTTGGTTTTGATAATAATAAAAAATATAGTGTCTTATTACTTGATAATTTATATGAAGATGATTATAATCGTGGAAATGGTAATCGAGTTGAATATAATCAACAAATTATTGAAGCAACTGGTTATGAACTTAATAATATGTTAGTAAATTTTAAGTCTAAATTAAAAAAAATAGAAATTGGTTATACACAAGCGATTATTATTGATATATATGAAGCAGGACAAGTAGAACTTGATGAAAATGGTTATATAATAGAACATAGTGCTCCTATTGTAATGAACGAAGGAGATCCAATACTTATAAGTTTTTTAGATAGTAGAGATTTTTTTGAAAAAAAATCAAATTATATAATAGACAATACAAGTGATATAATCAAAAATATTTTGAAACAAACAAATGTGAGTGATTTTGTAGATAATATAGAAATTAAGGATAATGGTAAAGTTAAAATTTATGACAATACAGGGCAAGAAGAAATAAGTGGAAATATTGGTACTGGTATGAAAGCAAAAGTTTTTGATGAATATGATTATAATTTATTAGATTTAGATGTAGTTGTAAAAGGAGATGTTTCTGGAGATGGAAATATTTCAATTACTGATTTAGTTAAAGTAAAAAGACATCTTGCTGAAGAAGAAAATCTAACTGGTGTTTATGAAGTTGCAGGAAATATTACTGATACTGGAGAAATTGGTATAACTGATTTAGTTAAAATTAGTAGAGATGTTGCTAAAATTGAGGAGGTTAAATAATGAGAAAAATTTTATTTAGTATAACCTTATTATTAACAACCTTATTATTTAGTCAAAATGTTAATGCTAGTAGTTTTAATACTAATATAGTTGGAAATGATACTTTTGAAAATGAAATAACATTATATATACAAGTTAATAATTTAGTTGATTTTAATGGTGCTTGTAATGGTTTATGTGGATTAGTTGGTAATTTAAGTTATGATACAGAAAAACTTGAATTAACTTCTATTAGTGCTTTAGAAGATTTTGATTTAACACAAGGAAATACACTTGTATTATATAAATCTACTGGTGTTGCTAGTGGTACAAAAATCTTATCAATGAATTTTAAAAATAAATCTCTAGCAAAAGATGAAACAACAACTATTACTTTCTCTAATGTAATTGCTAGTGATGGAGATAAAGATATAAATACAAGTGATACATCTAAAACAATTAAATTTATTGTAAAAGAAACTGAAAATAATAATACATCAAATAATAATAATAGTAATACTAACAATAAACCTAATACAAATACTACAAATAAAAAAGAAGAAACAAAGAAATCAAACAATAATTATTTATCATCAATAACATTAAGTAATGGAACAATTAACTTTGATAAAGATACTTTAACTTATGATGTTGTAGTTGGTTATGAAACAACAACTATTGAAGTTGAAGCAAAAGTAGAAGATAATAAAGCAACTATTACTGGAAATGGAACACATAATTTAAATGTTGGTAGTAATGTTATTAAACTTACAATTAAGGCAGAAGATGAAAGTGAAAGAACTTATATTTTGAATATAAATCGTGAAGAAAAAGAAATAATTGTAGAAGAAGATAATGAAATAGTTGAAGATGAAATAATAGAAAAAGAAAATAATTATGTAATACCTATTGTTATAATTTCATTAATCTTAATTGTAGGTATAGTAGGATTTGTTGTTTGGAAGAAAAAGAATAATAAATAGTATATGGGCAAATGCTTATATGCTTTTTATTTTGGGTAGATTTATTTAGGTGCTAGGGTGCTTATTTGAGAGTGCAAAATCTTTTTTAACTTTATTTACCCCCCTATACCTAATAAAATTAATTTTAAAGGTTATTCCTGTTTGATTTAGTATTTATAATCTATTTATACTAATCAATAATGAACTTTGCAGAAAACAACCTTAAATTACTTAAAAACAAGGTATTCATAATTGAATTATAATTGATAAAATCAATGACTTTCACTATATAGCACTATTTATATAATATATAGGTATTATTTGATTATTTCCTTATTTACTCTACTTAATAATAGGGAGAGTGATAAAAGTATGGACTATTATTTCACAACAAAAGAAATAAGTTTGTTGTTAAAAACACCAATTCAGTTTATAAGGAAAATGATACGAGAAGAAAAAATTATTGCTTATAAGATAGGAAGACAATATATAATTAAGGAACAAGATTTAAACAATTATCTTGATAGTGTAAAATATGAGAGATAAAGATATTTTAAATGTTTTAGGGTTAAACGATAGAACTATTACTTTAACTGCTGATGATGAATATTTACAAATAATGCTTGAAAAAAAAATTGATAACTACCTTAAAAAAATTAAAGAAGAAAAAGAAAGAAAGGAAAAAATCGACTACTATAAAAATCAATATGAAAAGTTTGAAAAGAAAAATGAGTTTGTGAAAAATTTTGATGATAGATTTATTTATGGGAAACTAAAAGATAAACTTATTAGAGATGGGTTTATTTATCGTTGTCCATATTGTTTAGATGTTTCTAATCAATATGCTAAACCTTTGCGAAATGAACATAAACATTAAAAAAGAGATAGGTATATAACCCAATATATACTTATCTCTTATTTTTTTATTTATTTATAAGTTTATTATATTTTTTTATTTGTTCTTTATTATTTTTTCTAAACTCTTTAATAAATGTTTTACTTAATTTTGTATAGTGATAATATAAAGCACCTCGTTCTTCATCAGTTATCTTTGTATCTTTTCTCATACTATCATCAAGTAATTGTTTTGTTATTATAAGTTCAATAAAAATATTATTCATATCTTCAGTTAAGTTAAATCTTAAACTATCTAAATTTACTTTTTCCATTTTCAAAAACTCCTTTAAAATTATTTGTATTATAAAGTGTTTCAATTAGATTTTATCAAGATATTTTAATACTTTCACTTTAAAGGGTATGAGTAGGACCAGTAGCTCCAGTATCACCAGTTCTTCCTTGAGGCCTAGTAGCCCCAGTAGGACCAGTTTCACAAATATCAATCAAACATTTTATTACTTCACATAAACAGTTATTTTCACAGTTATTTTCACTTAAAATTTCGTTAAATTGATTATTTTTATCCATTTTATTACTTCTTTCATTTTATGCTATGATAAAAATAAAAATACGACTAAGCTAGTATCTTCATATTTAAATAAAAATTCATTCAACATTATTAGTAAAAAGTATATTATAAGGTTGACAAATTAATTTTAATTGCATATAATTATATAGCACGCTATATAATTGGTGATAATATGGAAAAATACATTGGAATTTATTTTAAAAAAATATTTCAAGTTATTGAAAAAAATATGAACAAAAAATTAGAAAAATATGATTTGACTAATACGCAAGCTTTTATTTTAATTTATTTATATAAAAATATCGTCAACCAAAGAGAAATTGAAAAAAAATTTAATTTAACAAATCCTACTGTTAATGGTATTTTAAATAGATTAGAAAGTAAAGAATTTATTATAAGAAGCATTAGTGCTAAAGATGCTAGAAATAAAGAAATTCATTTAACCGAAAGAAGTGTTTCTTTAATAAACGAAATGCGAAAAGAAGCAAAACAATTAGAAAAAGAAATGATTGCAGGCATATCAAAAGAAGAACTAAATATTTTTAATGATGTTTTAAAAAAAATATTTAATAATTTACAAGGAGGAATAAAATGAAACATGTATTAAAAACATTAAAAAAGTATTGTTTACAAATAATATTGGTATTTATATTGTTATTTATGCAAGCAATGTGTGATTTAAGTTTACCAGAATATACTTCGGATATAGTAAACATTGGTATTCAACAAAGTGGAATTGAATCTTCAGCTTTAGAAGTAATTAGAGAAAGCGAGTATGAAAAATTATTATTATTTGTTAATGATGAAGATAAAGAAATAATCAATAATAACTATACTTTAATTACAAAAGATGATAGTGAATATTTAGAAAAATATCCATTATTAAATGAGGAAAATTTATATATTTTAACAGGTAAAGATGATTTAAATGAGATAATGACTTTTCCAATTATAATGGTATATAATTTTTCTAATAATACTATAGAAATAAATGAAATAGATATTCCTGAAGGTATGACTATTTTTGATGTTTTAAAAAATATGGATAGTGAAACCCATAGTCAATTTTTAAATAAAATTAAAGAAAATTATTCTAGTGAAAAGGTTAGTTTATTAGAACAAATGGCCACTGTATATATAAAAAATGAATATACAGCAATTGGTATTGATGTATCTAGTTTACAAATAAGTTATATTACTAAAACAGGACTTAAAATGTTAGCTCTTGCCTTAACTGCTATGCTATTAACAATTGTTACAGTATTTTTATCTAGTAGAATTGCGGCATTTTTTAGCCGTGATTTAAGAAGTCAAGTAGTTAATAAAGTTATGACTTATTCGAATAAAGAATTTGAAAGTTTTTCCACAGCTTCGTTAATTACAAGAAGTACAAATGATGTTCAACAAGTTCAAATGTTGATTGTTATGTTACTTCGAATAGTTTTCTTTGCCCCAATCATGGGTATAGGTGCTTTGACTAAAGTAAGTGGTAATGAAATGAGCTGGATTATAGCTTTAGCCGTATTTATAATAATAAGTTTTGTTATTATATTATTTAGTATTGCTATGCCAAAATTTAATAAAGTTCAAAAATTAATTGATAAAGTAAATTTAGTAGCAAGAGAAATATTAACAGGTATTCCTGTTATAAGAGCATTTGGTACTGAAAAATATGAAGAAGAAAGATTTGATAAAGCCAATAAAGATTTGATGAAAATAAATTTATTTGTTAATCGCACTATGACTATTATGATGCCAACAATGATGTTTATTATGAATGGTGTTAGTGTCTTAATTGTTTGGATAGGAGCAAGTAAAATAAATGCTGGAACAATTCAAGTAGGTACTTTATTAGCTTTTATAACTTATACTATGCAAATAATTATGTCATTTTTGATGATTTCAATGGTTTCAATTATGGTACCGCGTGCTTTTGTTTCAATGAATAGAATAGGGGAAGTTTTAGATAAAGATACATCAATTAAACAAAAAGAAAAATGTTTAAAATTTAACGATAATTTAAAAGGAACTGTTGAATTTAAAGATGTATATTTTAGATATCCTGATGCCGAAGAAGATGTATTACAAAATATCAGTTTTAAAGCAACAAAAGGAACAACTACAGCTTTCATTGGTTCAACTGGTTCTGGTAAGTCAACTTTAATTAATTTGATTCCAAGATTTTTTGATGTTACGGGTGGTAAGATATTAATTGATGGTATTGACATAAGAGATGCTAGTATTAAAGAATTAAGAAGCAAAATTGGATATGTACCACAAAAAGGAATTTTGTTTAGTGGTACGATTGAATCTAATATAGCTTTCGGTTTACACAAAAAAGATGATGAGATAATCAAAAAAGCAGCAGAAATAAGTCAATCTGAAGAATTTATCAACGACAAAAAAGATAAATATGATAGTATTATATCTCAAGGTGGTACCAATGTATCAGGTGGTCAAAGACAAAGATTAAGTATTGCAAGAGTTATCGCTATTAATCCAGAAATATATATTTTTGATGATAGTTTTTCTGCTTTAGATTATAAAACTGATGCAAAATTAAGAAAAGAATTAAATAAAGTTACTAAAGAATCAACTATTTTTATAGTAGCGCAAAGAATAAGTACAGTTATGAATGCTGACCAAATAATTGTTTTAGATAAAGGACATGTAGTAGGAATTGGTACACATAAAGAATTATTAAAAAATTGTGATATTTATAAAGAAATTGCTTATTCGCAATTGTCAAAGGAGGAATTAGAAGATGAATAAAGGTCCTATCAATCGTGGTCCTGGGGCTATGAGTGTGGAAAAAGCTAAAGATTTCAAAGGCACTTTAAAAAGATTGATTAAAAGTATGAATAAATACAAAATACAATTAATTATTATCTTTATTTTTGCTATTGCTAGTACTATATTTTCAATTGTTGGCCCTAAAATATTAGGTAATGCTACTACTGAGTTATTTAATGGTATAGTTGATAAATTATCTGGGGGAACAGGAATCGATTTCAATAAAATAGCTTCTATTTTAACTTTCTTAATTATATTATATATTATAAGTGCTGTTTTTTCTTACATTCAAGGATTTATAATGACTGGTATAAGTCAAAAATATACCTATCAATTAAGAAAAAAGGTATCAATTAAAATAAATAAATTACCTATGGCATATTTTGATAAAAAAACTCATGGTGAAGTTTTATCAATTATAACTAATGATATTGATACTATGAGTCAAAGTTTAAATCAAAGTGCTACACAATTAATTACTTCTATAACTACCTTAATTGGAATATTAGTAATGATGTTATCTATTAATGTTACAATGACTGTTGTTGCTTTATTAATTTTACCAATTGCTTCTTTAATAACAATTTTTATTGTCAAACATAGTCAAAATTATTTTACTAAACAACAAGAATATTTAGGACATGTTAATGGTAAAATCGAAGAAATGTTTTCCGGTCAAAATGTTATCAAAGTATTTAATGCAGAAAATAAAGTGTTAAAAGAATTTGAAAAAGATAATATTTATTTAAGTAATGTCGGTTGGAAGAGTCAATTTTTCTCTGGCATGATGCATCCAATCATGAATTTTATTGGTAATTTAGGTTATGTTGGTATTGCAATTTTAGGTGGCTATTATGCCATATTAGGTAAGATTACTGTCGGTAATATTCAATCATTTATCTCATATACTAAAAACTTTACCAATCCAATTGCCCAAATAGCCCAAGTATCTAATATGATTCAATCAATGATAGCTGCTAGTGAAAGAGTATTTGAATTTTTAGATGAAAAAGAAGAAAAAGAAGTAACTAATCCAATTAAAGTAGAAAACATTATAGGTAATGTTAAATTTAATCATGTAAGATTTGGTTACAATGATGATCAAATTATTATTAAAGATTTTAGTGCTGATGTAAAAAAAGGACAAAAAATTGCTATTGTTGGGCCTACTGGAGCTGGTAAAACAACAATGGTTAAATTATTAATGCGTTTTTATAATGTTAATGATGGCAAAATATTAGTTGATGGTAAAAATGTTAATGATTTTAAACGAAGTGATTTAAGACATATATTTGGTATGGTTTTACAAGATACATGGTTATTTTCTGGCACTATTATGGATAATTTAAGGTATGGTAAATTAGATGCTACCGATGATGAGGTAATCGAAGCTGCTAAAAAAGCTCATGTTCATCATTTTATTCAAACTTTACCAGAAGCTTATAATATGGAATTAAATGAAGAAACAAATAATATTTCACAAGGACAAAAACAATTATTAACAATTGCACGAGCAATTTTAGCTAATCCTAAAGTATTAATATTAGATGAAGCAACTAGTAGTGTTGATACAAGAACAGAAATATTGATTCAAAAAGCAATGGATGAATTAATGAAAGGAAGAACATCTTTCATTATAGCGCATCGACTATCAACTATTAGAGATGCCGATTTAATATTAGTTATGAATAATGGTGATATCGTTGAACAAGGTAATCATGAAGAATTGTTGAAAAAAAATGGCTTTTATGCTAATTTATATAATTCACAATTCGAAAGTTAAGTTAAAAACTTGACTTTTTAATTATGAAAAATTATTTGGTAATTATTGCTAATTTATCAAAAATAAGATATAATAAATAATAGAATATGAGGGATAAAATGAAAAAAACAGTTTTATTTTTAATGAATGGTTTTGGAATTGAACAATTAGATTCTTACAGTATATATAGTGCTAAACTAATGCCTAATTTAGATAATTATACAAAAAAATATTTATTTTCTTCTATTGCAACATCTAGTTATAATTTAGTTAGTGGTTATAGAACTTTTAGTACAGGATCAAAAAATCCATTATCCAGTTCTTTAATAGATAATTATATTGATAAATTTGAAACTAATCAAAATTTTAATTTTTACTTAAATAGTATTAAGGAAGATAGCAAGATTCATTTGTTTTTGGCTTTAGATAGCGAAAAATGTCTTGAACACATTAAATCTTTTTTAAAATTTATAAGAACAAAAAAACAAAATAAAATCTTTATTCATTTAGTTTTAACTAGTGATAATATTGATAGTTATAAAGAAATTGAAAGATTAATCAATAAAATCATGTATGAAATTGTCGATTGTAAAATTGGTATTATAGTAGGAATTAATTTATTAAATGCAATTAATTTAGTAGGGTTTATGAATATGTTCCAAAAAGAAATTGGTGAAAAATGGCGTGAGATAACTAAAAAAATAAGTTCATTAGTATCAATGAAAACTGAACCAAAGAATGTTAAAGAATTTTTTATGAATGAAGGATTTAAATTTGATAATAATGATAGTTTGTTTTTCTTTAATTATGAATATGCGGATTTAACTAATTTTATCAAAGAAATAAGTAAAATAACTAATAATGATAATTATTTTTCAATGTTTCCTATTTCAGGAATTAAATATCCAATGTTTGCTTTTCCTAAGTCAGGTATATCAATGAATAATTCTTTAGCTAAAATAAATGCAAAAGCATTAATTTTAGCTAATAGTAGAAACATTAAACAAATTAATTACTATTGTTGCGGATTACAAAATATTGTATCTCCTCAAATTTCCTTTGCAAAAACTGATAATGATTTATTATTAAATCAAAATCTTGTTAAAGCAATTATTAAAAATTCTGATTATGATTTGATAATTATCAATTTTCAAATTGATAGTGTAAAAAATGTAGATGAATTGAAAAATAAATTAACTAAATTAGATTCTATATTAGGATATGTTCATGATTTTTGTATAGAAAATAAAATAAGTTTATTTATTTCATCTCTTTATGGAATTCAAAAAGAAATTCCTGTAGACAATTTTACGCGTGCTTTTATAAACTTTGCTAGTAAAGTTCCATTTATTGTTATTGATCCTAATTTTACTAAAAATAATTTTATGTTAGGTATTGGTGACATTACTAATATGGCTCATACAATTTATACTAATATAAATTCTAATTATAATGGCGGTGAAGTATTGATTAAGAAGAAAAATCCTTTAATCAAAATGTTAAAAAAATAAACAGTGTTGTTAAAAGCACTGTTTATTTTGTTATTCTATAATAAGTAGATTCGACATCACTATTTAATTCTAATAATATCTCATAATTTTTATAATTTGAATTATCTAAAACTAAATTTAAGATTTCTTCTTTGTTTAACCAATTTTTAATACATAGTATAAATTCATTAGAATTATTTAATTTATCATTATTTAGCAAACTAAAATCATGAATATTTTTATTCAAAATTAATGATTCTTTATATATTGCAAATTCTTCCATAGAACTCAAATGCGTAAAATAATTATCGAAAACATAGACAAAATATTTATCAGCATTTTCCTGAGCTAGTTCGATAGCTTTACCATAATCTTTATATAAATAAATTGGTGTATGGTTAAATAGACCATTAATACTTAAAATTAGACTAATTATTAAAGAACAAATAAATAAATTTTTGCTATTTTTAAATAAGAAAGATAATAAATAAAAACCAGCAATTGCAATAATGGGAAATAATAACATTATATATCTTGAAGTATAATTTTCACCTAAAAAAGGAGCAATAAAAGATATAATAACAATAAAGAAAATAATTGGTAAAATGATAACACAAAGTTGTAATAAATCAATTTTATTTATTTTTATTTTTTCTTTTTTAAAAATTTTATATAATAAAAAAATAATTATAAAAAATATCAAAATTAATAAAATATTATCAATGCTAAATAATTTTTCAATTTGTTGGAAATAGTATTGAAAATTTTCAAAAAAATTATTAGTTTTATTATCATTTCCACCTAATCCACGATATGAGAAAAATATATCATCGATACAAAATGGATAAAATAAAATACCTATCACTGCTGCAATTAGATGTGGTTTAAAAAAATTTAACCATTTTTTAATAGCTTTTTTAAATAGTAAATATAGTGATATGATTATAAAAATTAAAATGATATAGATACAAAAATAGTATTGAGTTAAAAAACCACAAATAATAGTACCAATAAAGAAAAAGTTATCACTAAGTTTAAAGTCATTTTTAATATATTTGATAATGTAGTATAAATATAAAATACTAAAGAAAGTAAGCATCATGTACATTCTTTGAAACATGACGGTACTAATAGCTCCCATACTAGCGCCGTATAAAATCATTGTCGGAATTGTTAAATTTTGTCGATTTAACGTGAAAAGTATTTTTTTAATACTTATTAAAGTTCCAATAAAGAAAAATAAATTAATTATAAAGATGATATATTTAGAAAAATTATTATAAAAAAATGTTGATATAAAATGCACTAAAAAATAAAATAATGGGGGATGAACATCACGTGCTTGGTTATAATATACTGAAAAATAATTAAAAATATCTTCTTTTTGAATAGCTAAATAATCTAAAGCATCATCTTTAGAACGAAATATTGGAATTTCTTTAGCTAATATTTCATTTTTTTTAAATTGATCAGGATTTTGATAAAATTTAATTAAGTTAACAATACGATTGCTAAAACTACCAGTTAATACTTGATTATATAATATGTCTTGATTAGCTTCGGCATAACCAAACCAGCGATAAACATTATCATATTTATAATTGCTTGAACCATAAGAAAATATTTCATCTTCATGAAATCCTTGTTTTTGATTAATAAATACGAACATTAAACTACATAAAATAATAATTGTTAAAATAATTAATTTATTTTCTTTAAGATATTTCATAAACTCACCAAATTAATTATATCATGAATTTAAATATTCTTCTAGGGTAATATTTTGCTTAAAAATTTTGGTGGCAGTTTCTATTCCGACATAACGATAATGCCATGGTTCATATTTAAAACCGGTAATATGTTCCTTTCCTTTAGGATAACGTAAAATAAATCCAAATCGATGAGCATTATTTTTCATCCAAATAAATTCTTTTGTATCTTCAAAATTATCATAATCTTTATTTTCACCTTCGACATCAACAGCCAATCCTGTTTGGTGTTCAGAATGACCAGGTTTAGCGGAACATGTTAAAGCATATTCCAATCCTTTTTCTGTTACATAATAATTAAATAATTCATTTTGGTAGTTATAATCACGATAAGCTGAAACTGCAATGATATAATAACCTAACTTATTTGCTTCATTACTTAATTTTTCAAAAGCTTCTTTAGCTTCTTTTTGTAAATATTTATCTTTATTAGCAAATTTTAATGAAATACTTTCTAAATTATTTGGAATATAATTATTTGATAATTGATTATTTTTGTTAACTAAAACTAATAAATCATTAGGATTATTAATTAATTTAATATTTTTATAAAAAGCATTTTCACAATTATTTTCTTTAGTAAAAAATAATAAAATTAAAATACTTAAAACAATACAAGAAGCTTTTTTTAAATTATTTTCCATGTTATTCACCTATTAAATTATATGCTGTAATATAAAATCGGTTATTATTATTGCTTGTCAATATTTAACTATGATATAATGTTAAGTATTTTATAGCACATTTTGAGCATGCGAAAAATGTGTTATAAAATTATTGTACCTAATTT
>CALVVV010000020.1 GCA_944363995.1 uncultured Bacilli bacterium
AGTAATACAAGTAGTAATATAACAAGTATAACAAATAATACAACTAATACAGTTATAACGATAACCACAACTGATTTAGCTGGTAATACAGCAACTAGAAATTATAATATAAAAGTAGATAAAGATGCTCCAAATTTAACAGCTAAAATAGGAACTGTTGAAATAAAAGAAGGAGATAGTAATACCGTAAGTAATTATTTTAATATAAGTTATGGAATAAGTGGTGGAAGTATATCATGTAACCCAAGTAATACAAGTAGTTTAGCTATAGGCAATCAAACTTTAAGTTGTACAGCTACTGGGGGAAATGGCAAAAAAATAACAGCAACAAAAAGTATAACCGTAAAAGCTAATATACCTGAACCGGTATCATTTGCAGAAGATTCATGGGAAACAATAGCTAATGCTGTAAAAAATAATAATACAAGCAAATATAATGTAGGAGATACCAAAGAAGTAACATTAACTGGTGACTATGCCGGAACTTATACGGTAAGAATAGCTAATATGTCAACGCCATCAGAATGTTCAACCGAAGGATTTAGTCAAACTGCATGTGGCTTTGTAGTAGAATTTGTTGATATCATAACTACACATGTTATGAATTCAAGTGGTACTAATTCAGGAGGATGGCCAGGAAGTGAAATGTATAATTTTGTAAATACAGATATATATAATACCTTACCAAGTGATTTAAAAAATGTTATAATTAATACATATTCAGTTTCAGGTCATGGAAGTGGCGATTCCTCTAATTTTACATCAACCGATAAATTGTATTTGTTATCAACAAAAGAAGTATGGGGAGATGAGAGTGGTATTCAAACAAGAGCAATTATTCCACCGATTGCTACTAGTTCTGACACTGGTAATGATTATACAAGACAATTAGATTATTATAAAAATAACGGAGTAACTACGGATTCCTACTCAGGAGCAGTAAAAACATACCAAGGAAGTGCATATTATTGGTGGTTGCGCGCGGCTGGCTCTGACTTTAGTTATAATTTCTACAATGTGTATTTTTCGGGTGATTGGTATAACAATTCTGCTAATACCTCGTATGGGGTGGCCCCAGCTTTCCGGATAGGATGACCGAACGTTTCCATTCGTAAGAGTTGCGCCGAACGGAAGTAAGGACAACATAGAATGGAAACGAAAAAATAAGAAAAAAACAAGAATAAGAAATAAAAAGAGATAGTGTATAATCTAGTGTGTAAATAAAAAATATACTAGATTATACATTATCAAAAATACAGTAAGTATAATTATAAATAAAGGTTATGTCGAATATAAAAATTTAAAATATTTATATTTAAATAAAAAAATTGATTAAATTATATAATCAATTTTTTTTAACAAATATATAATAAAAATATTAATAATTATGTTATACTATATATGGTGATTTCATGCAATATATTAATAAAAATCCCAAAATATTTATATTATCAGGTAAAGCTAAAAGTGGTAAAAATTATGTTGCTAATATTATAAGTGATTATTATAAAAATAGTGTTCAAATATCTTATGCTTTTTATTTAAAACAATATGTAAAAAAAATAACTGATTGGGATGGAAAAGAAGAAACAAAACCTAGAAATTTATTACAGTCATTAGGAATTGATTTAATAAAAAAAATTGATAAACAATTATTAATTAGAAGAGTTATGGAAGATATTAAAGTTTATAGTTATTTCTTTGATGTTATTATTGTAACAGATGCAAGATTAAAAGAAGAAGTAGACATTCCTAAAAAATTATTTAAATGTACTACAATTAGAATTAATGGTAAAGATAATGATTTAACTTTAGAACAAAAAAATCATATAACAGAAACAGATTTAGATGATTATAAATTTGATTATGTTATTGATAATATAAATAATACTAAAGATGAAATATTAAAAATATTAGGAGGGATTGATGAACTTAGTTAATGACAATATTATTAATGAAATAAAAGATGTAATAATTAATAGTAGAAATAAAATAGCTTATGAAGTAAATAATACTATGGTTTTAGCTTATTGGAATGTTGGAAGAATTATAGTAGAAAATGAACAAAATGGTAATATTAAAGCGGAATATGGTAGACAAATACTAAAAGAATTATCCAAAGAATTAAGAAAAATTTTAGGCTCTGGCTTTTCAGTTTCGAATTTGCAATATATGAGAAAATTTTATATTACTTATCCAAAATACCAGACACTGTCTGTTAAATTGAGTTGGTCACATTATTGTGAATTATTAAGTATCGATAATGCTGATGAAAGAAATTTTTATGAAAAAGAATGTATTAATTCTAATTGGAGTGTTAGAGAATTAAAAAGACAAATTGATACTTCTTTATTTGAAAGATTATTGCTTTCTAGTGGTAAAGAAAATAAAGAAATAGTTTATAAATTATCTAAGGAAGGACAAACTTTAAATAATCCTCTAGATATTTTAAAAGAACCATATGTATTTGAATTTTTAGATATTAAAGAAACTAAACCAATGTTAGAAAAAGATTTAGAAAAAAAATTAATAAAACATATGGAAGATTTTTTACTTGAATTAGGTAAAGGTTTTATGTTTGTTGGGAGTCAACAAAGAATAACTTTAGGTAATAATCATTATTATGTTGATATGGTATTTTATAATAAAATATTGAAATGTTATGTTTTAATTGATTTGAAAGTAGGACAAATGAAACCAGAATATGCAGGACAAATGAATATGTATTTAAACTATTATAATGAAGAAATTAATGATGAATACGATAATAAACCTATTGGTATAATTCTTTGTAAAAGTAAAAAAGAAGTTATGATGGAATATGCTCTAGGTGGTTTAGAGAACAATGTTTTTGCTAAAACATATACATATTATATTCCAAAAAAAGAAGTATTGATAAATGAAGTAGAAAAAGTTTTAGGAGGTATAAAGTGATAGTAGCAATTGATGGACCAGCTGGTAGTGGTAAAGGAACTATTGCCAGTATCTTATCCAAAAAATTAAATTTAGTTAATATTGATACAGGAGCAACATATCGTTGTGTGGCATTAAAAGCATTAAAAAACAATTTAAATATAAATGATAAAGAAAAAATAATTAAATTATCTAATAACATTGATATAAAATTTGATTTAGATAATAATGTTTATTTAGATGGAGTAAATGTTACTAAAGAAATAAGAAGTAAAGAAGTAACTAGTATTGTTTCACCAATATCAAGCATTGTTGAAGTAAGAAAAAATATGGTTGATTTACAAAGAAAATTAGGTAATTCTAATAATGTTGTTATGGAAGGTAGAGATATAACAACAGTAGTTTTCCCTAATGCAGAATATAAATTTTATTTAGATGCTTCTTTAGAAGAACGAGCAAAAAGAAGATTTAAAGAATATCAAGAAAAAAATATTGATATGAGTTATGATGAAATATATGAAAATATAAAAGCAAGAGATTATAATGATTCACATAAAGAAGTTGGTTCATTAACAAGAACAGATGAACAATATTATATTGATTCTACTAACTTAACTATTGATGAAGTGACAAAAGAATTTATTAAAATTATAGAAGGTGATAAAAATGAATCTTAAAGATTTATATATTGATTTTTTTGTTAGTAAAGGACATAAACAAATACCATCCGCACCTGTTGTACCAGAAAATGATCCATCAGTATTATTTAATACGGCAGGAATGCAACCATTAATTCCTTATTTAATGGGACAACATCATCCTTATGGAACAAGATTAGTTGATTATCAAAAATGTATTAGAACAAATGATTTAGATAGTATTGGTGATAAAACACATCATACATTTTTTGAAATGTTAGGTAATTGGTCTTTAGGTGATTATTTTAAAGAAGAAAGTATAAATTATAGTTTTGAATTTTTAACCAAAGTATTGAATATACCAATTAATAAAATTGCTGTTACAGTTTTTAATGGAGAAGATGGAATACCTAAAGATATTGAATCTGCTAATATATGGCAAAGTTTAGGAATTAATAAAATTGCTTATTTAGGAAAAGAAGATAATTTTTGGATAGCAGGAGAATCTGGGCCTTGTGGACCAGATACCGAAATATTTTATTTTAGAAGTGATGATGAAGTACCAGAAATATTTGATCCCAAAGATGATAGATGGGTTGAAATATGGAATAACGTTTTTATGCAATATTATAAAGATAGTAATGGTATCAAAGAATTACCTAAAAAAAATGTTGATACTGGTATGGGTTATGAAAGAGTTACTGCTATTTTAGAAGGGGTTAATGATAATTATTTATCTAGTGTATGGTTAGATATTATTAAAAAAATTGAATCATTATCTAAATATAGTTATGAAGAAAATCCAGAAAGTATTCGAATTATTGCAGATCATATCAGAACAGCGGTATTTATATTAGGTGATGAAGCCGGAATTAAACCTTCTAATACTGATCAAGGATATATCTTAAGAAGATTAATTAGAAGAGCAATAAGGCATGCTAAAAAGTTAGAGATAGAGTCTAATGATTGGGAAGTTATTATTGCTAATATGGTTATCGATAAATATAAAAAATATTATAGTGAATTAACTAAAAATAAAGATGTTATATTAGAAGAATTAACTAAAGAAAAAAATAAATTTAATAAAACTTTAGAAAAAGGATTAAGAGAATTTGAAAAA
Organism: uncultured Bacilli bacterium; assembly: GCA_944363995.1. Taxonomy (GTDB): domain Bacteria; phylum Bacillota_I; class Bacilli_A; order RF39; family UBA660; genus Faecisoma. The sequence continues at coordinate 4,672 of CALVVV010000020.1, forward strand.
ATAATAGCAAATGTCGATAAAATTTTAAACAAAGATTTAGCTTTTAAATTATATGATACATATGGTTTTCCTATTGAATTGACGGAAGAACTTGCTAAAGAAAAAAATATTAAAGTTGATATAGACGGTTTTAAAGAAAAATTTAAAATTCATCAAGAATTATCAAGAACTGCTTCAAGTGGTAAATTTAAAGGTGGCTTAGCTGGTGACTCTGATAAAGAAATTAAATATCACACAGCAACGCATTTATTAAATGCTGCTTTAAAAATTGTTGTAGGTAAAGATGTACACCAAAAGGGTAGTAATATTACATCTGAAAGAATGCGCTTTGATTTTTCTTGTGACCATAAATTAAGTGATGAAGAAAAACAAAAAGTAGAAGATTTAGTTAATTTTTGGATAAATAAAAAAATTGATGTAAATGTTCAAAAAATGCCTAAAGAAGAAGCATTAAAATCTGGCGCTGAATGTATGTTCATCGAAAAATATCCTGAAATTGTTACAGTATATTCTATTGGTGATGTTTCAAAGGAACTTTGTGGTGGGCCTCATGTAAAAAATACAGGGGAATTAAGTAAATTTAAAATTATAAAAGAAGAAGCAAGTAGTGCAGGAATAAGAAGAATAAAGGCTATTTTAGAATAGTCTTTTAAATTTGTAGTAAAATAATAACATTTAACCTTGTAAAAAAATAAAAATTTTGATAAAATTAAAATGTAATAAGGTGGTGTTGTTATGGATGAAACAAAAATCTTTACAACGGAAGAATTAGAAACAGAATTGATTACTGAAACAATAAAAGAAGTAATTGAAATTTTAGAAGAAAGAGGCTATAACGCTAAAAATCAATTAGTTGGGTATCTTATGAGTGGTGATCCTGGGTATATATCTTCTCATAAAGAAGCACGAAATAAAATAACTAAATTTGCTAGAACGCGAATTTTAGAAGTTTTAGTTGAAAAATTCATTAAATGAGATATTTAGGTTTAGATTTAGGTAGTAAAACATTAGGTTTAGCAATATCTAATGGGGTAATAGCCTCATCTTTTAAAACAATTTATTATAAAGATTTAAAACAATTAGTCAATGAATTAATAAAAATAATAAATACTGAAAAGATAGATTTACTTGTTTTAGGATTACCTAAAAATATGAATAATACAATAGGACCACGTGCTGAAACAACACTAGAATTCAAACAAATGCTGGAAAAATTAAATTATAAAGTTATTTTAGAAGATGAAAGGTTATCTACTGTTTCAGCTCATAATTACATGATTGAAGCGGATTTGTCTAGGAAGAAAAGAAAAGAAAAAGTTGATAGTTTAGCTGCCACAATTATATTACAGACATATTTAGATAAGGAGAATAATTATGAAAGAAGAACAAATGAGATTTAAAGTAATTGATGATAATGGTAAAGAAATTGAATGTGAAGTTTTATTTACATTTGAATCAGATGAAACGAAAAAAAATTATATAGTATATACTGATAATACAACAGATAATGATGGTAATACTAAAGTATATGCTTCAATATATACACCAAACGAAGAAAATTTAAATTTAAAACCGATAGAAACAGAAAAAGAATGGAAAATAATTGAAACGATTTTAAATGAATTACAAGAAGAAGCAAAATCTGAAATGGAGGATAACGGGTAATATACTCGTTTTATTGCTATGAAGAAGTATGTTAATATTTATATTTTTGTTATTGTTTTTTTAACAATTATTATTACTGTAAGTTGTATTTCTTATAATATCGGAATTAGTCCTGTTAGTAATGAAAGCAAAGAAGTTGCTTTAGAAATAGAAGAAGGTAGTAGTTACTTATCTATAGCTAATATTTTAAAAGAAAATAATTTGATAAAATCAGAAACTTTTTATAAAATATATATTAAAATTTTTAATCCAAGTAATTTAGAAAAAGGAACTTATATCTTAAACGAAAATATGGGTGTAAAAAAAATTGTTGAAACATTAGAAAATAGTACAGCTATTACACCAGTTTTTGTTATTCCTGAAGGCAAAAAAATTACTGATATAGCAAATTATATCAGTGATGTTACAAATTATAGTAGCGAAGAATTGTTAAATTATTGGCAAAGTGATGAATTAATAAATTTATTAATAAATAAATATTGGTTTATTACCGATGAAATAAAAAATGAAGATATACGATATAAGTTAGAAGGTTATTTTTTCCCTGCAACTTATAAAATTTACAAAGATAGTAGTATTGAAGACATAACCTATAAAATGTTAGATAAAATGGATGAAATTTTATCAAAATATAAAATAAAAATAGAAGACAGTGACTACAATATTCATGAGATATTAACTTTAGCTAGTATTGTTGAAGTTGAAGGAACAAATAGTTTAGATAGAAATGGAATCGTTCAAGTATTTTATAATCGTTTAGAAGCAGGTCTAAACCTAGGAAGTGATGCTACAACCTATTATGCTGCCAACTTAGAATTTAGTGACCGTGATTTATATATTAATGAAATAAATGATGTTAATGCTTATAATACTCGTTCAGATACGATGGCTGGTAAACTACCCGTTGGCGCTATTTGTTCACCAGGCGAAGATTCAATTAATGCTGTATTAAATCCTAAAAAACACGATTATTATTACTTTGTAGCGGATAAGACTGGTAAAACTTATTTTACAAAAACATATGAAGAACATGATGCCAAAATCAATGAGCTAAAAGAAAATGGCTTATGGTATGAGTATAATTAATTATAAGGAGAAGTATGGAAAATTCAATATTAGAAATTGAAAGATATGCTAAAGAATATAAAATTCCAATTATGCAAAAAGAAGGGATTACCTTTTTAACAGAATTTATAAAAAAAAATAACATAAAGAAAATATTGGAAATTGGAACAGCTATAGGTTATTCAGCAATTAAAATGGCTTTAGTCGATGAAAATATAAAAATTATATCAATTGAAAGAGATGAAAATAGATATCAAGAAGCAGTTAAAAACATAAAAAAATTTAATTTAGAAAAGAGAATTGAATTAATTAATAAAGATGCTTTTGATGTTGAATTAGAAGAAAAATTTGACTTAATTTTTATTGATGCTGCTAAAGCTCAAAACATAAAATTTTTTCAAAAATTTGAAAAAAACTTAAACAATAATATGTATATTATTACTGATAATATTAATTTTCATGGATTAGTAAATAGCAATCAACCATTGAAAAAAAATTTACGACAACTAGTAAAAAAAATTGAAAATTACATTGAATTTTTAAAAAATAATAATCATTATCAAACCAAATTTTATGATATTGGTGATGGAATAAGTATAAGTGTAAAAAGGTGATAAAATGCAAATAGTAATTGAAAAAACTAAAACAGGTTTTAGACAAACAACAAAAGAAAAAGTCGATGGTCGAGTTAAAATTAGAAGAACCAATAATCTAAAACGCATTACAAGGTTAATTTCGCAATTACCGAATAATCCTCGTCTTGTTCAATTAGATAAAAAAGATATAAAAGTTATATATTCTAGTGACCAAGTTTTACTTTTAAAAGATTATCAAAATAATTTATCATTAAAACTATATAATCAAATTTTAGATAACATTGATGAAAATACACCAATTATAAAAAATGTAAAAACTAATAGAAAAAAAATTTTAGCGATAGCTTTAGCTTCTATTACTTTAATATCAGTGTCGGGTATCGCTATCTCAATGATAAGTAATGCTACAAATAACATTGATAATCAACAAACTGTTGCTATAAGTGAAACTTCTTCTTGGCCAATAGAGGAAAATGAGGAAACTTATACTAGTTCTATGGCTGAAACATTAGAATTACCAGATGATGATAATTATGATAATTCCTCGATTGTGCAAGCAGAAATAATAAGTAAAGATAATTATGAATTAGAAACAAGAATTTTGCAAACTAAAAATATATATAACAATTCTTTACAAAATAATAAAGAAATCCCTATTTCAACAAAAATGGATGATTACACAATTGATAAAATAGTAAATTTTATTAATTCTGCGGATGGTAAATACACTTTTCAACTAGCACAAGAATTTGGAGTTGATCCATATACGTTTGTTTGTTTGATGATGAATGAATCAAGTTTAAATCATGAGGGTACTATTCCTGGCGGACAATACTATAATGGTTTTGGTGTTGGAATTTGTCAATTAGAAACACCAAATGGCCAAGAAATAACTGCTTTCAATTATGATACTAACCAAAGTGAAACAATTTACGAAACAATGGATAATGCCTTAGATAAAAGATTAAATATAAAAATGGGAATTATGCGTTATCAAAATGTTTTACAAAGATACCATGGAAATGAAAAATTAGCCCTTCAATCCTATAATTTTGGTTATGGTTTAATCGATTTGATTGTTCAAATATATGCAGATGAAATAGGTGTATCTTTTGATGATGTTGTCGACAATTATCAAGATGTTGGATGGTTAAAATATGTTCAACAAGTAAGCAGTAATCCGCAAGCTTTTGCTCAAAAACTTGATACTGATAAATATAGTAACTATAGTGGCACTATTAATTATTTAAAAAAATGGCAATATGATAGTTACGGCAATGGCAATTATTTAAAAAATCTTTATAGTTACTATTTAGGAATTTATAGTAGTAATATTATTAATGGTGAAATAATTCAAACTAATTTAACCGATAATAATGTCGTAAAGGTTTCTTTAGAAGATTCTAAAAAAAATCTTATCTAAATAATTATATGGGTTTGGTAAAAGGAATGTGATTTTAATGGAATTAAAAGAAATTGAACGAAGTATTATTAAAAAATATCGAAAACAAATATTTTCGCCATTTGTAAAGGCTATTAAAGAATTCAATTTAATAGAAGTAAATGATAAAATTGCAGTATGTATTAGTGGCGGTAAAGATTCATTTTTACTAGCTAAATGCATGCAAGAGATAAAAAAACATGGTAAATTTAATTTTGATTTAGAATTTATTGTCATGAATCCTGGATATAATATGGCTAATTTAAATAAAATAAAAGAAAACTTATCTAAATTAAACATTGATGCTCATATATTTGAAACCCCTATATTTAGTGTAGCAGATAAAACTGAAAATCCTTGCTATATGTGTGCGAAAATGCGTAGAGGTTATTTATATAGTTATGCTCAAAAATTAGGATGCAATAAAATTGCTTTAGGTCATCACTTTAACGATGTTATCGAAACAGTTTTATTAAATATGATTTTTACCGGTAATTTTAGTAGTATGGTTCCAAAAGTAAAAAGCACTAATTTTGAAAATATGACTTTAATTAGACCTCTTTATTATGTTCATGAAGAAGATATAATAAGATGGGCAAGTTCTAATGAATTAGAATTTTTAGACTGTGCTTGTTCGGTTACGAAAAAAAATAGTGGTCAAAGATTAGTTATTAAAAATTTAGTCAAAGAATTAAATAAAATATATAGTAAAGCTGATATAAATATTATGACAAGTACAAAAAATGTTAATTTAAATACGATTTTAGGAGTTAAGAATGATTAAAGATTTATGCTTTGAAATAATTGAAACTTGTCCTAATAATTGTTTATTTTGTTCGTCTTGTTCTTTAATAGCTAAAACTAAAATGATCGATTTTAATTTGTTTAAAAAAACAATTGATTATTTAATAAATAAAGGTGGTATAGAAGAAATATCTTTATCAGGAGGCGAACCATTATTACATCCTAATATATTTGAAATGATTAAATATTGTAAAGATAAAAATATTAGAGTAGTATTATTTACCAGTGGTATTGTCAGAAGAAAGTATATTGATAGTATTTGTAAAAGTATCATTCCAGATTATCAATTTTCTGGTATCGATAAACAAGATTTAATATTATTAAAAGAAATAGGATTAGATAAAATTGTCTTTGATTTTCAAGGAGCTTCAATAGATACTTATAATAATTTAATGGGAACTAAGAACAGATTTACTTATGTTGCTGATTCGATGTTAAGAGCAAGTTTAGTTGGATTAAATGTTGATGTTCATTTTATTCCTTTAAAAACAAATTATAAAGAATTTTTAGATATATTAGAAATTTTAGAAATATGTGAAATAAAACAAATTAGTATTCTTAATTTTGTACCTCAAGGTAGAGGACTTATTAATCAACAAGATTTACAATTGTCGAATGAAGAAATGGAAGAATTTATTAATATTTATAAACAAAGTAATTTCAATGGCCATATTAGAGTAGGAATACCACTACTTTCAAAAGATGAACATTTATGTACAGCGGGTTTAGATAAAATAGTTATTAAATATGATGGAACTGTTTTACCTTGTCCAGCATTTAAAGAATTTGATATTGAGTTATTAAATAAAATGGAAATTAAAACACCTAATATTTATACAGATTTAGATAAAGTTGAAATACATAATGGTACGAGAAAGAAACCATTATGTAAACAATTATATAAGTTTAGACAAACAATAAATTAAAGGAAAATTAAAAATGAAAAATTTAAAAATATGTAACTGTTGGTATTACATTATTAAGTGGTTGTTCTAGTAAAAATGAAAAACAAAATGATGAAAAAAATACTGTATGTCATCACATGATTGTAGAATTTGGCGGGCAACCAGTAATTTTTAAAGAATGTGAAGGCTATGATATAGATTCATATTGTACTTCTTATGCAATGTATTATGAAATTAGGAAAGACGGTAATGTTTTAATTGATGGAAATTCTAAAATTGGACATGATTATTTTGCAAATCATAATGAAATTAGTGAAATTGAAGCAAAAACAATTGAAAAAGGTGCCTATCTTTATAAGTTAAATTAAAATTAACATTTTGGGAAAATGTGAAAAAAACATTAATGGATAGTAAATTTAATGATATTGTGATATAATATAATTGTCTAGGAATAGCGATAAGCTCATTTAGAAAAACCGACTAATTAACGAATATTGGGAATCTAATTTGCTAATGGTGTTGAATGCTCAAGTTTCTTGAGAATCCTAAAATTAGTAATGTGATGCCCACCTGGTAGAGACTAGGTTTTATCGTTAAGAGCCCGTATTCTTGGACTTTTTTTTTTGTATAAAATATGATATAATGAAAACAATAAATGAAGGTGATGAATATTGGATCGAGAAATAGTTAACAATATTAAAAGTTTAGGAATAGATATGATTGATAAAGCTGGTAGTGGTCATCCTGGAATTGTTTTAGGAGCAGCCTCAATTATTTATACTTTATATGCTAAACATATGAATGTTAATATTGATGACCCTTTATGGGAAAATCGTGATCGTTTTGTTTTATCTGCAGGACATGGTTCAGCTTTATTGTATGCCACTTTATATATGGCTGGTTTTAATTTAACAATTGATGATTTAAAACAATTTAGACATATCAATTCTAAAACACCTGGTCATCCTGAATTTGGCGTGACTGAAGGAGTTGATATGTCAACTGGTCCTTTAGGTCAAGGAATTGCTTCGGCAGTAGGTATGGCTTTAGCTAGTAAAATATTAAACAAAAAGTATGAAATACCTAAAAAAAGTAAATTAGGAAAAGAACAAAGTTTGTTTGATTATAATGTTTATGTTTTATGTGGCGATGGTGACTTAATGGAAGGTATTAGTTATGAAGCTACTTCTTTAGCAGGAAGTTTGAAATTAAATAATTTAATTGTTTTATATGATTCGAATAATATCAGTTTAGATGGAAAAACAACTGGTGTATTTGATGATAATATAATTGAACGTTTTAAAGCTTTAAACTGGGATACAATTCAAGTAAAAGATGGTACAATTATTTCAAGTATTGATAAAGCGATTGAAGAAGCTAAAAAGAATGCAAAACCAACTTTAATTGAGATAAAAACAATAATTGGTGAAGGTTCAATCAATGAAAATACTAATTTGGTTCATGGTACACCATTGGATAAAGATGATATAACTAAATTAAAATTAAAATTACAAATTGAGCCAGAAGAATTTTATGTCAATAAAGAAGCTAGAGAAAATTTTATCAATCAAATAAAAGAACGAAGTTTAAAAAAGTATGATATATATAATAAACAAGTTGAAGATTTTCATTATAAAAAAGAAGAAATAAGAATTGATTTAGGAAATTTATCTTTTGATTATAATTTGAAAGAATCTTTACGAGTAAGTAATGGCAAAATAATGCAAGAAATAGAAAAAAAAATACCTAATTTTATTGGTGGAAGTGCAGATTTAGGTTCTTCAACTAAAGCAGTTTTACATGATACTTTAAATAATTTTATTGGTAATAATATTAATTTTGGGGTAAGAGAACATGCTATGGGGGCAATTTTAAATGGTTTAGCCTTAAATAATTTTTATGCTTTTGGTTCTACTTTTTTAGCCTTTTCCGATTATTTAAAGCCAGCTATTAGAATGAGTGCATTAATGAATTTACCTGTAACCTATATATTTACTCATGATTCAATCAATATTGGTCAAGATGGTCCAACGCATCAGCCAATTGAACAATTAGCTTCCTTAAGAAGTATCCCTAATTTGTCTGTTTTCCGCCCTGCTGATGCTAAAGAAATAACTGGCTGTTGGGAGTATATTATTAACAATAAAAAACCAAGTTGTTTGATTTTATCACGAAATGAAGTTAATTTATTAGACAAAACAGATCGTATTAATGTTAATTATGGCGGTTATATAGTAAGAAAAGAAAATAATTTATATGCCATTATTATAAGTAGTGGTAGTGAAGTCGAATTAAGTATTAAAATTGCTAATGATTTATATGAAATGTATAAAATAGACGTGAGAGTTGTAAGTATGCCTAATCGGGAACTATTTTTAAGACAAAGTAAAGAATATCAAGAAGAGATAATTCCTAAAGGCTATCGGGTAATTGTGATTGAACCTGGTAGTAAACAAGGTTGGGAAGGATTTGTTTATAGTGATAAATACTTAATAACATTAAATAATTTCGGATATAGTGGTACAAAAGATGAAGTCTTTGATAAAATGGATTTTAGTTATAATAAAATTTTAAAAAAAGTTATTAAACTGTTAAAATAAGACAATTTTTTTAAATTTTAGATTATATAATCAAATTAGGTGATTCTAATGAGAGAATATAATCTTTTTGTTTTAAAAAAAGAATATTATGAATATTATAAAAAAAATCCTTTATTTTTATTTGATACATTAAAAAAATTATATTATATGAAAGAAAATTTTAATTATGGTGTTTCATTATATAGTCAATTGTGTGAAAGAATAAATACATTTAATTTAAAATATTATTTAAATAGAAAATATCATTTAGATAATGAACGAACATTTTATATTGATAAATCCTTTATTGAACTAAAACATACGCGAATTATAATTCGAACTCAATATGAAACAAAAATTATTAATGAATTTAATAATTATAGTAAATATATTTTTGTTTGTGATTTTATTAATAATGATTATTTTTGGTTAGATAAAAAAATTTTAATTTATTCATAAAGTTTGTAAAAATGTTGAAAAAAAAGCAAAAAAATAGTAAAATATTTATAGGTGATTAAAAATGTTATGGAATTTATTATATTTATTAGTTGGAGTTTTAATAGGTGGTGTAGTTGGTTTTTTTGTAGCTCGTAATTTAATTCAAAAACAAATTAAAAAAAATCCACCGATTAATGAACAGATGATTAAAGCGATGATGACACAAATGGGAAGAACGCCTAGTCAAAAGCAAGTTAATCAAATGATGAAACAAATGACAAAATATATGTAAAAGTATTTTATATACTTTTTTTAATAGTAAAAGGAGAATTATTATGAAAGAATATGCAGATATATTATTACCAAATATTGATAAAACAATCGAAGATTATAAAAAGATATATCCTAATCGTAATCTAAGTGAAGGTGCTATTGTAACAAGATATGCTCCAAGTCCAACAGGATATGTTCACATGGGAGCATTATATTCCGCTTTTATTGCTAGCAAAATGGCGAAACAAAGTAACGGAATTTTCTTTTTAAGAATCGAAGATACCGATAAAAAAAGAGAGATTGAAAATGGTGTAACTGGAATTATTAAAGATTTAAAAAATTATGGTATTAAAATAGATGAAGGTATGATTAGTGAGACAGAATGGATAGGGGAGTATGGTCCTTATATTCAAAGTCAAAGAAAAGAGATATATCAAACATTTGCTAAACATTTAATTATGAATGATTTAGCTTATCCTTGCTTTTGTACCGAAGAAGATTTAGAAAATATTCGTAAAGAACAAGAAAGTATTAAAGATAGAATAGGTTATTATGGTAAATGGGCAAGAGATAGATATTTATCTCATGAAGAAGTTATTAAGAAAATAAATAATGGTGAAAAATATGTAATAAGATTAAAATCACCTGGCAAATTTGAAAACAAAATAGTTTATGATGATTTAGTTAAAGGTAAATTAGAACTTCCAGAAAATGATATGGATATTATAATTATCAAAGGTGACGGCTTGCCAACTTATCATTTTGCTCATTTAGTTGATGATTATTTAATGAAAACTACACATGTCATTAGAGGTGATGAATGGTTATCAAGTGTACCAATTCATTTACAATTGTTTAAAGTATTTGGTTTTAAGCCACCAAAATATGCGCATATATCACCATTATTAAAAGATGATAATGGGACAAGAAGAAAACTATCAAAAAGAAAAGATCCTGAAGCTGCTATTTCGTATTATCACGAAAAAGGAATTCCTACCGAAGCCGTATTATTATATTTATGCACGGTTGCTAATTCTAACTTTGAAATGTGGTATTTACAAAATAAGGATAAAACAATTGATGATTTTAAATTAGAGTTTAAAAAAATAAGTGCTAGTGGTTCTTTATTTGATGTTGATAAACTATTAAATATATCTAAAAATTATATTAGTTTATTAAGTGCAGTTGATGTTTATAATAAAACATTAGAATATAGTGAAATTTATGATAAAGAATTATTTGATTTATTAACTAAATATAAGGATTATAGTATTAATGTCATGAATATTGAAAGAGAGCAAAAGAAACCTCGTAAAGATTTAGCTATGTTTTCTGATTATAAAAAACAAAATTGGTATATGTATGATGAATTATTTAATAATTTAAATTATGAATGGCAAAATATAACTGATAAAAAAGAAATTAAAAATATTTTAAATTTATATATTAGTAAATATAATGTTAATGATGATAAGGATACTTGGTTTAATAAAATGAAAGAAGTTTGTGATGAATTAAATTATGCTTCTGACATGAAAAAATATAAAGAAAATCCCAATAATTACAAAGGAAATATTGCAGATATAAGTAATGTTTTAAGAATTGCTTTAACGACTAAAGCAATGACACCTGATTTATATGAAATTATGAAATTGTTAGGAAAAGAAAAAATAGAAAAAAGATTTAATTTATTTTAGATTTTTTTTTGTATAATAGTGTTAGGTGATATTGTGTTATTAAATATATTTTTATTATTTCTAGGTTTAATATTAATTGTAATTTCATCTAATATTTTTGTCGAAAGTTCTTCGGATTTAGCTACTAGCTTTAAAATTCCAAAAATGGTTATAGCTTTAACAATAGCATCTTTTAGTACTTGTGCACCAGAACTTGCAATATCATTTAATAGTATTAGTTCTAACAATTATGATATAACAATAGCAAATGTAATAGGTAGTTGTATTGTAAATATTTTATTTATAATTGGTCTTGCTAGTATTATAAAACCAGTTAAGGTTAAAACTACAACGGTTGCAAAAGAATTGCCACTTTTAGTTATTACAACGATAATATTTTCTATACTTTTTCTTGATGGCCAATTATCAAGATATGATGCAGGAATTTTAATTTTGTTGTTTTGTTTATTTTGTTTATATTTATATAAAATGATAAAAAGATTTAAAAAAATTGCTGAGGAACATAATAAAATTAAAGCAATTATTTTAACATTATTGTCGATGGTTATAATCGTTTTATCTAGTGATTTAATAGTTGATTCTACATTATATTTATCAGAAAAGCTAAATATTGCAACGAAATTAATATCAATGTTTGTGATAGCAATTGGAACTTCATTGCCAGAGCTGATGATTACAATAACTTCTGCTAAAAAAGGTGAATTTGATATGACGGTTGGCAATATTATAGGTACCAATATATTTAATATATGTATTGTTTTAGGATTGCCTACTTTAATTTATGGCTCAATTTCTAGTAAAGCTTTTAATTGGATTGATTTAATTATTGTTGTTTTATCAGCTTTAGTATTTTATCTTCAGAGTAAAAGTGAACGAGTAATAACAAGATTTGAAGGTATTATAATGGTGTTATTATTTATTTGTTATTATACATATTTGTTAATTTTGTAAAATCTGAAATGATAAATTATAATATAATTTTGATAATATAAAATCTATAAAGGAAGTGAATTATATGATAGAAGAAAATGAAATATTAACAACAGAAAAATTACAAGAGCTAATTATAGAAAACGCAGATTATAAAGGAAATGAATACTTAAAATATTTAGTTGATAATCAAATAATATCTGGAATAAGTTATAAAAATTTTAAAAAACTTTGGGAATTTATAAAAAGAAAAGATATATATAATGTTTATGATTATAAATTTCTTAATACAATATGTAAAAATATGATTTTATTATATAATGATATTGAAGATGATGAAACATTAGAACCTGAAGAGAAAAAAAAGCTTAATAATTTTAATGAAGTTTTACAATCTTTTTATAAAATTATTGATGATGGTGAATTGCAAAAATTTGATTCATTAATAAATATTCTTGTAAGTAATAATAACGACAAAAGAGAAAAAATAAAATTAATGATTGATACTGTTTTAAATTTTAAAAAGTATATACAGTTAATAGAAGAAGTTATAGCACAAGGCAAATTAAATTATAGAGAAAAATATGCTTTAATTGAATTATTAAAATATCATTATGATTATTCCGAATCAGCATATTCTTATCAGGAGTTTGAAAGAGAATTTTATCCTGATGATGAAACAATAAATAATATATTTTCGTTAAAAGATTTAAGAACATTTATTAGTATTTGCCACGAAGTACAAATAGCTAAAATTAATGAGCTAACTGAAAATGATTTTTATGGTGATGCTGTATACATGATAAAAAATGAAATTACTAAATTATTAACTAATATTAAATATTATGGAGATGAATCTTTAGATACGATTGGAATAGAATCATCAGCATTAAAAGATTTAAGAGATAATATTAATGATGAAGATATAAAAGAAGAATTATCTAAATATATTATTTTCATGAGTTTAATTGATTCAATTTTAAGAATAGAAGATATAAAAAAATTAAAAAAAATAGCTTGTCGAATATCAGATTTTAAAAATAATAATGATAGTATATATACAATTTATAGTTATACCGAACATCTAGCAAAAAGAATTAAAGAAATTTATGCTATTGAAATAAAAGAAAAATTATTTAATTTTAATGATTTAAAAGGTTTAAATGATAAAACATATTTGCGTACTAATTCTAAATTTACAGCCGAGAGTAAAATATTATATGGTGAAGATATTACAGGAAGAAAAGTTGATTATATTGAATTAGCAGGAATTGATTATGTTTTTCTTGTTCATGTATTAAATGCTTATGGTGAAGGTGGAACTATAAAAGATTTTAAATTTCCTAGAATTGTTGGTAAAGAATATATTTGTTTATCTGCTATTGATAATACCAAAGAAAAAATTGCGGATTCGAAATATAATGATGAAGATCATGTTTGTCTATTATTTAGTAGTATTACACCAGATCAATTAATTTCAGAATCTTTTGAAGATTTATATTCTTATGGTGATTTAAATAGCTTATCAATAAATTTTGAAAAAAGAGAAAATTTTAGACCAATAAAAAAACAAATTCAATTAAACAAAGATAAACATACGGAATTTGTATTATATAGGGATTCTTCAAATGGCGAAACTATTTATCCAAGTGGAATACTTATTCATGGAAATACACCAACTCAAGCTGAAATTAATGCAGCTGCATATTTAAATATTCCTATTGTTTTTATTAATCATGAAAAATATAAAAATCAAGAAAATCATATTGAATTAAAACCTAAAAATGATGAGCCTTATCGTCCTTCATCTGAAGATTATAAAGCTTTTAAAGAAAGTCTAATAGAATTGCGTGATTCAATAGTAGGAAGGAGTAAAGGTAAATAATATGAATAATAGTCAAGACGATTTAATTTTTGCTATTAATGATTTAGTTAATGTAACTAGATTAAATGAATTTGAAGAATTAAAAGAATCAATAGATAATATTAATTTAGAAGCAAATAAAATAATAGCAAGTGAAAAAAATAATATATCACAAAAGAAGGATAATTATTTAATTAAAGAGAATGATGGAATAGAAAATTAAAACAAAAAAATTAAATCAAAAGATTTGATTTTTCTTAAACTAGGAAAGTGTTTTGCAAAATTTTAAGCAAATATTGTGACTATTCAGTAAAAATGTTACATAATTATGTAGTCAATTCTCAGTAAAAATGTTACATACATAAATTATTATAAAATCATAGTTAAGTTAATTATTAGTAAAAATGTAACATTTTCACTAATTATTAGTTATTAAAAAATGTAACATTTTTACTAATTATTCATAATTTTTTTCATTTTTTTCACAATTTCCTATTGATTTTTTTTAAATTTAGTATTATCATATATATGTCTTTTGTTAAAGGCGTTTAGAATTGTTGGGGGAAGAAGTTATCGACTTCTTCTTTTTTTGCCTTTAAAACCTTTCTTTTTTTGTCATATTATTTTAACACATAAATTTAATTAGTATAAAATAATTTGCGAGAAAATAAAAAAATTAGAATAAATTAATATTCTAATCTATATTTTACTTGCAAAAATAATAAAAAAAATATATAATTAATCTATAGAATAGGAGAGGTAATATGGTTAAATTAACAAATAGCAAAAATGGGGGGGGGTTATTTACTAAATAAAGCTTTTACTTTAATCGAATTAATAGGTGTATTAATAATACTAGCAGTAATATCAT
>CALVVV010000021.1 GCA_944363995.1 uncultured Bacilli bacterium
GACTATTTCTTTTAATTTAGTATCAGTTAATTTATTATCCACAATATCAATAATATTATATTTCATTATCTTTCTCCATCTATTTATTAGTAAGTATTTTATTGCTATTAATATAATATATTTTATTTTTTTATTATTTGTAATATTACTTTCTAAAACAGTTAATATCATTTTATAATATTTTTTATAGTATATTAGATAAAAAAATAAAATTATTAGTTTTTTTATTTTGCATTTTTTAAATCATATGATACAATATTCGCAAATGGGGTGGCAAAGAATGGAAATGTTTGAAAAATTAACCAAACAAATTAGTGAAATGAAATATTTGTGTACCGAAAATACTTATCGATATCGTCCTATCATGCGAACTTTTTATAAACATTATGAACGTTTAGAATATTGGCTATATAAAGAGGATATATATAATGAATTGAAAAATCGATTTGATAATTACACATTAGAAGACTGTGAAAGAGATTTAGAAACTTTAGTTGAATGGCTTAGTTTGTATAAAATGCAAGATACAAAAAATGCTGCGTCAATTGAAGAATTTAAAAATAAAAAATTCAGATATCAATTAACTGAATATGCTACTGAAATTGAACGCTTAACAATTTCATTAGAAGAAATGGAAATTAAAACATCTTCTTTAGAGCCTAAATTATTTGATAGAATAAGAATAATAATTGAAAATTTATTAGACAATAATTTAACAAGTGAACAATGTAATGAATTATGGAATAATTTAAATGATGATTTTACAAAATTAAACCAAAATTATCAAGATTTTTTAAAAAAATTTAATGAACCGAAATCGGAAGAATTATTGCAAAGTGTATTATTTTTACAATTCAAAAATGAAATTATAAAATATCTAAGAGAATTTATTAAAGGATATCAAAAAAACATTAACTTTATAAAAAGTAGTATTTTAAAAATTGATGAAAATACCATAAATAATTTTTTAGCCCAATTAACTCTTTATTATAAAAAAACTCCTATTTTAAATCAAAATTTTGATTTTAATTTATTTGAAAGTGTTAACAAAAGAAAATTAAATAACATATTTAAATGGTTTGTTTCAGATTCATCAATTAGTGAAGGCGAAAAATTAATGAATACTACCGATAACATCATAGTTAAGATTACAAAATATGCTAATTCATTAGTTGAATTAAGAGGTAACATGATAAATCGGCGAAATGAATATAAACATTTGTGCAAATTGTTTGATAAAATAAATGATATTTCTTTAGCGCATAAATATGCTTCTGTAATATTCGGAATCGAAAGTGTAAAACACTTTATTGGTGAAGCTAACAATACTGATTCTATCGTAAATGCGTATGACATGAACTCACAAGAAATATTATTATCATCAAGAACTAGAACAAAAAAAGAAAAAAAATTAATAACTCCTATTGTTGACAAAAGTTTAGAAAAGAAAATTTTATTAGAAGATTATCGCCAACAACAAGAGCAAAATAAACAAATATTAAAAAATTTAATTAAATCAAAAAAAATAATTTTAACTGATGAAATTAGGTTGACGAAAATTGAAAGAAGATATATTCAAAAATTATTATCAGCAAATAGTAAAAAAGAAACAGAATTTGGATTAACATATCACATTATTAAAAAAGAGGGAACTTGTAAAATTATATCAGAGGATGGAATATTTTATATGAATGGTTTAGAAATTATATTTGAAGGTGATATTTAATGGATACTTATGTAATAGATTATTTATTAAATAATTATTGGTGTGTTAAAGAAACAAACCAAAAAGAATATTTTAAAATTAAAAATAATTTAGATTATTATAAAGATTTTTTTCAAAATAAGTTAGGAAGCAAATTGATTGTAAATGATCGTTTTATCAAACTAGAAAAAATTCCCGCTGTTGCTAAAAACTATATGGGATTAAATAATTTTACTGATCCTTTAGAATATACTATTTTATTTATTATTTTATTATATTTAGAAGACAAACCTAAATTAGAACAATTTATTTTATCTAGTTTAATTGAATTTATAACTACAACTGCAACATCTTTAGAATTAGATAACATTCCTAATTGGAATATTTTCCACCATCGTAAATGTTTAGTTAATGTTATCAATCATTTAAAAGAATTATATATTATTAAAGTTGTGGAAGAACAAAATATTTTTAGTGAAGATATTAAAGCAGAAGCATTATACGAAACAACTGGATTATCTAATTATTATGTAAGAGAATTTAAAAATAATATTTTAGAATATACTGATTTAAATGATTATGTAACTGATGAATTTACTAATCAAGATGATAAAATAGGTGAAGTTAGAAGATATCGAGTTTATCGTCATTTATTATATTCTTTAGTTTCTTATAATGAAGATTTATCTGAATCAGAAATTGATTATTTAAGAAAATTTAAAAATAATATTCAAAATGAAATAAGTAAATATCTTAATGCTTCATTAGATTTAACTAAAAATATGGCAGTATTATTATATGAGTTAGATACTAAAGAAAAAGATTATTTTCCTAATAATAAAGCTATAGCAGATATTGTTTTATTAGTTAATTATAAAATATTAGAAAATGTTGATAATAATGTTTTAATTCTTAATCAAGATGAAACAATTACGATTTCGTTAGAACTTTTAACAAGAATTATAAAAGATACAAGAATAGAATATCTTAAATATTTTAGTAAACATTATCAAGAATTAACTATTTCAAATTTTGTTTTAGAAGTGATTAATTATATGCAAGAATATGATTTTATTAGAAAATTTGCTGATTTTTATAAAATATATCCGATGGTAACAAAACTTAAAGGTATTATTCCTAAAGAAGATATTGAACAATTAGATTTATTTGGAGGTGATAATGATGAAGATAACTAAAATTGGATTATTAAATTTTTGGTTATATGATGAAGAAGAATTTGATTTTTATGATGGTAAATTAATATTAAGAGGAACAAATGGAAGTGGGAAATCTGTTACAATGCAATCTTTTATTCCTTTAATTTTAGATGGTAATAAAAGCCCTGACCGATTAGATCCTTTTGGTTCTAAAGAAAGAAAAATCGAAGACTATATTATCGGTAATTCCGAAACTGTTCAAAAAGAAGAAGCAATTTCATATCTATATATGGAATTAATAAAAAATAATAATTATATTACAATTGGTTTAGGTTTTAGAGGAAGAAAAGGTAAAACAGTTGAATCTTGGGGATTTGCTTTAAAAGATGGCAAAAGAATTGGTAAAGATTTTTATCTTTACAAAGATCCTTCCAATAAAGTACCACTTTCCAAAAATGAATTAAAATCAAGACTAGGAACAATTAATGAGTTTACCGATACCACCAAAGATTATAAAGCAATGGTTAATCGACTATTATTTGGCTTTCCTAATCTAGATACCTATGATGAATTTATTAAATTATTATTACAATTAAGAAGTAATAAACTATCTAAAGATTATAAGCCAACTAATTTAGTAAATGTTTTAAACACTGTTTTACAACCTTTAACTGAAGAGGATTTGCGTCCTTTATCTGAAGCAATTGAACAGATGAATAAAACAAAAGAAAAAATAGAAACATTAGAGAAAAATGTTAAATCATTAAAAGATTTTTTAAGAGTATATAAAAATTATAATGAAACAGTTTTATTATCTAAAGCAAGAAACTATCAAAGATTTAATAAAGAATATAAAAATTTAAAAGAAGAAATTCAGAAATGTGATAAAGAATTTAACAATCTAAAATTAGATTTAGATGATAGTATTAAAAGAAAATTAAAAGTAATTGAAATTATCGACATTAATACCGAAACTAAAAAACAATTAGATAATCAAGATTTAAAACAAAAAATAGAAACTTTAGCTCATTTAAATAAAGATATAGAAATTTTAGAAATAAAAATTAAAGACTTAGAAGATAAAACTGATAATACTTTAAAAGATAAAATAAATTTAAATAATGATATCGCTAAGATAGAAAATGAAATATATAAACTAAAAAAAGAAATTGAAATAAAATCTATCGATATCAAAGATTTAGCTAGTGATATTTATTTTGATGATATTGTATTCTTTATTGATGATTTATTAGAAAATAAGACTCCTTCTTTTGATAGTATTTTAAAACAATTAAATAGCTATAAAGATAAAGTAACGGTTGTTTTAAATTTATTAGAACTTGAAAATAAAATATTAATGGAAAGTGAAACGACAAGATTAGAATATGAAAAATTAACTAAACAATTTAAATCTTTAGAACAAGATATTAATAATCAAGAAAACATTTTAAAAGAAAGTATTATGAGTTGGCAAGAACAGTTTATTAATAATTTAAATAATAATTATTATTTAAAATTAGATAACGAAACTAAGAAAAATATATTTGATTTAATGAATGATTATTCAATCAAAAATTATGAAAAAGTAAAAATTATTTTTAATGAATTTTCTAGTATTTTAATAGAAGATATAAATAAAGAAAATTTAAATTTAGAATTAAAAAAATCATTAAAACAAGAAAAAGTAAATGAATTAAAAGAGGAATATAAAAAATTAGAAAATAAAGATGATTTAGAAATACCTTCATATAATGAGGAAGTAGATAAAATATTAGCTGAAAATAATATTGGCCATATACCTTTATATAAATGCTTAGAATTTAAGTCAAATATAGATGAAAAAATAAAAAATAAAATAGAAAATGATTTATTAAGCCTAAATATTTTAGATGCTGAAATAATCAATGAAGATGATTTAAATAAATTAAATAAATTGGATATTAATCTTTTATATTTAACTAAAACCAAAGAAAAGAAAAATAATATATTAAAATATTTTGATGTGATTGGACCAAATAAAAAATATGTGGAAGATATTTTAAAATGTATTAGTACGGATATCAATGATTTGATTACAATTAATGAATTAGGTATATCTAAAATAGATACATTAAATTTTATTGCCGATAAAAATTATAAACAAACTTATATAGGATATTTAAAACGTTTAAATTTAAGAAAAGAAAAAATGGAATTTATTTCTAATCAAATTAGTTTAATAAATGCAGAAATAAAAAATATCGAAAATATTATCGATAATAATATAAATAAAATTGATGTTATTAAAAAAGAAAATGCTTTACCTGATAATAATATAATAAATGAAATTTTGGATAAAATTCATGAATTAAATATTACATTATCTTGGAATGATAAAAAACAAAAGGAATTAGAAAATAATATTTTTGTGATTGATAATAAATTAAAAGAAACAAGAAAAAATATTGAAGAAAATAAAAAAGGTTTATATATTCCTTTAAATTTACAAACTTATAAAGAAGTATTATTATCGATTAACGTAACTAAAGATTTGTTACAAGATATCAATAATTTATATAATAATTATTCAAATAAAATCGAAATAAATAATAGTTATAAAATAAGATTAGAAGATAGTATTGATAACATGGCTTATCTTGAAGCAGAAATAAATGAAAAAAAGCATGATTTAAATATTAATTTGGAAAATAAAAATACAATCGAAAATTTATTAGAAACAAAAGAATATAAAGATCAAAAAGAAAGATTGTTAAAAATTGAAACAGAATTAAACGAATTAATTAAAGAAAAAGAAGATTTAATAAATAAAATTGGTTTTTTAAACAGCGAAGTTGAGCATAAAGCAAATAATTTAAATAATTTAAAAAACGATTTAAATATTTTAGAAACAAAAGTAAATGTTTATAAAGAAATATTTTTAAGAGAATATAAATTAAATTATGTATATCAAGAAGATATTAATAATTTAGATAGTACAGTTAATAAAATAATAAAAGATAAAATTGATAAAAAAGAAATTTCTGTAAAAGAAGCATTAGCCAATATTTATTCTTCTTTTAATCAATATAGTTTGCAATTAAATGATTATTCATTAAAAGATGTAATTATCTTTGATGATTATGATCGAAATTTAGGTGAAATATCTAAAATATATGAAGATAATACTAGAGTCGATATTACAGCGATGTATCAAGGAATAAAATTAAATATAATTAAACTTAATGAAACTTTAAATGATGTTATAGAGGAAAATAAAGATTTAATTAGTGAACAAGATCGTCATTTATTTGAAGAAATTTTATTAAATACAGTAGGTGAAAAAATAAAGAATCGTATTAGTTCTTCTAACGAGTGGGTAAGTAAAATAAATAATATTATGGCTACTATGCAAGAAAATAGTGCTTTAAGTTTTAAATTGGTGTGGAAAAGTATTTCCGCTATTGATGATGATGAAATAGATACTAAAGAAATAGTAGAAATCTTAAGAATGCCATCGGATGCACTAGATGAGAAAGATAAAGAAAAACTTACTAATCACTTTAGAAGTAAAATTAAAAAAGCCGAACAATTATATCAAGATTCATATATTTCATTTTATAAAATTATCGAAGAAGTATTAGATTATCGTTCTTGGTTTACTTTTCAATTACTATATCAAAGAAAAGGTATGCCATTTAAAGAATTAACTGATAAAACATTTTCTAAATTTAGTGGTGGGGAACGGGCTAAAAGTATGTATATTCCTTTATTTGCCAGTGTATATGCTAAACTTAATTCGGCTTTTGATGATTCTTTAAGAATTATTGCATTAGATGAAGCTTTTGCTGGCGTTGATGAAGAAAATATTAGAGAAATGTTTGGTATTTTAAAATATTTAAATTTAGATTTTATTATAAATTCGCAAGTTTTATGGGGTGATTATGATACAATAAACGATTTATCTATTTGTGAGTTAATTAGACCATATAACTCTAGTGTAGTAACTGTTGAACGTTATCGTTGGAACGGTAAATATAAAGAAATAATTCAAAATAGGGAAGAATATGACAGAATATAGTAAATATTTTAAAGATAAAAACGGCTATGATCGATTTATAAAAAAATTATATCAAAAATATCAATCATTAGGTAAATTTATTGGAACTATTAAGTTAGATAATTTAAATGCTGAAGAAGCATATGCTTTATCGCAATTATTTGGTGAAAATTATAAGAGCGGTGATGATATAAAATTATCAATCAGACAATTTTTAAAAATAATGGATAGATCAAAATTTAAAAACTTTGATATTGCTACATTAGTGCAAGAATATTTAAATGTCCCATTATTAACTAATAAAGAATTAAAATCTAATTTAATTAATAAAGAAGATAAATTTTACCAAGAATTAGTGCAAGACGATTTAAAATTAAAAAAAATTATTAATAGGGATAACTTATTTATTCATCAAAGATATATTAAAAATAAAGATAGTTTAAAAAAAGACTTAATTAATGTTATTAATTTAATAAATAATTTACCTAAAGAAAGAACGATGATTTCTTTATTTTCAGCCACTTACACAAAAAATCCGCATTATTTAGATTTAGATACTAATACTAGTAATTTATTTATTAATTTTTTATCTTGTTTGGATAATATTGATTATCCTAATACTAGAGAAGATAAAATAAAATTGCTATATAAGCATAACATTGAAATGGATAATTTATCTAATTATGTTCTTACTTATAACTTATTATCATCTAGGGAAAGTATTAATGAGTTAAGTAAAGAGACACTTATTTTAAATATTAAAAATATATTAAATACATCTTTATTTGATAGTAAATTAAAAAAAGTATTTGTTTTTGAGAATCCCTCAATATTAACAAAAATATTAAGTTTAAATATTGATGTTAGTGTAATTATTTCTGGAGGATTTCCTAATAATGCTGTTTATCTATTAATTGATAAATTGATTGAAAACGGTAATAAAATTTATTATAATGGTGATTTTGATCCTGAAGGATTAATTATTGCCTATAAATTAAAAAATAAATATCAAGATAAATTACAATTATTTTGTTATGATAAAATTGATTATGAAAGGTGTAAATCAAATAATTTTATTTCTAATTCTAGATTAAATAAAATGGAAAAAATTGATGATGATAATTTAAATATAATTAAAAATTTATTATTAGAAAATAAATTAGCTGCTTTTCAAGAAAATAATGATCGGATAATCGATTATTTAAAAAATATAGATTAAGAATAAAGACTATTGACAAATAAATTTTGTTAATAGTCTTTTGATTATCAATTTAAAGTATCAATATTATTTGTTAAATTTATTACCTTTTTTGTATTATTGTATAACAATATATTTTACCTTGTATTAGTTATAAGCAACTTTCCATATATGAAGAGCTACTTAATATGTTTAATCAAGAAAAAGATGTAATTAACGAAAAAGAAATAAAAGAAAAATTAGAAGAATTAAAAAAGTAATATAAATTTAAATAAATTAATAAAATTAAGTATTTTACCACACTTGATTGACTAATATGGTATTTTAGTTTAAAATTATATTGAGGTGATTATTATGATATTATTATATAAAGATTTAATAAAACGATATAAAAGTGATTATAAAATAAAAAAACTTATAAAAGAAGGTAATTTATTTAAAATTGAAAAAGGTATTTATAGTGATAATGATAATATTAATTATTTGGAAATCATAACAAAAAAATATCCTAATGCTATCTTTACAATGGATAGTGCATTTTATTATCATAATTTAACTGATGTAATTCCTGATAAGGAGTATCTTGCATTAAGAAGAGATAGTACTAAGATAAATGATAATAGAATTAAAGTTATATATTGTCAAGCTAATTTATTTGAAATAGGGAAATCAACTTTAAAAGTAAATAATATTAATATTCCAATATATGATAAAGAAAGAATGTTAATAGAATTAATAAGAAATAGAAAAAATTTAGGCTTTGATTATTATAAAGAAATAATAAATAACTATAGAGAAATAAGAGAAACGTTGAACACAACAAAAATAGCAGAATATATTAGTAAATTTTCAATTGAAGACTATTTATATGATGTTATTATGAAAGAGGTGTTTTAATAGATTTAAATAAATTGGTTAATAGTTATTTAAATAATGGTTATTCACGCCCTTTAGCTATTTCAAGAGTATGTCAAGATGTTATTTTAGCTAAAATAAGCGACTCTAATTTTAATAGAAATGTAACAATAAAAGGTGGAGTTGTAATGATGGCTATTTCTAAAGATAAAAGACGATCAACTCAAGATTTGGATATAGATTTTATTAGGTATTCTTTAGAAAATTCTTCTATATTAGAATTTATTAAAAAATTAAATGATAATGATATTAAAATAAATGTAACTGCACCAATAAAAAAGCTTCATCATTGCTTAATTCTAAATACTTGGCTGAAAAAAACAATAAATGTTTATATCCGCTAAAATTAATAATAGTTTTTCCATAATTAGAATCTAAATTAGATAAAACTTCCTTTAAAAGAATGATCATATCTCTAGTATTAAAATTCACACTAAAATTTTTGTTTTCTAATAAATATATTGCTAATCTTACTTTATCAATATCACTTAAATTATCAAATTGATGTATTAAATCAATTACTTTTTTTGTATTACTTTCTAATAACATATTTATACCTCTTTTCCTTTATTTATAAATGTTATAAGCAACTTTACTTAATTATTACTTGTGTCTATACTGTAATCAACCAACTCTTTGCCGCATACCACCAGATAAGTTATTAGGGTAACTATTGATAAAGTCTTTTAAACCATAAGTATTTAATAATTTTAAAACATAATCTTTATTATTTAATTTATTTATTTCTAAACCTAATAAACAATTATCTAAAACAGTTTTCCAGTTGAATAAAGCATCTTGTTGCAACATATAACCTAATTTAATATTATCTTTAATTATGATTTCACCATTCGATTTATTATCTAAATTAGCCAGGATATTTAAAATAGTACTTTTTCCACAGCCACTAGGACCGACGATTGCTATAAATTCATTATCATTTAATTCAAAGGAAAAATCTTCAATTGCTTTTGTCTCAGAAGTTTTAGTATGATATATTTTGTTTAGATTTTTAATTGTTAGGATACTCATTATATAAACTCCTTTCTAATTATTATATTCAGAAATGGTTATTTATGTTATTGTTAAAAGTAAAATGGTATGATATAATTTTAATGGTGATAGTATGAAAAAAATGTTGATTATTTTGTGTTTATTATTAGTAGGGTGTAGTAGTATTTCTAATGAAGAATTAGATGCGATAAATAATGATGTTATTATTTATTTATCCAATAATCAGTATGATAATTTGGTTTTTAATTATGTTGATTATGAAGATAAAAAAATTGTAATAGGTTTATCAGATAATAGTGTTGAAAAACAAGAAGATTTTAAAGAAAAAATTGTTGATTCAAAATATATTAAATTTGTGCAAAGTGAATTAATGAATGATGATGTAAAAAAAGAATATATAATAAATATTTTTAATTTAGATGATATTACTAAAGTAGTAATTGATACGATGTCTCAATATGATAATAAAATAACAATTACTGATGAAAATGCTATAGAAAATATATATAATATTTTTTATAATCGAACAACGACTAAAGAAAGTATAAGTAAAAATCCAGAAAATACTGATGAAATGTATCATATTATTTTTTATAGTGAAAATGATAACATTGATATGTATATTTATAGTAGTAATAATAAATATTACTTAGAACAATCTAATAATGGAATTTATGAAACATCTTTAAATGATTTTAATACAATAAAAGAGTATTTAAAAAACTAATCGAACTGATTAGTTTTTATTATATAATTGTCAAAACTTATTAGTAAAAACTGATATTTTAATTTTTATAAATAAAAACCAATAATTAACTAAATTTTAATTAATATATTGGTGGGAATGCATCATAAAAATAATTATTAAAATTGGTTAAATAGTTAAATCTAATTATAGTTTAAATCAGCAAAATCTAATACTTTGTCATCCGAAGGGTTTTCTTCAAAGATGATACGTTGAACTTTTGCTGTGCGATTATTAAAAGCATCGATTACAATATATTTTATCCAATATTGTGGACCAGGTACATCTACAGGATCTTCTTCTTTATAAATTTCGTATGTTATTTCATATTCAGAATCTTCAATTATTTCCAAATGAGAAAATGTAATTGTATCTATACTTTCAGTTTCGTATGATTCAGTATAAAATTTTAAAATAGGTTTATTATAATCAATTTCTTCTTTATCAGTTGATATGTTTGGATTATTTATTTCTTTTACATATGGTTCACTTCTATCGCTTGCTATCCATCCTTCTTTGCCACCATCCAATTTAATTTTATACCATATATAGTTATCGTCTTCTAAGTAAATATCAATAACTTTATATTTATGTCCTTTTTCAACTTTATCAATTTTAGTGTCATAAACGGAATGATTATTACGGACATTAATGTAATCATTTATAATTTCAACTTTCCATGCTTTTTGATCATTATCTATTATATTGATTATTTTTGTTGTTCCAAAAACAACTAAAAAAATAAATAGACAAACAAATAAAAAAATTATAATTTTTTTCATTTAACAACTCCTTTTTCAGTTTTAGCGTATGCTAATTCTTTTAATAAAAATCACACTCCACTTAATTAAAATTATATCATAATTTTGTCTTATTTAAAAATATTATTAATAGATTATCAACAAAATTTGTTAATAATTTCAGGTAGTAGGCAAAATCTATATTTTTTATGGCAAGACAATTATTATTTCTAGTCATAAACATCTTTTTTAGATATTCAAATTCTCATTTTCTTGTTTTTGTATTTTCTTGACCATAACTTTTATATTGTATTAAACTAAAAACATTATTATTTTTATAATATAATTCTTTTACTTCATCATAAATAAAAGTGAAATTTATGTATTTATCTATTTTACGAAAAAAGTAGTTATTAAGGTTCACTTTAAATATTCTTGTTAATACATATCATTTTTACATAAAAAAGCGCGATAAGTAAGCTATTTATTGGTTAAAATAAAGATTTTATCTCGCATATTAATTATATGCCTTTTTTATAAAAGAAAAGATCATTGCTTTGTCAACAGTCTGAAAAAAGTTATTCGTATTTGAATAACTTTTATTTTGAATATGTATTGTTAACTAATTTATCAAATGGCGCTCTTTCATCTAATTGACCAGCATTTTCGGCGATTTCTTGAATATGATTAAAGTTTTCTTCAGTTATATAAGTAGTAGTAAACCAAGAATCAATATTTTTATATCTATCAATTATTGTTTCTAAATCATTTTTAGAAATATCAGGGAAATAATCTAAAATAACATCAGCAATTTCTTTCGAATTATGGCTATGAACATAATCTAATCCTTTTTGAATAGCTTTAGTAAATCCTTCGATTACATCAGGATTACTTTCAATATAACTTTTTTTAGCATTATAAGCAGTATATGGCACAACACCACCTAGTTCACCTAGTGATGCTACAACATATCCATAGCCTTGTTGTTCTAATTGTAAAGCGTTTGGTTCAAATAGTGATACAAAATCGCCAGTACCACCGATAAATGCTCCTGACATAGCGGCAAATTCAATACTTGTATCAATATTTAAATCATTTTTAGGATCAATTCCCGCTTCTTTTAATGTATATTCTAAAGTCATTTCTGGCATGCCACCGATTCTTCCGCCAATTATAGTTTTACCTTTTAAATCTTCTAAAGTAAAATTATCAATCTTTTCTCTTGATACAATAAAACTACCGTCTCTTTTTGTTAATCCAGCAAAGTTTACTAAATAATCTTCTTGACCTTGATTATAAATATAGATGGTTGCTTCACTACCACAAAAACCAATTTGAACATCTCCAGATAATACAGAAGCTGCTACTTTATCTGCTCCTGGAACTAATAATAATTCAACATCTAAACCTTCTTCGGCAAAATATCCTAAAGCATGGGCAACATATTGTGGTGTGTAAAAAATACTATGGGTAACCTCTGCTACTTTTATTTTCTTTAAATCACTTTTTTCTTTAAAAATTAAAGTATAAGTTATAACTCCAATAATTAAAACAATAAAAATCGGAATAATAAATTTTTTCATTTAATTCTCCTTTCTTTTTATTTTATTCATAAAAAAATAATATGTTCATTTTAATTTTTTTGTAGTAAAATATAAATAGGTGAAGCTATGAAAAAAGTTGTTGGATTTATATTATGTGTTTTAGTTACAATTTTTTTGAATTATGAGGATGAATTTAAGAAATTTATATATGATAATTTTTATCAATCATATGAAATGGAAAATATCCCTTTATATAATGGTAATAACTATGTAATAATAAATAATAATGTTCCTAATTTTAGTGAGGAAGATTTATTGTTTGAAGGTGAATATTATAGCAATTTAGATTTATTAGGTAGATGTGGCTATGCAATTGCAAGAATTACTGAAGAATCTATGCCTATGGAAGAAAGAACAAGCATTGGAATGATTAAACCATCAGGTTGGCATACGATTAGAATAGATGATAACTATTTATATAATCGATGTCATTTGATTGGTTATCAATTAACTGGGGAAAATGCTAATGAAAAAAATTTAATAACTTGTACTAGGCAAATGAATAATGAAGGTATGTTACCTTTTGAAAATGAAATCGCGCAGTATATAAAAGATACTGATAATTCCGTTTTATATCGTGTTACCCCAATATTTGAAGGTTCTAATTTATTAGCAAAAGGCGTTCAAATAGAAGCTAAATCAATAGAAGATGATACAATTAATTTTAATGTTTTTGTATATAATGTTTTTGATGGAATTGAATTAAATTATGCAGATGGAACAATAAAAGAATAAAAAATATCTTTCAACAATTTAAATTATGGTATAATTTAAAAAGGTGATTTTATGAATTTAGAAACATTAAACGATTGTCAAAAAGAAGCTGTAAATATTACTGATGGACCATTATTGGTTTTGGCGGGAGCGGGTAGTGGTAAAACAAAAGTATTAACTACAAAAGTTGCTTATTTAATATTAGAAAAAAAAGTAGCTCCTAATAATATTTTAGCTATTACTTTTACAAATAAAGCAGCGAAAGAAATGAAAAATCGTATAATTGATATAGTGGGATTAATAGGATATAAAATTCAAATTTCTACGTTTCATTCTTTTGGTTTGACTATATTAAAAAAACATTATGATAAACTAGGTCTAAATAAAAATTTTACTATTTTAGATAATGAAGATAGCAATAATGTTATAAAAAATATTTTAAAAGATATGAATTGTGAAGAAAATTATAGATTAATAAAAAGTATTATTAGTAATAACAAAAATGCTTTAATTGATAGTAATGAATACAGTAGGTTTGTAAATAATGAATTTGATGAAATGATTTTAGATATTTATAGTAAATATGAACAAAGATTAAAAAGAAATAATAGTGTTGACTTTGATGATTTATTAATGTTACCTATTGTGTTGTTTAAAAAATATCCCAATATTTTAAAAGAATATCAAGAACAATATAAATATATTTTAATTGATGAATATCAAGATACCAATGAAGCACAATATTTATTAGCTAAGATGATAAGTAGCAAATATAAAAATATTTGTGTAGTCGGTGATGATAGTCAATCTATTTATTCATGGCGTGGTTCGAATTATAAAAATATTTTAAATTTTGAAAAAGATTATTCGAATTGTCAAATTGTTTACTTGGAACAAAATTATCGTTCTACTAAAACAATCATTGAAGCTTCAAACGAATTAATTAAAAATAACAAATATCGTAAAGATAAAAATTTATGGACTGAAAATGAACAAGGAACAAAAATTATTTACCACACCGCTCTTAATGAAAAAGATGAGGCTTATTATGTTGTTAATGAAATAAATAAATTAATTAATAAAGGTGTTAAATTAAATGATATAGCTATACTATATCGGACTAATGCTCAGTCCCAAAATTTTGAAAAAGAGTTAGTTTTAAACAATATTCCTTATAAAGTGATTGGTAGTGTATATTTTTATAATCGTAAAGAAATTAAAGATTTATTAGCTTATTTAAAACTTATTTATAATCCTAATAATGATATTAGCTTAACACGAGTAATTAATGTACCAAGAAGAAAAATCGGTAAATTAACCTTAGATAAAATAAAAGAAAAATCTAATAAATTGAATATTTCATTATTTGATGCTATTGATTCTGGTAAAGAATTGGAATTTAAAAATTTAATTATAAATTTACAGAATAAAAAAGATACAATGTCTTTATCTACTTTCATTAGTTTGGTTTTAGAGGAAACTGGTCTTATCAAAGAACTAGAAGAAGAGGGAACTATTGAAGCAGAAACAAGAATAGAAAATCTTAAAGAGTTCAAAACAATTGCTGTACAATTTGAGGAAAATTATGGTATAATTAACTTGGACGATTTTTTAAATGAAATAAGTTTGGTAGCTGATACAACTGAATATCAAAATAACGATGGAATAACGCTAATGACTATTCATTCAGCTAAAGGATTAGAATTTGATAATGTTTTTATTGTTGGTTTAGAAGAAAGTATATTTCCGCATCTTAATTCATTTGATAATCAAGAACAATTAGAAGAAGAAAGAAGACTTTGTTATGTAGCAATAACTAGGGCAAAGAAAAATTTATGGCTAGTTAATGCTGAAGTGAGATTAATATATGGTAATAAAGTCAAAAATCCAGAAAGTCGTTTTATTAAAGAAATTAGTCCTAAATTATTAAATAAAGATAATATTTTAAAAGAAAATAAAATATCGGAAAATATTGATACTACTATTGAATATAAGATAGGTGAACATATTTATTTTGATAATTTTGGTGAAGGCGTTATAGTCGGAATTGAAGATAAAGTATTAACTGTTGCTTTTAAACATCCTCACGGTATTAAGACTTTAATAAAAGGGCATAAAAAAATAAGGAAGGTGTAATAATGTTTTTAAATATATGGTCTGAAATAGGTGATTTTTTTATAGAATTAGCCAATGACATTAAAGATTTTTTTATTGAACATTCTCGAAATCCATTTTTATGGATTGGGATTCTTGTTTTAGGAATTGTTATATTTGAATTTGTATACAAAGCTTTACATAGAGATTAGGAGAAGATAATTATGGATTTAAAAAACTTATATGAAAAAATAACAGAATATTTAGACCAAGAAATAATTATTGAAGGTTGGATTAGAAATCATCGTAAACAAAAAGAATTTGGATTTATTGATTTTTATGATGGAACTTGTTTTAAAAGTATTCAAGTTGTATATGATAATAAATTAAATAATTTTGATTTTATTTCTAAATTAAGAGTAGGTTGTGCGATTAAAGTTATAGGTATTTTAACTAAATCAATTGGTTCAGGACAAGATTATGAAATAGTAGCTTCTGATGTTATATTATTAGGAGATTGTCCAGAAGATTATCCAATTCAACCTAAAAGACATACTAAAGAATTTTTAAGAGAAGTTGCCTATTTAAGACCGCGAACTAATTTATTTCAAGCTGTGTTTAGAGTAAGAAGTATAGCCGCTTATGCAATACATAAATATTTTAATGAAAATGGTTATGTATATTTCCACGCTCCTATAATTACTTCGAGTGATTGTGAAGGCGCAGGAGAAATGTTTCAAGTAACTACATTAGATTTAAATAAAGTAAATGGTAAACCAGATTATACTAAAGATTTCTTTGAAAAACCAACTAATTTAACTGTTTCTGGTCAACTACAAGCCGAAACATTTGCTTTAGCCTATAAAAAAACTTATACCTTTGGTCCTACTTTTAGAGCAGAAAATTCTAATACAAAAACTCATGCTTCGGAATTTTGGATGATTGAACCTGAAATTGCTTTTTGTGATTTAAAACAAGATATGGATATTATGGAAAGTATGCTTAAATATGTCGTTAAGTATGTTTTAGATAATTGTGTTGATGAAATGAAATTTTTAGATCAATTTGTTGAAAAAGGATTATTATCTAAATTAAATAAATTAGTTACATCTAAATTTACTCGCGTTACACATGAAGAAGTAATTAAAATATTAAAAGAAGCTAAAGTTGACTTTGAATTTAAACCAGAATATGGTTGTGATATAGCCAAAGAACATGAAAAATATATTACAGAATACTTTAATGGACCAGTATTTATAACTGATTGGCCAAAAGATATAAAAGCATTCTATATGAAACTTAATAAAGATGGTAAAACTGTTGCTGCAGTTGACTTAGAAGTACCAGGCGCAGGTGAATTAATGGGTGGTTCTCAAAGAGAAGAAGATTATGATAAATTAGTTAATCGAATGAAAGAACTAAATATGCCTCTTGATTCTATGGAATGGTATTTAAATTTACGTAAATTTGGTGGCTGTGTTCACTCAGGATTTGGAATGGGTTTTGAAAGATTATTAATTTATTTAACTGGTGTTGAAAACATTCGTGATGTAATACCATATCCTCGAACACCTGGCAATTGTGAATATTAAGAGGTGAATATATGTTTAAAAAAGGGTTTACGTTAGTGGAATTAATCGGTGTAGTAATTATTTTAGCTTTAATATCTTTATTAGCTTTTCCTACTATATTAAATTCAATTAGAAACACTAAATCGCAATTAAGTGCTGTTAGTAAAGAAATATTATATAGTGCTGCCAGTTCATATGTTTCTGATAATTTAAATGATTTTCCTAAAAAAAATGGTAATACTTTTTGTGTTACTTTAGAAAGTTTAGTTCAAAATGAATATTTACCAACTAAAGTATATGATTCTGTTACTGGAGAAGAAATACCTTTATCTAATATAATAGAAGTTAAATATGAACAAGATAGATTTAATTATAATATTAATAATGAATGTGTGGAAGATATATATGTGCCACCTGTGCCACCTAATAAACCAGAATTATTAGATAATATGGTACCAATAAAATATAATGGAACTAATTGGGTAGTGGCTTCTCAATCAGACAAATGGTATGATTATGATGCAAAAGAATGGGCTAATGCAGTAGTATTAAATACAACTAAAAATGTAGGAGATACAGTAACAGAAGATGATATAGATTTGTGGTATGTATGGATACCAAGATATAAATATCAATTGTTTAATGCTAATAATGGAAGTGTAAATGAACAAGAAATCCAAATCCAATTTGAAAGTGGCACATCTTCAACTGGAACAGTAAGTTGTACTGATGCAATAGCAACATCTGGTACATCAAGTGAAACTTGTACAAATGCTACTAATGGTAATTGGTATACCCATCCAGCATTTACATTTGGTAGTGATGAATTAGCTGGATTTTGGGTAGGAAAATTTGAAGTAAGTGGAAGTACTGATAAAATAACAATAAAACCAAATGTAAGTAGTTTAATAAATCAAACAGTATCCTCATTTTTCACAGCAATCCAAAATATAAATACAACCTATAATTTAAACGGCGATAGTCATATGATGAAAAATATGGAATGGGGGGCAGTAGCCTACCTATCCCATAGTAAATATGGAATAAACGAAGAAGTGGGAATAAATAATAATGATAGTAATATAACAGGATGTGGAGCAGCGGTAGGAAGTCGTTTCTCAAGTAGTTGTAATGCCTATAATACAACAAGTGGAATGCTAGCTAGTACGACCGGAAATATTTATGGTGTATATGATATGAGTGGAGGAAATTGGGAATATACAATGGGTAATATGGTAAATAGTAGTGGCGCATTTTATTCAAATGATGCTGGTTTTAGTACATCCCCCGAATCAAAGTATTATGACAAATATACTTATGGAACATCTTATAAAACCCACGGTCGAGGAAAATTAGGCGATGCAACGAAAGAAACATTAAAGACATTTGGAAGCGATGATGGTGGCTGGTATAGTGATCTCGCGAACTTTCCGGACTCTGGTGATTCTTGGTTTATGCGGGGCGGCTATTCCCGCAATGGTTCGAGTGCCGGCTTGTTCGCCTTCTCTAGGGATACAGGTAGTAGTATTTCGCCTAGGTCCGCCCATGCAGTTGCGTGTGTTCGCAGGTAGCAAACTTTAGTTTGCTACTTTCCTTGTATACTAGGAAAGTTATAGAGCAAAAGTTAAAATATACTATAGTTTGCTATACGCAAAAAGGCAAGATAAAATCTTGCTTGTAATTAACAATTTATTAACTTTTATTTTTCAATATA
>CALVVV010000022.1 GCA_944363995.1 uncultured Bacilli bacterium
TCAATAGGCTTCTTTTTAAAAGTTCCACATAACTAAAAGTTCAACATAAATATAATTATGTAGAATTCTACATAATTATATACTAAAAAATTTTTGCAAAATTTTAAATAAGTAGCTTAAATTAAATTGAAAGTTCCCGAAGAAAGATGGAAAAAGAAGTTTTAAGAAGTAAATTCCCGAAAAACTTCTTTTTTAATGAATTTTGATGCTATATTTATAAAAGTGTGCTATAATACATACATGTGTTGGAAAAAAATCCACGCAAAAAAGTGTACGAAAATTGGTCTTTTCGCGACTAAGTTCCCGCACATGATAAAATTTTATATTTAAATGTGGCTTGTTTGCCAATAAAAAGACAGAAATGAATCTGTGTTTTCAATTGATAATTCCTGATAAAAATAGAAAAAGTTATTTGATGATGTCTTTTGGATTAAGTGATACATCATCAGGATTAATATAATTAGAGTTAAGTTTTTCTATTAAAGTTGGGAATTTTTCTTTTGTTAATTCATATGGAGTCTTTCCACCTAATATTTCTCTTGGAATGTTATTAATATTATCTTCTAATCTTTTAATATCATCTTTAGTAATGTTCTCAAAAGAAGTTTTTTTTGGCAAAACATATCTAATATATTCATGGTTTTTTTCAAGTTCTGCTTTTTCTTCTGGAGAATTGGGATGACAGTAATATAAGGAACATAATTTTTGTCCTGAATCTAAATCATATTCTAAGTGATGTGGATCAAAAAATTCAGCTCCATTATCAGTTAAAATAATATCAATAACTTCTTTATATAAATCCTTACCTAAAGTAATTTGAATGTTTGTAAATTCATTATCAACATTAATAACATTCTTTTTATCGAGTAATCTAATAATCATAAAATTAGTTTCTACAAAAAGAAAAGTCATAAGACATTTAGAGTCATCATTTAAGCCAATAACTGTATCCAATTGCCAAATATTTAAATTTGGCTCCTTATCTATTCTAATAATATAATCTTCATATGTTCTATTTATCATAATTGCCATATCTTTTTTATATTCTTTATTTTTCTTTTTATGTCTTTTTTTATATTTAACTTTTCTAGGTAAATCAAAGTTTGTTAGAGAAATAATACCATTATTAACATATTTATAAAAAGTAGTTTTAGAAAAATATAGAATATCAGGATGATTAATATAAATTTGATTAACACTTTGTTTTTTATTTTTAACAAGTGGTACAATATTTTTATTAATTAATTCAATTTCTTCACTAGTTATATCAACACCGTTTCGTGCTTCTATAAGAGAAGATTGATAATGATTTTGAGCGATAGAAGCATTATAATATAAGTGATACTTAGTACAATGATTTTTGCTTTTACAGTTATTACAACAATAAGGAGGTTTAGATAATCTATCACACATAGCAAGAGCCTTCTTAATACCAGAAAGACTATAAGGAGAAAAGAAATGATTTTTAAGATATCTATTTCTTCTAATTTCTTTGGATATAGTAGTTCTATCATAATTAATAGAATCAGCTATATAAGAAAAATTAAAACCTTTATTAATTAAATTTTCAATTGTATTTCTATCTTCTTTAGAAAGTTGTTTATAGTTTGTCATAAAATAATTCACTCCTTTAATTGACAAACAAACCACATGAAAGCATATTATATATTAAAAAGATTAATAAGTAAAATTGAGTAAGGGGCTCTGCCCCAAACCCCGAGGTTTATTTCGAAAGGATACCAAAAAAGGCAATAAAAAAAGAAACAAATTTTGTAAAAATCGATCCTTTTTTGTATATCATCACTTTATTGCTTTTGGTCGCTCCTCAGCGTTGCCATATCCGTTCAAGTGATGGAAATATTATATAACATTATAAAATTGCTTTTAAATACTAAGTTCCCATATTGATTTTTGCGGGAACTTACAACTTTATTTAAAGTTTTTTTTAAAAATACTATGAAAATATAGTTGAATTATGATATACTATTAAAAGAAAGAAGGTATTATTGATGAAAAAAAATAAAACAGTTTATATAGCAATGTCTGCTGATGTTATTCACAGTGGACATATTAATGTCATTGAAGAAGGAGCAAAATATGGTGATGTAATAATTGGTTTATTGACTGATGAAGCTATTGCTACTTATAAAAGATTGCCAATTTTAGATTATGAAACACGGAAAAAAATATTTGAAAATATTAAAAATGTTAGTAAAGTAGTAGAACAAAATACATTGGATTATACAGATAACTTAAAGAAATTAAAGCCAGATTATGTTGTTCATGGTGATGATTGGAAACAAGGCGTTCAGACTTTAATTAGAGAAAAAGTAATTGAAGTTTTAAAAGAATGGGGTGGCAAATTGATCGAAGTTCCATACACTAAAGGAATTTCTAGTACTGATTTAGCTAGTCAATATCGCTTTTTGGAAAATACCCCAGACAATAGACGATCAAAATTAAAAAGATTATTAAAAGTAAAACCATATATTAGATTAATTGATACATCAAATGGTTTGACAGGTTTAATTGCTGAAAATGTTAAAATGGAAGATGAAAAAACCGCAACTACTAAAGAATTCGATGCAATGTGGGTTAGTAGTTTATGTGATTCCACTTTTAAAGGCAAACCAGATATTGAATTAGTAGATTTGACTAGTAGATTAAATACAATTAATGAAATCATGGAAGTAACTACTAAGCCAATCATTTTAGATGGTGATACAGGTGGTAAAATTGAACACTTTGCTTATAATGTTAAAACATTAGAAAGAATGGGTGTTTCGGCTATTATTATCGAAGATAAAACGGGATTGAAGAAAAATTCTTTATTTGGAACAGAAGTAAAACAAGAGTTAGATGATCCAGAGCATTTTGCTGCTAAAATCAGAGCTGGAAAACAAGCACAAGTTACTAGAGATTTTATGATTTTTGCTCGTCTTGAAAGTTTGATTGCAGGAAAAGGAATTGATGATGCTTTAATGCGTGCTAAAATTTACATTGAAGCTGGTGCTGATGGAATTATGATTCATAGCAAAGACAAAGACGGAAAAGATATCTTTGAATTTATGAAAGAATTCAGAAAATTTTCTAAAGATATTCCACTTATTGTTGTCCCAACAACATATAATCAATTTACCGAAGAAGAATTACATGAAGGTGGCGCTAATATTGTTATTCATGCTAATCATTTATTAAGAAGTGCTTATCCAGCTATGGTTAATACGGCTAAAAGCATTTTAGAACATGGCCGTAGTAAAGAAGCGAGTGAAGAATATTGTTTACCTGTTAAAGAAATTCTTACTTTAATTCCAGGAGGAAAATAAAATGATCAATACTAAACAATTTTACGATTATTTAGTTTCTAAAAATTTAGATTTTTTTGTTGGTGTCCCTGATTCTCTTTTGAAAAACTTATGTGCTTGTATTAAAGAGAATAGTGACGCTAAGCATAATATTATTACTGCTAACGAAGGTAATGCTATAGCGATTGCTTGTGGTTATCACATGTCAAGCAATAAATATGGTGTAGTTTATATGCAAAATTCAGGATTAGGCAATACCGTTAATCCGTTATTATCTTTAGCTGATGAAGAAGTATATAATATTCCGATGTTATTAGTAATCGGTTGGCGTGGTGAACCTGGTAAAAAAGACGAACCACAACATGTAAAACAAGGTAAATTAACTTTACCATTATTAGAAACCATGGGCATTGAATATATGATTTTAGAAGATAATTACCAAGAACAAATTGATAAATGTTATCAATATATGCAAGAAACTAATAAGCCGATTGCTCTTGTTGTGCGAAAAGATACTTTCGAAGAGTATAATATTACAAAAGATAAAAATGACTTTACTTTAACTAGGGAGCAATCTTTAGATACAATTATCAAACAACTTAATGATGATGATTTTATCGTTTCAACTACTGGTAAAACATCTCGAGAAATCTTTGAATTAAGAGAAAAAAACAATCAAGGACATTCTAATGATTTTTTAACAGTTGGTTCAATGGGCCATACAGCTTCAATTGCTTTTGGTTTGTGTTTAAATACAAATAAAAATATTTATTGTATTGATGGTGATGGTTCATTTATTATGCATATGGGTGGACTAGCTATTATTGCCCAAAATCCATGTGATAATTTTAAATATATTTTAATCAACAATGGTGCTCATGAATCGGTCGGTGGACAACCAACTGTCGGATTTAATATTAAAATTGATGAGATATTAAAAGCTGTTGGTTTTAAGAAAGTCTATAAGGCAACAACCGAAGAAGAAATAAAAGAAGCAATGGACAAAATGAATAGTATGGAAGCTTTAATCATCTATACTAAACAAGGTTCAAGAAAAGATTTAGGAAGGCCGACAACCACACCGATTGAAAATAAAAAAGCATTTATGAAAAAATTAACAAAATAGGGGGGAAAGAAATGAAAGCAGTTATATTCAATTCTGGTTTAGGAAAAAGAATGGGAGATTTAACAAAAAACAATCATAAATCAATGGTGAAATTAAGTAATGGTGAAACTATTTTTGGACGGCAAATTAGAATTTTAAGTGAATGTGGTATTACCGATTTTTTAATTACTACTGGACCGTTTGAAGAACAAATTAAAGAAGTATCTAGTCGTTTCCCGAATTTAAATTTCACATTTGTCAATAATCCGATTTATGATAAAACTAACTATATTTACTCAATGTATTTAGCAAGACAATATTTTGATGACGATGTCTTAATGTTACACGGTGATTTGGTATTTGACCGTAAATTAATTCATGATATATTGACTGATGAAAGACCTAATTTAGCGACGATTAATCATCAAAA
The DNA here is from genome assembly GCA_944363995.1 of uncultured Bacilli bacterium. GTDB lineage: Bacteria > Bacillota_I > Bacilli_A > RF39 > UBA660 > Faecisoma. The sequence goes on from CALVVV010000022.1 coordinate 4,841, forward strand.
ACAATTACCAGAAAAGGATTTTAAGGCAAGAGTTGTCGACAATAAAATAGTTGAAGTTGGTATTAATATTTTTGATGAAAATTGTTTTGCTTTTCAGCCTTGCTATAAATTAAGTAAAGAAAACATTCAAAAATGGTTAGCCAATGTTTCTTCTTTTATCGAAAGAGGAATTGATGGTGTTTATGCGGAAAATGCATTTAATGAAATATCAAGTAGTATACCAATCGAAGAATTTTCTTATTGTGATTACTATATTGATGAGATTGATACACCAGAAGATTTACAAAGAGTTAGTCAAGAAATAAGATTGTTTGACTTTAGAGAACAAAATATTGTTTTTTCGACTGATGATCAAGATGTTATCAGTTTTGTTAAAAAAAAACATATTAAACCATTAATTGTTACTAGTCAAAGATTTGAACAAAGTAGCTTAAAAAAAGCATTTAAGGAAAATAATATTGATTATGTCTTATTTTATGACTTTAGTCCTAATCCAAAATATGAAGAATTAGTAAGAGGAATTGAAAAATTTAAAGAAAATAATTGTAATTATATAATATCGATTGGTGGTGGGAGTGCTATCGATATAGCTAAATGTATTAAATTATATGGTAATACCGAAGAATGCGATAATTATCTTGAAAGTGAAAAAAAATTCAATTTAATTGAGCATTTATGTATTCCTACAACTGCCGGAACGGGAAGCGAATCGACTAGATTTGCTGTTATTTATAAAGATGGTATTAAAAATTCCATTACTCATGATAGCATTATTCCCAATAATGTTATTTTGAATTACCAATTATTGAAAACTTTACCGGATTACCAAAAAAAATCGACAATGTTAGATGCATTATGTCAAGCCATTGAATCTTATTGGTCAGTCAATTCAACTAAAGAAAGTAAAGAATATGCTAAAGAAGCAATGAAACTTATTTTAAAAAATATGTTTAAATATTTAGAAAACGATGAGATGGCTATGCAAGAAATTATGAAAGCTTCTAATTTAGCAGGGCATGCAATTAATATCTCACAAACAACAGCAGCTCATGCGATGAGTTATAAAATAACATCATTATATGGAACAAGTCATGGTCATGCTGTTGCTTTATGTTTACCTTATATTTGGGAGTATATGATCAATAACTTAGACAAATGTATTGATCCAAGGGGGAAAACTTATATTGTTAGCATAATGCAAGACTTGGCTAGTATATTTGAATGTGATAATGTAAAAGATGCAATAAACAAATTAAAGAACATAATAAATGAACTAAATTTATCAATTCCACAAGTAAACGCTGTCGAATTAGATAAATTAGTTAATTCTATTAATCAAGAAAGATTAAAAAACAATCCAATTAAATTAAACAAAGAAAATATTGAAGAAATTTATTTAAAAGCTTTAAAATAAAAAGAAGGTAGGGAGTATTATGAAAAAAGTTTTAAAAAAAATAAGGAAAATTGTTTCTAATTTTCGCTTATATAAGGAAATTAAAAAAATCATTGTTGATTCCTATTTATATAAAATTTTTTTTGTTGCATCTTTTAAAAAAGCACATGAATTTGCTTACTATTATGAAAAAGAAAAAATATGTGATAATTTTATATTTTACTCATCTCAATGTGGAGAAACTTGGAATGGTAATCCCCGAGCAATTTTGGATTATTTGTTAAATGATGATAAGTATAAAAACTTTTTTCATGTCATTTTGTATAAGAAATTAAACGATAAGGAAGTTTTACAATATAAAGATAAGTATAAAAATGTTATTTTTATACAACCGAGTAGTAAGTTGTATGCAAAATATGCTGAAATGTGTAAATATTTAATAGTTGATAACACATTAAGTCCTTACTTTATAAAAAAAGAAGGTCAAATATATGTTAATTCTTGGCATTCAACTTTATTAAAACCATTAGGAAGGGATACTGGATTGATTTGGGAATCTAGTAATATTTCAAAAAATTGTCTACAAATAGATTATTTTGTGACGCCAAATAAATTTACAAGTGATTTGTTTTTTAGGGCTTATTATTCTGACAATTTATTTCAAGGTGAAATAATAGATGTTGGTTATCCAAGAAACGATATGATTTATAATGCAAACAAAAAAAGAATTAAAGAACTTTTAAAATTGTCTGATACTGATAAATTAATTATATATGCACCAACTTGGCGTGGTACAATTAGTAACATAGAAAAACAGGCTGCTGAACTCTTCGATAAATATTATCAGATGAAAGAAGCATTAAAAGATGATTATGTAGTTTTATTTCGTCCACATATTATGACTTATAAATATCTAACGAAAGAGGATAAAAAACATATTGTTCCGATGAATATTGATACCAATGAATTATTGGCAGTCACAGATATTTTAATTACAGATTATTCGGGAATATTTTTTGATTTTTTGAATACAAAAAAACCAATTATTTTATTTCCTTTTGATAAAGATAAATATCTCAGTACTAGAAATTCTAAAATAGATTTTTATTTATCAATTGATGATATACCCGGGCCTGTTTGTTATGATGTTTCTGAAGTGATTCAAAATGTCAAGAATATAGAAAAAATAAGTAGAAAATACTCTAAAAAATATAATGAATATATTAAAAAATTTGTTTCTCATGATGATGGAAATGCAACAAAAAGAGTAGTAGAAAAAATTTTTAATAATGTTCCTAAAAAGAAAATTGTTGATAATAGAAAGAAAATATTAATATGTCCAGGTAATATGAATGCTAATGGAGTTACTGAATCATTTTTAACATTATTAGATAATATTGATTATAAAAAATATAATGTTTCGGTTTTGTTAGAAAATAAAAATAAAAATTTAAATAGACAACTTAGAATTAATCAAAATGCCAATGTATTTTATTATGCTCAATATTTAATGTATAAGAATTTGTTTGAACATTTTTGGGTATATTTAATTACCAGAATAGGTAAAAAGAAATTTATCTCACTTCCAAAAAAGTTTTGTATAAGAAATGTTAAAAGTCGAATATATAATGTTGATTTTGATACTATTATTGAATATCATGGTTATAATCCAATGAATGCTATGCTTCATTCGGTTGGAGTAAATGCTAATTGTAAAAAGCTAATTTATCTACATGCTGATATGAATCTAGATAGAATTACCAAAAATAAAAAAATTGGTAGAGTTTTTACATTTTATCCTTATTATGATAAGTTAGTTTGTGTTAGTAAAGGATCATATGAGGCAAATCTTGAAGGAACTAAAAATTATATTTTGAAAAAATTTCACATTGATTTAACTGACAAGTTTAATTATGTGTATAATTTGGTTAATATTGAAAAAATTAATAATGGACTAAAAAGTGATACACTGAAATATAATGAAAATAATTATTATTGTGATAATAAAAAAGGAAACATTATCAAATTTATAAGATTACCTAGAAAAGATGAAATTTCTTTTATATCGATTGGAAGATTATCTCCTGAAAAAAATCATAAATTAGTTATCAAAGCTTTCAGTAGATTAGTTAAAGATTATCAAAATGTAAATTTATATATTGTTGGAGATGGAATATTAAGAGATTCGTTAAGTAAAATGATAACAAAATTAGGTCTACAAGAAAAAGTCATATTAACTGGTTTCTTGAGTAATCCTTATTTCTTACTTAATCATTGCGATTGCTTTGTGTTCCCATCATCATATGAAGGCATGGGATTATCAGCATTAGAAGCGAGTATATTAAAAAAATTTGTTATAGCTTCTAATATTAAAGGGGTAAGTGATTTTATTAATTCAGATAATGGTGTGTTGGTAAAGATAAAAGAAGTAGATATATATAATGCTATGCTTGATTTTATGAAGAATAAGAAAAAAATCTTACCAATAGATGGTAAAAAATTTAACAAAAATGCATTAAATCTATTTTATAAAGTTCTTGATTAATGGTGATTGTATGGAGTTGAAAGAATTACAAAAAATAGAACTAGAAATTGTTTTGCAAGTAAAAAAAATATGTGATAAACATAATTTAATTTTTTATTTATCTGAAGGTTCTTTATTAGGAGCTGTTCGTCATCATGGCTTTATACCATGGGATGATGATATGGATATTATGATGCCAAGAGAAGATTATGAAAAATTTTTAACTATTGCTTTAAAAGAATTACCTAAAAAGTATTTATTGCAATGTAGTAAGAATTTGCCTACATATTGGACAGGTTCTGCTAAAATTAGGACCACTCAAAAAACTGATTTTTTACAAACGCAATATCTTCATTTGACAAATGAAGTCGGACCATATATAGATATATTCCCTCTTGATTATGTTCCTAAAAAGACTTCTTATTTACAAAGAATTCAAGATAAAAAAGTAAGAATTTATAAGTTGATGCTTTGGTATAAATCTAAATTAAGCAATCCAAAAAAATTTAAGAAAAAAATATTGAAATTTTGTACTTTATTTTTTACTGTCAAAGATTTGCAAAAAATGTTGTATAAACAAATGACAAAATTTAATAAAAAGCAAAGAAATTATTATGTGAATTTTGGAAGTGTTTATGGTGCTAAAAAGCAGACGATTCCTATTGAAAAATATGGGAAACCTATTCTTGTTTCTTTTGAAAACTATGAACTTCCAATCCCTTGTGGTTATGATTATATTTTGACTAAAATATATAAGAATTATATGAAATTGCCTCCACTCAACAAACGTAAACCAAAACATAATTTTGGTAATAAAAATAAAGATAATAGTGTAAATAAACAACGAAGATTACAGCTGATTGAATTAGATATTTTAAAGGAAGTAGATCGAATTTGTAAAAAATATCATATTACTTATTATATGGCTGAAGGGAGTTTATTAGGGGCAATGCGTCACAATGGTTTTATTCCTTGGGATGATGATTTAGATATTATGATGCTAAGAAAAGATTATGAAAGATTTCTTGAAGTAGCTCCTAAAGAAATAAATGATAAATATGAAATCCAACATGCCTCAACTATTACAAAATATTGGTCACCATTTATTAAGGTTAGATATTTAAATAATAATGAATTTGCTCAAAAACATATAGCTCATTTAACTGATCACAATGGTCCTTTATTAGATATTTTCCCCGTTGATAGTGTTCCTAAAATCGATAGTTTTGGTCAGCATTTACAAGCAATAAAAATAAAATTATATCGTGGAATGTTAGGTTTAAAATTATATCGAAAACCAAAAAAAATTAAATCATGGATAGTTTGGTTTCTAAGTTGTTTTTATTCAATAAAAAAATTACACAAAAATTTGGATAAAATTTTTAAAAAATATAATAATAAAAATAATAAATATTTAGTTAATTTGGCTAGTTATTATAATTATAGAAAACAAACTTTTCCATTAAAATATTATGGTAAACCTAAATATATTAAGTTTGAAGATATGAAAGTACCAGTTCCTAAAGAAGCTGATAAAATTCTAGCTAAAATATATGGTAATGATTATATGGAAATTCCCCCGTTAGAAAAGAGAATAACAAAACATCATTTTGATTAGTAGGTGATAATATGTTTTTAATTGATATATTTAAAATTTTATTAAATATATTATATCTTCCTTTTAAATTATTAAAAAAACAAAATAAGGTCTTATTTTTAAGTCGGCAAAGCAATGTTTTATCACTCGAATACAAGATGATTATTGAAAGATTAAATAAAGAAGATGAACAGATAAAAGTAAAAGTTATTACTAAAAAACTAGAAAAGAATTTGTTTAGTTTTGTTAGTAATTTCTTTTTGCTGTTTAATCAAATGTATCATTTAGCTACTTCTAAAGTAGCAATTACTGATGGCTATTCTATTCCAATAAGTATATTAAAACATGATAAAAAAGTAATAATTATTCAAATGTGGCATGCAAATGGAATTATAAAAAAAATTGGCTTACAAACTTTAGATAGTCGTGGTAAAAAAGGTAAAAAATTAGCATTGAAGATGAATATGCACCAAAATTATGATTATGTAATTTCATCTTCAAACGAAACATCAAAAGTTTTTATGAAAGCTTTTAAAGTTAGTAAAAAGCAAATATTAAATTATGGAACTCCTATGCTAGATTATATTTATGATAAAAAAAATGATAAGAGTGAAATAATTAAGGAAAAATATAATCTTGGTAATAAAAAAATAGTTTTATATTTACCAACTTATCGTAAATCACAAATAAATTATGATGAAATTGTTAATAATTTTGATTTTAATAAGTATCAATTGGTTATTAAAAATCATCCAGTTGATCATAATAGAATAGAAAATGGCAATATTATTATTATTGATAAATATATAGCAGAAGATTTAATATCGATTGCTGATTACGTTATAAGTGATTATTCTAATGTCGTTTTTGAATCGTTATTATGTCATAAAAAAACATATTGTTACATATATGATTATGATTTATATAAAAAACAATTTGGTTTTAATATTGATTTAAAAAAAGAATTTAATAAATATTCGTTTACTAATTTTGTTGACTTATTAAAAGAAATTGAAAAAGATAAATATGATTTTAAGTTTGCTAGTAAATTTTTAAATAAATATGTTGCAAATTTTGATGGAAAAAGCACTAACAGAATTGTTGATTTTATAATAAAAAAAATTAATTCTTAATTTCCCATTATTTAGAAAATATGGTAAAATTATATTGTGGAGGTAATAATGAAAAAATTCTTTCAAGATATAAAAAAATATTTTAAATATATATTGTATTCAACTAAATCTAATTTAAAAACAGAAGTGGCCAATTCTTATTTAAATTGGTTGTGGTGGATATTAGATCCTTTATGTTTTATGTTAGTATATACTTTTATTGTTCAAATTGTATTTAAAGCGAATGAACAATATTTTCCGGTTTTTGTTTTAATTGGGTTAACTGCTTGGAATTTTTTTAATACCAACACTAATTCTAGTGTGAAGTTAATTGCTAATAATAAATCTATTGTAACCAAGGTATATATTCCTAAATATGTTTTAACTTTAGTCAAAATGTTTACAAATTTATTTAAAATGATGATTTCGTGGGGATTGATATTAATCATGATGTTGATCTTTAAAGTGCCATATACTTTATATATGTTACAATTTTTCCCAGTTTTAATTGTTTTGTTTGTTTTATCATTTGGTATTTCAACAATACTTATGCATTTTGGTGTGTTTGTCGAAGATTTAAGTAATGTTATGAATATTTTCTTGAAATTAGTATTTTATATGTCGGGAGTTTTTTATGCCATATCGACAAGAGTTCCTGCTCCTTTTAATCGTATTTTAGTAAATTTAAATCCAATTGCCCTAATAATAGATTCTTTTAGAAAAGCTTTTTTAGGAGCTGATTTAGTTAATTATCGAATGTTAAGTATTTGGTTAGTTATTGGGCTAATTTTATCATTTATTGGTATAAAAACAATTCAAAAATATGAAAATAGTTATGCGAAGGTGACAAAATGAATAAGTATGCAATTACAATTAAAGATTTACATATAAGTTATCGAACTTTAAAAGGCTTTTCAATAAAAAAATCATTATTGAAATTAAAAATGAGTAAATCTGAAGTATTTGAAGCGGTTAGGGGAGTTTCTTTTAATGTTGAAAAAGGTAAAATTTTAGGTATTATTGGAAAAAATGGTTCTGGGAAATCAACATTACTTAGAAGTATTGCAGGAATATTCTCACCAGATTCTGGCACGATAGACTTACACGGTAATTCAGTATCATTATTATCAATTGGCGTTGGCTTTCAAAATAAATTAACAGGTTATGAAAATATCTTTTTATCAGGTATGTTATTAGGCTTTTCAGAAGAACAAATAAAGCAGAGAATTAATGAAATTATTGAATTTTCGGAACTTGGCGAATTTATTTACAAACCAGTTTCTAGTTATTCTAGCGGTATGTATTCTAAATTAGCATTTTCTATTACCGCTATATTAGAAACTGACATTATGTTAATCGATGAAGTTTTTAGTGTTGGTGATATTAAATTTAAACAAAAAAGTTATAACAAAATGAAAGAATTAATTTCTGATGAAAATAGAACCGTTATAATAGTATCGCATAGTTTGGGAACCTTAAAAGAATTATGTGATGAAGTGTTATGGTTGCACGATGGAAAAATTAAACAAATTGGAGATCCTGAAGAAGTTATCAAAGCTTATGAAGAGTTTATGAAAACTGATTAAAAAACTGATAAATAGAATTAACTATTAATCAGTTTTTGTTTTTTTATGCTCAATTATGACATCAGTTTTTATTATAAATAAAACAACAATTATCATTAATATGCCATACATGATATATCCTAATTGTCTATCTAATAAAATATAAACAATGGAAGTAAAGGCAAATAAAGAATCAATTAAACAAATAACAATCACTGTTTTTTTATGAGAAAAATTCATATTTAATAATTGGTGATGAATATGAAATTTATCAGGTTTGGTAATACTTTCATTTTTTATAGTTCTTCTAATAACAGCAAAGATTGTATCTAAAACAGGAATCGCAATAATCATAAAAGGAATAATTAATGATGTCATAGTAACATTTTTAAAACCTAATAATGATATAATACTAATAATAAAACCTAAAAACATTGATCCAGAATCACCCATGAATATTTTAGCTGGATATTTGTTATGAACTAAGAATCCTAAACAAGAACCTAACATAATAAAACATAGCATAAAATCTAAACCATGCGAATTCTTAAATATAGCTATTACTCCAACGGTAGCAAAGAAAATACTACTAATTCCTGTTGCTAAGCCATCTAAACCATCAATTAAATTCATACAATTTATGAATGTTAAAATAAATAAAATTGTTATTGGATAAGCCAATAATCCAAAATTTATATAAAGACCAAACGCACTAATATTTGATAATAATATATCACCATTAATTACGACTATTAAAGCAGCAACTAATTGTCCTAATAATTTGATTTTTGCTTTTAATGGTTTGATATCATCAATTATACCAGTAATTATAATAATAAAACTACCAATTAGAATTGAAGTCATTAAATTATTTTGTTTTCCAAATACAAGATAACCAAATAAAAAACCAGCATATATTGCAAGTCCTCCTAAACGAGGAATAGGTACTTTATGAACTTTTCTAGCATTTGGTAAATCTATAGCATTAATATGATAAGCTATTTTTTTTACGACCGGCACTAAAATATAAACAAATAAAAAACAAACTAAAATAACTAAAACAATTTTAACAAATAATTCTTGTGACATAAATACACCTCTAAATATAATTTTATCAAAAAAAAAAATATTAGTCTATAATTTCTAAAATTTACTAAATAATGTTTCTACCACATTTTCCCATTTTTTTAACACATATTTTCTATAATTAAAGTTTATAATTAATTTTAGAAACGAGGTGATAATATAAATATTAAGGTAATTGGGACTAATTGTAGTAATGGTATGAAGTTATCGAAATTGGTTGATAAAGCAGTCGAAGAAATAAATTGTAATGCAGTTATTGACAAATTAGATGATTCATCTAAAAATAAATATGGAATTAAAAATATTCCAGGTCTGGTAATTAATGGCCAAATAGTTAGTGAAGGAAAGGTGTTGTCTATAAGAGAAATTAAAAAATTATTATTAGCTTAAAAGATTCTAATTTTGAATCTTTTTTCTTGTTTTTTCTCAAATATTAAAGTATAATTATTTGTGTAAGAGAGGTATAAAGTTATGGATAAAAATAAGAAAAAAGAAATCGTAAAAATATTATTAAAAAGCAAAGAAAATTATGATGAAGAAGAGTTAATGGAATTATTATTTGACCAACCGATAGCAGTTGATGTCGATAAAATGGATAAAATTAATTTAAAATTATCTGATAAGATTGCTGATAAAATAACTAAATTTACGGGAAGTTGGTTTTTTATAATTGGGTTTACTTTATTTTTACTTATCTGGGTTATTTTAAATTTGTACTTGTGGGATGATGTTGACCCATATCCTTTCATTTTATTAAATTTATTATTATCATGTATTGCCGCATTACAAGCACCCGTTATTATGATGAGTCAAAATCGACAAGCTAAAAAAGATAGTTTAAGAAACCAAAATGATTATCGAATAGACTTAAAAAGTGAACTTATTTTAGAGCAATTACATGATAGAATTGAAACAATAATTGCTAACCAAAGAAAAATTTTAAAAGCTATTGAAAAAGATGAAGATGACTTGACTAATTAAATTAGATAATGTATACTTATGCTGAAGTAGTGATGGTTAACTACTTTAAATAATTTCATTAAAATATTAATAATATTTTATGAATTATATTTTAGTTGGAAGGAGAATAAATAAAATGGAATTAAAAGGAAGTAAAACTGAACAAAATTTAATGGCAGCATTTGCTGGTGAATCACAAGCTAGAAACAAATATACATATTATGCTTCTAAAGCTAAAAAAGATGGTTTTGAACAAATAGCTGCTATTTTTGAGGAAACAGCAAATAATGAAAAAGAACATGCTAAATTATGGTTTAAATTACTACATGGTGGGGAAATACCTAATACTTTAAATAATTTAGAAGATGCTGCAAGTGGTGAAAATTATGAATGGACAGACATGTATGATAATTTTGCTAAAATAGCAAAAGAAGAAGGGTTTGACCATATTGCATTTTTATTCGATGGTGTCGCTAAAATAGAAAAAGAACATGAAACAAGATATCGCGCATTAATCGAAAATATAAAAACAGAACAAGTATTTAATAAGCCACAAGAAGAGATGTGGATTTGTCGTAATTGTGGGCATATTCATTTTGGTAAAAATGCTCCTAAAATTTGTCCAGTATGTGCTCATCCACAAAGTTTCTTTGAATTAAGAAAAGAAAATTATTAATAATAAGACTAAAACTTTATTCATTTGAATAGAGTTTTAATTTATGATATACTATATGTGGAGATGATGACAATGGATGTAAGAATAAAAGATGCTTTAGAAAAAGAAGAACAAAGGCAACAAAATAATATTGAATTAATTGCTTCTGAAAATTATGCTTCAAAGGATGTAATGAAATTACAAGGCAGCATTTTTACAAACAAATATGCTGAAGGATATTCTAGAAAACGATATTATGGTGGTTGTATTAATGTTGATACTGTCGAGGATTTAGCTATTGAATATGCAACAAAATTATTTAATTGTAAATATGCTAATGTTCAACCACATTCTGGTAGCAGTGCTAATATGGCAGTATATAAAGCATTACTTAATATTGGTGACAAAGTAATGGGTATGAATTTATCACATGGTGGCCATTTAACCCATGGACATCCTATTAATTTTAGTGGATTAGAATATGATATAGTTAGTTATGATGTTGATCAAAAAACTGAAATGATTGATTATGATAAATTAGAACAATTAGCTATTGCCAGCAAACCTAAAATGATAATAGCTGGTTGTTCAGCATATTCAAGAATATTAGATTTTAAAAGATTTAGAGAAATTGCTGACAAAGTAGGAGCTTATTTAATGGTTGATATGGCTCATATAGCTGGATTAGTTGCAACAGATTTACACCCATCGCCATTTCCTTATGCGGATATTGTAACCTCTACTACTCATAAAACATTAAGAGGACCTCGGGGTGGAATTATTTTAACTAATAATGAAGAAATAGCCAAAAAAATAAATAAAACTATATTTCCTGGTATTCAAGGCGGACCTTTAATGCATGTTATAGCTGCTAAAGCAGAATGTTTTTATGAAGCATTACAGCCTGAGTTTAAAATTTATCAACAACAAGTTTTAAAAAACATTAAAGCTTTAGCAAAAGTATTAAGTGATAATGGCTTAAGAATAGTATCTGATGGTACCGATAATCATTTAATATTAGTTGATGTTACTAGTTTAAATATGACAGGTAAAGAAGCAGAAACATTACTAGATGAAGTAAATATTACAGTTAATAAAAATACCATTCCTTTTGATAAAGAATCACCTTTTAAAACTAGTGGTATTAGATTAGGTAGCCCAGCTATGACAACTAGGGGATTAAAAGAGGAAGACTTCGTTGAAATAGGTAATATCATAGTTGCAACCTTAAAAGGTGGAAATAAAGAAGAATTAAAATTAAAAGTAAAAAAGATAACTGATAAATATCCATTGGAGGCTTGAAATGATATTAGATGGTAAAAATTTAAGTAATAAAATAAAAGAAGATATTAAATTAAAAATTAAAAGTTATTTAATTAAACCAACTTTATCAGTTATTCAAATAGGTGATGATGAAGCAAGCAATATTTATATTAATTCTAAAAGAAAAGCTTGTGAAGAAGTTGGTATTAATTTTATCCACGAAAAATTTAATGAAAATACCCTAGAACAAGAAATTATTAATAAAATAATTGAATTTAATAATGACAATTATGTTAATGGTATTTTAATTCAATTACCAATTCCTAAAAAATTTGATACATATAAATTATTAAATTTAATAAATAAAAACAAAGATGTTGATGGTCTTACTGATATAAATATGGGATTATTATTTAAAGATAATAATAATTTAATACCTTGTACACCTCATGGAATAATTAAATTGTTAGAAGAATATAACATTGATTTAGTAGGTAAACATGCCGTAGTTGTTGGGAAATCTAATTTAGTAGGTAAACCAATGACTATATTATTATTACAAAAAGGTGCAACTGTTACTGTTTGTCATTCTAAAACAAAAGATTTAGGTAATTTTACTAAACAGGCAGATATACTGATAAGTGCTGTTGGTAAAAAAAATTTAATAACTAAAGATATGGTTAAGGAAAACGCTGTAGTAGTTGATGTGGGTATGAATAGAGTTGATGGTAAACTATATGGCGATGTTGATTATGAAAATGTTAAAGATATAGCATCTTATATAACACCTGTACCAGGTGGCGTTGGACCAATGACAGTAGCAATGTTATTATCTAATGTGTTAAAAAACTATGAAAAAAATTTATAGGTAAAAATTATGGATGCCAAAGACTTAAATAAATTAACTATTTCGCATTTAATCTTAATAATAGTTGACGATAAACAAAGTTCATTTTTAAGAAAATATGCAGAAATAGAATTAAAAGATAGAATAAAAAATTTAGGGATAAATTATGAAGATTTAATTCAAACAGAATTTTCTAAAATAAAAACTAGAGGAATAGATATAAATAATTATTTATTTGGACCTAATCCTAACATTCAACAACTTATGGAATTATATTTTAGCGAGGTCTATGAAACTAAATTTGAAGATTCAAAGATATTATTAAGTGAAAGTCATCTTTGTACTGATATGAATTTTATAGCCAAATTTTTTGATAAGATTTGTAATATTGAAATAAATAACTTGACTGAAAGAATAAATTCTTCCAATTCCAATAAAGAAACGTTATTATTGTTTAAAAATGCTTTAAAACATCGAAAAGAAGAAATAGATAAAGAAAGAAAATTTTTAAAAGGAACAGATATTTTAGAATTTAATTTTGCTTTTAATTATTTAGAAGATATAAGTTTTCTTTCTATTGAATCTGATTTAAGTAAAGAAGAAATATATGCTATTTAAAAATCAAAATTGAAAATGTTAAAATGGTTTATATTAATTTCATTAAGTGATAAAGCATTTGAATTAGATTTATTAAGTGATTTATATATTTTGAAAAGAGTATTATGCGATAGCGCGAAGTTAAGTAAACAAAAAATTATAAAAAATTTATAAAACTATTGTCAAAAGTGAGCAATTATGTTATTATTATATTGCTTAACTTTTTTGGCGAGATAGCTCAGTTGGCTAGAGCAACTGGTTCATACCCAGTAGGTCGAGGGTTCGAATCCCCCTCTCGCTACCATTAGGAAATCTGCTCGAACTTATTCGAGTTTTGATAAATAACTAATTCAGAAATGGATTAGTTTTTAAATGTTTATAAAACTATTATACTAAAAAAGGATAATATGTTAAATATTATTAAAGAAGAATCGTTAAGAAATAAATATGAGTATATTTGTAGATGAGATATTTGTGAATGATTAATGATGGGTCGCAAAACTAGTATACATATTTTATATGTGAGTATTCATTACACTTGGGGTATCCTATCATTTTTTTTGACATAAATTAGTTACAGTTCAGATAGAAAAGACTAAATAAAAGTCAAAACTATCTTTTTTATTACTATTTTACTATAAAATGAA
>CALVVV010000023.1 GCA_944363995.1 uncultured Bacilli bacterium
TCTAGATAAATCCAAAATAGTTAAAAATCCCTTATAAACAAAAGTATTCCCCTCTCTCGAGGGGAATTTCAGGGGGTTTGGTTGAGTCAACTCACATAATAACATAGTAAGAGACTCAAGCGTGAGTATCACGCAATTATAATTATAATGAATGAAAAGAAATTTGTCAAGAGCATTTAAAATTTTACCATGATAATTTTTGATTAGTATATGATAATGTCTTAAGTATTGGCATTGGAAAATGTCTCAATTTAATATATAATATCCACCCGAGGTGGAAAAAATGAAAGAGGTAAAATTAAGAATGAAAGAACAAGAAAAATATGAAGTAATTAAGGAATATGTTGATCATGGAGGCAATAAAAATAAAATTGCATTAAAACTATCTATATCAAAAAGACAAATTAATCGTTTAATAATCAAATATAAGGAGAATGGAAAATATGCTTTTATTCATGGGAATCGGTCAAGAAAACCAGTTAGTACATTAGATAAATCCATCTCCGAAGATATTATAACACTTTATAAAAATAAATATCAAGACTAAAACTTTAGACATTTTATGGATGATTATTATTATATTTTGTAGCAAATGTTTATTAATTATGGCATTCCTTATAAATTTATAACAAATTTAAACAAGATAGAAATAACTTAACGTATTATCAACATTATATAAAATTAAACAATCATTATATTTTTAAATACTTTTTAACAGCACGCCAAGAGCCAAACATACCAACCAAAATTCCAATAGCTACAAGCGCTAAAGAAACTAAATAAGTAAAAGGTAGTGGCACAATCAATTGAATAAATGGCGAAATAACTTGACCATTAAAAGCATTATATAAAGCATCATAACCAATTATTGTTACTAAAATTGGAATAATAGAACCAAACAATCCTAAAAATAATCCTTCAAATATAAATGGTATTTTTATATTAATATTAGATGCTCCAACTAAACGCATAATTTCAATTTCTCTTTTACGTGAAAAAATTGTTATCTTAATAGTATTTGAAATCAAGAAAGCTGTGACAATAATCAAAGCAACAACAACACCATAACTTATTTTTTTAACGATATCAAAAACAGAAACTAATTGATCAACCATTCCTTCTCCATATTTTACATTATAAACACCATCAATATTGCTAACGCTAGTAGCAACCTCTTCTATTTTACTTATATCTGTTACTTTAATTTGAAAAGCATCCAATAAAGGATTATCATCACGATTTTCATATTTTTCTAAAATACTATCAAAATCACTACTTTCTTCCATCATTTCCTCTGAAATTGTCATTTTATCTTGAAAAACAAAAGTTTCAACATAATTAATTGTATTTATTTCGTCTTTTATTTCTTCAATTCTATCTAAACTAATATCGCGGTTTAAAAAAGCAACAATTGTCATATCACGTTCAACCGCTTTTGTAAAATTATTAACATTAAATGATAAAATCATTGCGATAGATACTACAATTAAAGTTATAATTATACAAGCAATTGATGCCAAAGAAAGAGAAAAATTACGAAAAACACTTTTAAAAGAATCTCTAATATTACGACCTAAAATTCTAAGCACTCTCATGAACATATTCTCCTTCCTTATAATCTTTGACAATTCTTCCCGAATCCAATAATATAACCCTTTTCTTCATTTTATTGACAATATCTGTGTCATGAGTAACCATAATAATTGTTGTCCCCAATTTATTAATTTCCTCTAAAACTTTCATTATTTCCATACTTGTATTTTCATCTAAATTTCCTGTTGGTTCATCACAAATAAGCAATCTTGGACCATTAACAATTGCCCTTGCAATAGCAACTCTTTGTTGTTCACCACCTGATAATTGATGGGGATAATTTTTAGCCTTATGTTTTAATCCAACTAACTCCAATGATTTAATTACTTTACTATGAATTTCCGAATTAGGTAATCCAAATATTTCCAAAGCAAATGCAACATTTTCGTAAACAGTTGATTTAGGTAGTAATTTAAAATCTTGAAATACTACACCAATTTTTCGTCTAATTTTATAAACATTTCTATTTTTCAATTTACTAACATTAATACCACCAATATTAATCATTCCACTTGATGGTTTTTCTTCACGATAAAGCATTTTTATTAATGTCGACTTACCACAACCAGTTGAACCAATAATAAATACAAATTCGCCTTTTTCAATATTCAAATTTAAATCATATATTGCAGTTACACCAGTTTTATAGGTTTTTTCAACATTTTTAATTTTAATTAAATCCATTTTCAACATCCTTTCTATTTACTTCCAATAACTTCATAGACATCTGACACCATAATAACAGCATTAGAATCAAGATCTAAAATTCCTTCTTTAACAGCTATATATTCACCAGTTGGAACAACGCACATAATGACTTTTTGCATATTGCCTGTATAACCACCTCTAGCTTCTAAAATTGTTACCCCATGACTTAATTTGCTCAATAAAAATTTTTTTACGTCAGTTTCATTATTTGTAATAATTTGAAAAGTTTTCGATTGTGATATTCCAATCAAAATTTTATCAATAATCGAACTAGCTATATAAACAACTATAATAGAATAAATAACTGTTGAAAGTCCAAAAACTAAAAATCCTAATCCAATAATTACACAATTAGTAAAAATATTACAACTACCAATTGGTTTTTTTAAATATTTAGCAATAATCATATTGATAACATCATTCCCGCCAGTTGAATAATTAACTTTATAAACAAGACCAGATCCAAACCCAATAATCAATGCACCACAAATAATTTCAACTATTTTTTCGACATTGTCCACATTAATATAAGGTACTAAAAAAGAGGTTCCCTCAACCAAAAATGGATAAATGAATGCACCAATAATGGACTTTTTTGTTGAATGAAATCCAAGACAAATAAAACTAAGAATAGTTAAAATAACATAACTTATCAATAAAAAAGTTGAAGGTTTTATTCCCCATAAATTATTAGCAATAACAGATAAACCAGTAAATCCCACTACAATATTATTTGGTAACAAAAATAAATTAAAAGCAAGTGCATATATTGTAGCTCCTAATAAATAAATAGAAAAATCAAAAAGCCAATTCTTTTTTTTATTAATAATTATATTCTTTTTTTTAAACAGCATACTTACCTAATCTCCTTCAAACAACTATTAATAAATAAATCAATATCACCATCTAAAACTTTATTAACATTACTTGTTTCAACATTAGTTCTCAAATCTTTCACTAAAGAGTATGGATGCATAATATAATTCCTTATTTGTGAACCAAAATTTATATCTGCTTGTTTCCCTTTTAGTTGTTGTAATTCTTGATTCTTTTTTTCCATTTCTAATTGATATAACTTATTCTTTAGTATTTCTAAAGCTTTTTCTTTATTCTGAATTTGACTTCGTTCATTTTGACAGGTAACAACTATTTTAGTTGGTAAATGCGTAATTCGAACCGCAGAATCAGTAGTGTTAACACCTTGACCACCTGCACCAGTACTACGATAAACATCAATTCGAATATCATTTGGTTTAATATCAACATCTATATTTTGATTTTCTATATAAGGTGTTACATCAACAGAAGCAAAAGAAGTATGACGTCTTGAATTTGAATCGAATGGAGAAATTCTAACTAAACGATGAACACCTTTTTCATTTTTTAAATATCCATAAACATTAATACCATAAATAATTAATGATACATTTTTTATTCCTGCTTCTTCACCTTTTTGTTCATCGACAATTTCATATTTATATCCTCTTTTTTCACACCATTTAGTATACATACGCAATAACATATTTGCCCAATCACAGCTTTCTGTTCCGCCTGCTCCTGGATGAATTTCTAATACCGCACTATATTTATCATATTCTCCATTTAATAAAGCAAAAATTTCTAAATTTCCCAATTGTTCATTAATTTCGGATATCTGGTTAATTATTAACTCATTTAATTCTTGATCATTATATTTAATTAAATCTAAATTAGATTCTATTTTCATTCTTAATTCTTTAATTTGATTATTAATTTTTTTTAAATTATTTAGTTCATCAATAACAATCGTTGCTTTTTGCTGATTATCCCAAAAATCAGAAGCATTTATTACTTTTTCTAATTCAACAATTTTAGATTCATTTTTATCGACTTCAAAGTAACCTCCATAATTCCAAAATTTTAAATTTAAAAGAAGAATATAAATTTTTTAATTCTGACTGTTCCATTATTTCACTACCTATCTATTATTATTTTAACATTTTTTTTAATGAATGTAAAATTATTTTTCAATATATTTATTTTTATCAATCTTTTTTATTCTATCTTTATTTACAAAGTAAACTTCTTCAGAAAGCTTCATAAATGGTACATCTGACAAAGAATCAGTATAAAATTTTTTAATTGTTTTATTCTGATACCTTTTAGAAAATGCTTTTACTTTATTTTCACCAAAACAAATAAAAGAAATTTTTCTTTTTTTTACATCAAATTCTGTTGAAATGATATTTTTTACTTTTAAATCTTCTTTTATATAATTAATTAGAAAATCAGGACAACCAGTTATTATTAAATCATCTTCATTTAACATATTTAAAAAATTTTTTTTCAATTTTTTATAATTTTTATGCCAAAATTCTTTTGCTAAAGTTTCAAAACACAAAGAAGAATTAGCAAAAAAATAATTAATAATTTTTTCAACAGTATTATATATTTCTTCAATTTTAAGTAAATTTAATTTATATTGTATTAATCTAAACAAAGCAATAGGTAAAAATTTGATTAATTTAATATCTTTTCTTAAACAAAATACAAAAAAATCAAATGTACTCTCACCATCATAAATTGTATTATCAAAATCATATGCATTCATTTATATCACCATTTTAATATTTTACTATATTTATTAAAAAAAACAAAATATTTTTGTTCTATAATGTCAACAAACTGAATAAATTTATAAAATAAAAATGTTAACAAATTTATTTATTAACATTTAAAAGTTTAACTAAATTTTTTTTATTACAAAATATTTGCAATCATATGCACAATTATTTTTTATATAATTATCTATTTTTTCATAATCATTTATTTCATTATATATTTTATTATCTTTATTACAAAAACCTTTTAATCTTAATTTATTATAAGCCCAATCACCTAATATATAATCATATTCTTTAAAATATTCTGTATATCTTTTATTTAATTCTGAAAAATCAAAACCGTTTTTATATTCTTTTACTAAAATATATTCCATATCATCTAAAATTATTTTTTTCATATTTAATATTCCTTTCCAAAAGCATTAGAAACTTCTTCATATTTCAGTAAACTAGAACTACCATTCCAAGTCATAAATCCACCAGTTAATCCTGCATCATATAAGCCACTTATTTCTTTAGAAACCATGTCAGCATCATATTTTACTGCGGGACTTTTACTTGTATCATAAACTTGAATCCATGTACGGACAGTTGCAGGTGTAGGAATTTCTTTTTGTCTTTCCATAACAAAATCACTACCCCATAAATTTAATAAATCATATGGGATTGTCCAAACAGGCTTGCTAAAACCATATTCATAAGTACTAAAATGATCAGGATAAGGCATTCCACTTATTACATCAGCTACATTACTAATTGCTGCCCAATATTGGCCATATGCAGTAACATAAGTATGCGCCGACTCACCAAAAACATCAATTGATACATATGCGTTATATTTATGGATTTCATCACATGCATACATAACAAATCTTTGAATAGCTTGAGCTTTGTCCTCATTATAAGTATTATTATAACTTATTTTACCCTCTTTTTCTAAAGATCCAACACGATCAGGAAATCTTACATAATCAAACTGAATTTCATTAAATCCCATTTCTTTAACTGATTCAATCGCTAAAGCAACATTAAATTCCCAAACATTTCTATTATAAGCGCTAGGCCAATAAGATCCATCATGATTATATGATTTACCAGTTGCAGTATCAATAATTGTATCTTCTGGATGATCTTTCGAATAATAACTATCTTTAAAAACAGTAATTCTTCCAATAACATATAATCCAGCATCTTTTATTTTCTTTATTGCATTTTTATATTCATCATAACTATTTATTGCTTTGTCATAATTAGTAATAGAATATTCTGCCATTGCTTGTGCAGGATATGCGGGACTAGTATTATCTTTAATATCAACAACAATAGCATTAATTCCAGACTTTTTAGCTAATTCAATATATTTATCAACATTGTATACCACACCAGAATTCATATATAATGCTCTTACTTCATCTGGCATAACATTATTTTCAAATTTTATTTTTTCATATGGATAATAATCTAAATTAGCTGCATCACCACCACCCCAAGAATCACCTCTTTTTTTATGAATTTGATAAATTCCATCTTCATCATAATTTTTTAAGGATTCTTCTTCACTAGCAAC
This sequence comes from uncultured Bacilli bacterium, assembly GCA_944363995.1. Classification (GTDB taxonomy): domain Bacteria; phylum Bacillota_I; class Bacilli_A; order RF39; family UBA660; genus Faecisoma. The sequence continues at coordinate 6,472 of CALVVV010000023.1, forward strand.
TAAATATTTACTATAAACATATCCTTCTTGTTCACCATATTTAACTTTATATATATCAACACTTCCATCATCATTTAATTTATTATAACCTAATATTTCTAACTTTTCACCTTTTTCGACCATTCCTTTAATTTTGATATCATCAATACTTTCATACAAAGTTAATGGTGTTCTCACAAACATTTCTTTTTCTAATACAACTTCTTTTAGTTCTTCTACTAAAGCAGCAGCCAAAACAAAATATTCTTTTTTATTATAACTTATTTTGTAATATTCTACATTGTTATTAACGTTTTTATCTGCTAATATTATTACCTTTGTCCCACGAATTAATTCATCAACTTTATTATAATTTAAATCATATAAAGGTACAGTTAAATAATTAGAAGCGACGAACATTTCTTTACTTGTAAATATGTTATTAACACCTTTAAATAAATTTAAAATAGCATAAAAACAAACAAATGCAACAATAATGGCAGCTACAAAAAATATTATAACACGATCAAATCTTATTTTCTTATTCATACCATCACCATCAATAGTATACCACATCTACCATTTTTATACAATGAAATTCTAATTAATTGGTAAAGCGAAAGATGGTGAATTTAAGCCATTTAAATAATAATTAGGTACACTACCTTGAATTAATTTTAAAGCAATTGGAATAGTTGTTTCAATTTTGATTTTTTCTATTACGAATGGCAAAATAACTTGTTCTGATAGTTCTAAAATAATATTAACTTCTATTAAAGCATTATTTATACCATAATCGGTAACATTCGTATTTATATAACCAATTATATCACCGACTAAACTAAATTTTACAGGTATCTTAGGTCCTATATTGGCTAAAAAAGAATTACCAAAAATAACTCCCATGGGTATTTCATATATAATGCCTTGTCGCAATTTGTCTTGGTTATAATCAAGTAACGCATTATTAGTTAAATTAAGTAATTCGATTTTTCCTTGTTCTAAATATTTTAAATTATTTTGTACAATTAAAGTGGTTTCAGTTAAAATTTTATTAACTGTAATAGGATTAAAATCTATAGTTTTAACTTCATTATTTTCATAAGAAATTAAAAATAATTCATCAACATCTATATTGTCTGTTACATTTTTTTTAATAGCATCATTAATAATAATACTAGCAATCTTTCTTGCTTCCATCTCTCCATAATCTAATAAAATAGGATTTACTTTTGCATTTATGTAATCAAAACACAAAATAATCATAATAATTAAAAAAATAATTATAAATATAAAAATATTTGATTTTTTCTTAAAAAAAATAAATTTTTTTTTCAAACGAATCCGTCTTTGCATAAATAATCACTATTAAATTTTATGTATAAATATTATACAAAATAATAAAAATATCAGAAATTAATCTGATATTTTAAATATAAACACTAGTTTTTTTCTTCATATTATATTCTTTTTTATTGATATATTTTGAAACTAAAACTATTTTATTTTCTTTTAAACTATTAGGTACATCAATAACTCTTTGATTTTCTGAACCTTTAAATTTTAAATCTAAACTTCGTTGCGATAGTATAAATGGTCCATCTACTAAAACATCAATATATTTTAATAATTCTAAATATTTATCATTTTTTAATAAATCTTCATAGAGAAAACCTGTATAACACCAAACATTTAAATCTCTTTCTTTGCAATGTTTAGCTATTTTTAAACAAGCATCTACTTGATATAAAGGATCGCCTCCTGAAAAGGTTATTCCATCTTGCCCAGATAAATTATCTATTTCATTAATTACATCTTTAACATCAATTAAATAACCTTCGTCAAACGACCATGTTTCAGGATTATGACATCCTTTGCAATGATGTCCACATCCTTGTGTCCAAATAACTGTTCTAATACCTTCACCATCTACAATACTATCTGATTGCAAAGGAGCCGCTAATCTAATTTGCATTATAAAGCTCTATCTAAATCTTTTGTACTATGCTTAACACGATCGCGTTCTTCAGCTCTTTTGCCATCATTAAATCTATCTACTGTACCTACTAAGTATCCTGTAATTCTTCTAATTCTTTCAAATTTAACGCCTTCGCCAACTTTTTTCTCTTCTTTCATTTTAAATCCTCCTATCTTCCATAATATGTTAATGAAACATTTTTTATTGTTTCTATACTAATACCTTCACCATCATGTCTACCACAACCTGGACAAACATCTCCAATAACACCTGTATAACCACATACTGGATCTCTATCTACAGGATGATTAATCGCCCCATAACCAATTCCTTCTTTATGCATTATACGAACTATTTTTTCAAATGCTTCTAAATTATTTGTTGTGTCACCATCTAATTCAACATATGTTATATGTCCAGCATTAGTTAATGCATGATATGGTGCTTCAATATGTATTTTATCGGCAGCAGTAATTTTAAAATAAACTGGAACATGAAATGAATTTGTATAGTATTCTCTATCCGTAACACCTTTAATTTTTCCATATATTGCTCTATCTATATTAGTAAATCTACCAGATAATCCTTCAGCAGGAGTAGCTAATAAAGTAAAATTTAAATTATATTTACCAGCATATTCATCACATTTTTTACGCATAAATGAAATAATTTCATAACCTAATTTGCGGGCTTCTTCATCTTCACCATGATGTTTACCAATTAAAGCTTTTAAGCATTCTGCTAAGCCAATAAATCCAATTGATAAAGTACCATGTTTATAAATTTTTCTTAATCTATCATCTGGTTTTAATTTTTCTGAATCTAACCAAACACCACTACCTAATAAAAATGGGAAATTATATAATTTTTTTGTACATTGGAAATCAAATCTTTCTAGTAATTGATCTTTTACCAACTCCATTTTTTCTTCTAATTCTTTGTAAAATTCCTTTATGTTTGCTTTATCATTAGTAACCATACCATGTTTAATACCTAAACGAGGTAAGTTAATTGTTGTAAATGATAAATTGCCACGTCCTGGAGTAACAGCTTTATCAGGATCTACAACATTACCTAACACTCTGGTTCTGCACCCCATATAACCAACTTCTGTTTCGTAAGTACCTTTATAATATTGTTTATTGTATGGAGCATCCATAAATGAAAAATTAGGAAATAATCTTTTAGCAGATACCTTACAAGCTAATTTAAATAGATCATAATTGGGATCATTAGGATTAAAATTAGTTCCTTCTCTTACTTTAAATATCGAAATTGGGAATATTGGTGTTTCGCCTTTTCCTAATCCCGCATCTGTTGCTAATAAATAGTTTTCAATAACCATTCTTCCTTCAGCTGACGTATCAGTACCAAAGTTAATAGAAGAAAATGGCACTTGAGCACCAGCTCTTGAATGCATCGTGTTCAAATTATGAATAAACGCTTCCATTGCTTGATAAGTAATTCTATCTGTTTTAGCAAAAGCTTTGTCATAAGCCATTTTTAATAATCTTTCGACCTCAGTAGATTCTTTAGCAAAATGATAAAAATCTTTTATATCAAATGAAATACTATCTAATTTATCAATTTCTTTAGCAATACTATTCATATTAATAAATTTACTAAAATCACTAAAATCTAACAAATCAGCGATTGTTTGTTTGAATTGTTTTTTAAACGTATTAAGTACTCCTGGTGCCATATAATAATCAAAAGCAGGAATGCTTTGACCACCATGTTGATCATTTTGATTAGATTGAATAGCAATAGCTGCCAAAGCACTATAAGAGATAATATCTTTGGGAGCTCTTAGATGGCCATGTCCGGTAGAAAAACCATTTTTAAACAATTTGTTTAAGTCTATTTGCATGCAAGTAGTAGTACCCATTGGATAAAAATCCATATCATGAATATGAATATCACCACTATCATGAGCCTCACTAAATTTATATTTCATTAAATAAGCTTTACAAAATTCTTTTGATACTGTACTACCATATTGTAACATTGTACCCATAGCAGTGTCGCCGTCAACATTAGCATTTTCTCTTTTGGCATTCTCTTCAATTGCTGATTTCAATCCTAAACCTTCAATAGCTTTCAAAAACTTATGTAATTGCTTTTCATCAGAAAACATTTTTCTTGACACATTCCGTCTTTCTCTATATTCAGAAAAACTTTCATAAACTTCTTGATAACCTTTTTTTTGAAGTTCATCTTCAATCATATCTTGGATTGCTTCAATTTTTATTTTTTCTTCATCCTTGTATTCTTTCTCTATTCTTTTTAAAACCCCTTCGTAAACTTTGTTAACATCTTTTGTTGTATATTTTAATTCCTCTCCAGTTTCTTCATCAATTTCATTGACACTATCAAAACCTTTCTTTATCGCTAGTGCAATTTTTGAACCATTAAAATCAACCTTTTTACCATTTCTTTTAACAACTTGTAACGTTGTCAATTTATTTTCAACATCTATCATATTCTGCCTCTACTTTCTACTACTAATTATAGTATTAAAATAACAAAAAGTCAAACAAATTTTCACATTTTATTAAAAAATTTTTTTCTAATTTTTTTTGTTTTTTTATTTTCTTTTATTTTCAATATATAATGAAATAATTTAATTTTTAATTAATAACAAATAGCTAAAATAAAGATTTTTTCATTGAATTTATAGACAAAAATATAGTTTTTTACTTATAAAGTAATTATTAAAAAATTATTTATTTTTGTTTTTCCGTTAAAACATTTTTTTTAATTTTAATTTTTTTTTATAAAAAATATAAAACACCAATAACAAACATATGTTTCTTCATTTAATATTTTCTTTTAAATATAATATATTATGAATAAACGTCAAGTAACCCTTTTAAATAATCAATTTTTCATTTCTTTAGTTTTAGCTATCACATTATTAATGTCTTTTCTTTTAACATATGATGAAAAGCAAAAACTTTTAAATAAAAAAAGAATATTTACTAATCAATCAGCTCAATACATTAACTTATTAAATAGAATTTTATTTTTATTAATTGTTATTTATAACTTATATATTAACTATCAACAATATGAATTAGAAAAAGAAAAAAAGAGTAATTTAACTCCTTTTAAAAATCAAATATATGCATCATTTCTTAATATGATTGCAGCTATTATTATTTTATATGTTGTTTATCAAACTTGGAATAGTCAAGATGATATCGCACCAATTGAAAATACTATTTAGTTTTATAATTATTAATCACAATACGATTAATAACAATATATATCATCATTAAAAAAACGCCACTAAAACTGATTAAAACACCAGCTTTAAAAATTATTGTCAATAAAATAGTAATTAAAGGGGATATCAAAGGCTTTAAGGTGTCCAAATCAGCTAATACATAACTATTTATAAAACCATTCGTAGAACCGAATATAGCAAAAATAACACCACTTAATATCATTGGAATAGCCAAGTATTTAATTGGTTTATATATTGACCACAAACATAATGTGATAATAATTAATAATCCCAAAATAATCAAATACAAATAAAATGGCTTAAAATTTAAATAAGTTTTAATTGAAGTAATAGGTAATCCACCAATTACAATCTGCCTATCAGGAATAATATCAGTTAATTTGCTACAAAAATCTTTAATGTAAATTTCTAATTCTTCACTTTCCATCATTAAATTGATATGATCTTCTAAAGATACATTAGCTATCTCTATTAATTTATTAACACTATCATCAGATAAATGTGGTTTTAAATTAGCATTTACTAAGTAATCAACCGTTTTATTAAAAAAATCACCAAAAATCATATTAATTTCATCACTTTTTATAATATCATTTAATATAACTTCAGGAATATTACTAGAAATTCCTAATTGATAAATTTTTTCCTTTAATGTTATACCACTTTCCTCAAGATTAAAAATAACATTTATATCCATATTAAGAAGTTCGGCATTTTTAAAATAACTTGATAAATTTTCTCTATTGACTAAGCTTTTGCCAGCATATAAAAATACTAATAAAAAAAGAATTATCAATATTAATATAGAACAGTTTATAGCTGTTGCTTTTCTAATAATTTTAAAAAATTTCACTGCTAACCTCCTAATAATATAAATATAACACAAATAAAATTTTTTTTCAAGAAAAAAAAAGAATTGCTTCCTTTATTTATACACCAATTTTATGAAAATCTAACCTTAATTTATCAGCAATTGTAACAATAAACTCTGAATTAGTTGGCTTGGCTTTATCAATATCTACACTATGACCAAAAATATTTTCCATAAGTTTTAGATCTCCACGATTCCAACTAACCTCAACTGCATGTCTAATTGATCTTTCTACTCTCGAAACTGTTGTGTTATATTTATTGGCTAATTCAGGATACAATTCTTTAGTAATCCCACCAATAATTTCGGGATTATCAAATAGCATGTTAACAGCATCCCTTAAGAATTGATAACCTTTAATATGTGATGGTATTCCTAAATCATGGAGTAACTTACTAATAGACACTTGTAAATTACTATTATAAAAATCAATACTTTTATCACTTTTCTTTTTAAATACATCATATATTTTCTTTTCTAAATCATCTAATTCAAAAGGTTTTAGTATAAAATAATTAACATCATATTCTGCAACCTCTCTTATTACTTCGCTAGCATTATAACTAGTTTCAACAATAACTTTTTTGTCTATATTATTTTTTCGCATTTCCTCTAAAACATAAATCCCATCTTTTTTCGGCATAATTAAATCCAGCAAAATGATATCAAATTCCGAAGATTTTTCTTTAATAATATTAAATCCTTCTAATCCATCATAAGCTTCTAAAACTACATTTACTTCTTCATTATTTTTAAAATATTCTTTTACAGCATCGATTAATTTAACATTATCATCAATCATTAATATTCTTATATTTTTCATATTTTCTCCTTCTTTAGTACTGCTGTAGTTATATTATATAATATAAACTAATATTTTTAAATAGCAAATATTAGCTAGTTTTGTCGAAAAAGATAAATCACTAGTCTTTTAGACTAGTGACAATCGTTTTTAGTTGCATATAGTCAGTAGAAGCTTTACCTATTAAAAAGCCTGATAAATTTTTAATTTTTTTTAATTTTTGAACATTATCCTTATCGACACTACCACCATATAAAACTTTAACATTTTTAGCAAAATTATCTTTAATTGTTGTTTGAATAAAGTCAATAGTTGTTTCAATTTCTTCGTTTGTAGGTGTAACTCCTGTACCTATGCACCAAATAGGCTCATAAGCAATTAAAATATTTTCAAAATTTTCAACATTATTTAATCCCAATAATATTTGTTTTTTTAAGACAGCGTGTTTATTTTCATCTTTATTTTCGCCAATACATAAAATAATCTTTAAATTATTTTCTAAGCCTTTAAGTATTTTTTGATTTATTTCTTCATCAGTTTCTTTATTATATTTTCTTCTTTCACTATGTCCGACAATACTATATTTCACCCCTAATTCTTTTGCTTGTTTAGCGCTTATTTCTCCAGTATGTGAACCCAAATCATACATTGAAATATCTTGAATTCCTATTTGGTATTTATGATTCAAAAAATAAGGTATATAAATAGCAGAAGGACATAATATAACTTCCTCATCAAAATTATTAATAAAATTTAAAACTTGTTCATAAGTCATATACATTTTTAAATTACCTATTATTAACATTATCTTTTCTCCTAATCTTCAATATTAATTTTTTTAAAAAATTGATTTTATTTTTTTTATTTTTGATAGCCATTTTATATACACTTAGAGCATTACTAGCAAAAGTAGTTGATGAATAATTATGGCTACTTTCATAAGCATTTGTTGATAATTTATCAAGTTTTTCTTTATTACTCAATAAACTATCAATATAATTAACATAATCTTCATCATCTTCAAATAAATAACCATTGTAGTCATTTTTTATTGGATCAATAAAACTTTCATCTTTAATAGCCACAACTGGTAAAGATGCAGCTAAAGCTTCCAACACCGTTAAGCCTTGTGTCTCTGTTTTAGATGCAGTCACAAATATATTACCTAAATGATAATACATACCAATATCACATAAAGGTACTTTACCTGTGAAAAAAATGTTTTTTTCTAAATCATTTTTTTTAACTAATTTTTCTAAATTTTCTCTTTCTGGTCCATCACCAATGATAATTAAATTACAATTAGGATGTTTTTTAACTATTTGTTTTTGGTTATTAATTAAAAAATCTACACTTTTTTCTAATCCTAATCTTCCAACAAATAATAAATTAATTACATCTTTTTTTATTCCTATACTCTCTTTCAATTTATCCATTGTTTCATCATCATATTTTTTACTATATTTTTCTACTTCTATTCCAGTTGGAACAATATACACATTTCGCTTAACTTTATATTTTTCTTTAAATAAATCATATGTCTTTTTAGTTGGAACAATTAATTCTGTCGCAGTTGTATCACAATAAAACAAAGTTAAATGTTCAACTATTTTCTTTCCAGTTCTTTTAAAATATCCTTTTGTTATATAATGAATATAATCTTCATACATCGTATGATAAGTATGAACTAAAGGAATATTATATTGTTTAGCTATAATTCTAGCAAATGTTCCAATTCCAAATTCGGTTTGACTATGAATAATATCTAAATTCCAACTTTTAATTGTCTTAATAGCCCGTGCAGGATAAATACTTGTTAATCGATAATCAAATATACCAATAGGAATGCCAGGAATTCTTAAAACATTATCCTCTTTGATATATTTTAAATTATTAGGATTAACTGTAACTATATAAACTTTATGCCCCTTTTTTTCTAATCCTTTTCGCAACATTTCGATACTTGTTGAAACACCATTTATTTGTGGAATATAAGTATCTGAAAAAATTCCTATTCTCATAATTAAATCTCCTTTTGCCTAATATTAAACAGTACAGCACCTATAATCATTGGTAAATAATAAGTCGTAAAACGCCATAATAACATTAAAGTACTTAATATAGGTTTATCAATGTATAAATCAAATAATAAAACAAATAAATATTCTTGTCCTCCCATTCCACCAGGAAGTGGAATATAACTACTAATAATTGATATAAATGCGACTAAAATAATTGCTGTCATTCCATCAAAACTAGAATAGTCACCTAAACTAAACAAAATAGTTAAAGGAACAATATATAAACAAAATAAAGCAATACAATTTATTATTATTAATTTAACAAATCTTTTTTTATCTTTTAATAAAATTTTAGAATTATTAGTGAAATCTTCTATTTTTTTATTTAATTTATTTATTAATTCATTTTTTTTCTTAATTAATCGCAAAAATGTCAATAAATTGATAACTATTTTAATTAATGATTTATTAATTTTCTTACTATAGGACACTATAAATAAAAGGAATAAAATTAAAACATTAGCCAAAAAACCAATTATTAAGAACCATAAAACAACACCTTCAATTTTACAAATTCCTAAAATAAGATTTAGAATAATGGCTAAAAAGCCAACTAAAATAATTGCAATTTGATGAACAATTGATTCTTGAATTATTATATTTGTACCTTGTGGTAAAGATACATTATTTTTATTTAAAACATATATTTGAAAAGGTTGACCACCAGTAGAAAAAGGTGTAACAGCATTAAAGAAAAAAGTCATAATCTGTAAGCTAAAAGTTTTTAAAAAACTATATTTTATAAATTTATTTATAATATCATTAGTTATTACCGTTTTAAAAAATGTATAACTTAAAACAAATAAATAACTAACTAATAACCATCTGATATCTGCATTAAATAATGAAGTTATTATTTCACTATAATAATCTTTCAATGAAAAATATAAAACAAATAAAGTTAAAACAACAATAATAATAATATTTATGAATTTACTTTTCATTTAATTATATCAATACCAGGTAAAATTTTACCTTCTAATAATTCCAAACTAGCACCACCACCAGTAGAAATATGGGTAAATGCACTTTCATATCCTAAATTTTTTATTGCGCTAGCAGTATCTCCTCCACCAGCTATTTTTACAGCATCAAGATTTTTTAATATTTCACAAAGTCCTTTAGTACCATTACTATATCTTTCTTCTTCGAACATACCAACTGGACCATTCCAAATTATCGTTTTACTATTATCTAAATATTGTTTAAATAGTTTAACTGTTTTACTACCAATATCAAAACCAGTTTCTTCAACAGTTATATCAGTTATAAAGCATTCTTTTTTATCTGTTACAACATCAATAGGTAAAATAATTTTATTTTCATTTTCTTTTAATATTTGTTTAGCAAATTTTATATTTTCTTCATCTAATAAAGATTTACCTATTTCAATATTTTTAGCTTTCAAAAAGGTAAAAGCCATTCCCCCACCAATTAAAATATAATCAGCTTTTTTTACTAAATTTTCAATAACCCCTATTTTATCACTTACTTTAGCTCCGCCTAAAATAACTGTAAATGGTTTCTCCGGATTATTAATAGCTGGTAATAAATTATTTAACTCCTTTTCAATTAAAAAGCCAATTCCACTTTCTAAATTACTAGCAATACCAACATTAGAAGCATGAGCTCTATGTGCAGTACCAAATGCATCATTAATATAAATATCACCTAAAGAAGCCCAATATTTACCTAATTCTTCATTATTTTTACTTTCTTTTTTATCCGGTAAATCTTCAAATCTCGTATTTTCCATTAATAATACATCACCATTGTTTAAATTATTAATAGCATTTTCTAATTCAATTCCTCTAGTATTAGGTATAAAAATAACTTCTTTATTTAATAATTCACCTAATCTAATACTAACTGGTTTTAAAGTATTTTTTAATTTATCACTTTCTTCTTTTATTCTTCCTAAATGACTCATTAAAATAACTTTAGCATTATTTTCAATAGCATAATTAATTGTTTTTAAACTTTCTTTTATTCTTGTATCATCAGTTATAATACCATCTTTAATTGGTACATTAAAATCTACTCTTATTATTACTTTCTTATTATTTAAATCAAAATCTCTTATTGTTTTCATATTATCTTTCCTTTCTTCATAAATAGTATAAATTACTTTTATACTGTGGATAAGCCTCACCTTGCCCTTTTCATTGGCAAGGTGTGTATTGCTTCGTTTATACTTATTTTTTTCATATCTTCTTTTTATATTTCATATGGATTACTCCAAGTACCATTACCTCCGGTAATGGTGACATCAGAGTTGACATTTATAACTGCACGAAGCCCAAACGTGTCGGACACAGCATCGATGTCGGCGTTACCAAAGTAGTTCACGCTCCAGGCACGAGAACTATTATATGATGTCATCGTCCATTGATATTGTCCTATATCTAAATAAGAACTACTACCACCAGCAAGATTATATTCATCTAGCGTTATTAATCCTACATAAGCTGGTTGCATTGATAAATTATTTGTACATTCTGTTCTTGCACTTGAACTATCAGTAGTCGTTTCACTACACCAAGTTTCTTCTTTTATGATATCATTACCTTTTAATCTTGGATAAAAATAATTATTTAACCAATCTTTAGCATAACTTCCATCCCAATTTTCTGCAGTATTATTTGCCCCCCATGGTATTACTGTTACATTTTCATCGGTTATTAATCTTACTGTTCCATCAGCATTGATTCCCATGATTCGCCATAAAAATCCGGAATACCATATATAATTATTATTTGGATTGCCATTTAAATAACACCCTCCCATATAACTATAATTATTATCTGTTGGTGTTTTACAACCATTTTCTCCTAATTCTAAAGCAGAAAATTGATCCAATAAAGTTACAAATTAACTCATATCCAAATGTTCCATTTTCATTTCTAGTTACTTTGACGACATCTTTACTAGAAAAAGTTGAATCATTATTAGGATTTAATGTATCTACACTTATATAATTATTATTAATTAAATCAGCAACGTATACATATGTAGTATCTCCAGCATTATCAATTTTATGATCTTCATAATTATTCATCAAATAATTCTCAGCAGCCATATAAATATTATTTAGTGCTTCTTCTTTTTTCTTTTCTTCACTATTTTTAATAGTATTATTTATTGCCGGCAAAGCAATTAATAATATACAAGCCAATATAATTATAATTGCTATTAATTCTACCATTGTAAACCCTTTCTTCTTCATAGCATCACCATTTTAATTATAAAATAAATTGAAATTTTAATCAATATAATAGTGTCAATAATTACAAAATTGTAAGAATATTAAAAAAATTAATGACTATTTTAAATCATTAATTTGTTCTTTTGTCAAACCAGTAACCTTACTTATTGTTTCTAAATCTATTTTTAAGTCTAACATCTTTTTAGCGTTTTCTTGTTTATTTTGTTCTATTCCTTGAGTGATACCTTTTTCATACATGACTTCTTCATATTGTTTTTGTTCTTCTTCACGACTTATCCAATTGTTAATTTTAAATTTATAATATCCAACAATTTCAAAAATAAAATAACATATAAAGTATCTAATAAGAAGGTTT
>CALVVV010000024.1 GCA_944363995.1 uncultured Bacilli bacterium
ATTACAAAAATCTAAAAAGCAACCAGCTTTATATAAATTTTAAATAACATTATTATTAATGCTTTTCCCATAACATCTTTTAAAAAAATCAAAAATATCTTTAAAATTACCTTTTTTTCTTTCTTCGATAATTTCTTTAGCTATCATACTACCAATATTTTTTATATTAGTTAAAGGATAAATTAATTTATTATCTTTAATAATATAATCACTATCACTCCAATTAATATTAGGTTTTAAAATTTCTATTTTATTTTTACATTCATTTAAATATTCTTTTGTTTTTATTTCACTACCAATAACCATTGTTAATAAATTTTTTATAAAATAAGGATAATAATACTTTTTTAAATAAGCCATTTTATATGATATTAAGGCATAAGATACAGAATGAGCTTTATTAAAACCATATGAAGCGAACTTTAATATTAAATTATATATTTCTTCGGCAATTTCTTTACTATAACCATTCTTTATAGTTTGTTTAATAAATTTGTCTTTTTCTTTTAATAAAATATCTTCCTTTTTTTTACTCATAGCTTTTCGTAATAAATCTGCTTCAGCTAAAGAATAATTAGCTAAAATATGCGCTATTTGCATTATTTGCTCTTGATAAATAATAATTCCATAAGTACTTTTTAAAATTGGTTTTAATGGTTCAATAATAGTATATGGTTCTAAACCATTTTTTCTTTTTATATAAGTATCAATATTAAGCATTGGTCCAGGTCGAAATAAGGCAATAGCGGCAACTATATCTTCAAAATTATTTATTTTAAATTTCTTTAAAAAATTCATCATGCCATTTGATTCAAATTGAAAAATACCAACAGTATCTACATTAGTAAAAATTTTTATAGCTTCATTATCATCTAAAGGAATATCTTCAAAATTTATTTTCACTTCTTTTAAAATATTATTTATTAAAGTTAAATTTTTAAGTGCTAATAAATCCATTTTAAGTAAACCTAAATCTTCTAAATAATCCATTGTATAACCAGTTATATAAAAAGAATCATGATAAATTAAAGGAATTATTTCATCTAAATCTTTCTTTGCCATAACTACCCCAGCAGCGTGAATACTAGTATGACGTTTTAATCCTTCAAATTTTAAAGATATTTTATATAATTTTTGTAAATCAAGATTAGTTAATTGATTTTTTATTTTAGAATAATTTTCTTTTAAAGTTAAATTTGAGTCAATTTGTTTAACAAAATTATCAATTATATTATTATTGATATTTAAAACTTTACCAACATCTCTAAGAACTTGTTTACTACCCAAAGTACCAAAAGTGATAATTGGTGCGACTTTTTTAAATCCGTATTTTTCGATACAATAATTCAAGATATCATCTCTTCTTGTATATTCAAAATCAATATCAATATCAGGCATACTTATGCGTTCTGGATTTAAAAAACGTTCAAATAATAAATTATATTTAATAGGATCAACAGTAGTAATTCCTAAACAATAGGAAACTAATGAACCAGCCGCACTACCCCTACCTGGTCCTACTAAAATATTATTTTTTTTTGCGTATGTCACATAATCCCATACCACTAAAAAATAATTACAAAAATTCATTTTGTTAATAATATTTAATTCATACTTTAATCTTTCTAAATAAATTGTTTTTACTTTTGAACCAAAAATTTTTTTTAAACCTTCTTTTACTAATTTTTTTAAATATGTATAACTATCTAAATTATCAGGGCAGTCATAAATCGGCAATAAATTTTGTTTAAAAGGTAAGACAAGATTACATAAATCAATTATTTCTTCATTACAATCTTCAATATATAATTGATAATTTAATAAGTGATTATCATGTTTGTTAATAGTTATCTCATTAACACTAACACCTTTATTAATAGCATACAAAAATTTTAAATATTCTCGTTCATTTTCTTCTAAATATAATACTTCATTTAAATAAACGGTTTTACCAGTCAACGTCTTTTTTTCGTCAATATTAGTATATCCTTGATATAAATATTTATAAAATTTATAATTATCATAATTTTCTAAATTATGATAAGGAACAATACAAATTAGTTCATCACTATATTTTCTTAAGATATTCAAATCAATTTTTTCTTTGGAATTAATTGTACTTAATTTTATTAAATTTTTATATCCTTCAAAATTAAGTGCGTATAATACAATGTCGTTTATTTCTAAACCAATAATAGGCTTAATATGATTTTTTTGACATTTAATATAAAATTCTAAGGCCCCACACATATTATTATCCGTTATCGCTAGTGCTTTAATATTTTTTTTTATCGCAAAAGTAATTAAATCATCAATTTTAATTAAACTACTTAATAAACTATTTTCGGTTTTAATATAAAGTGGTCCCATAAAATCAACTCCTAGTATTATTTTACTATATTTTATATATTTTTAAAAGAAATATTTGACTTATTTTATAATATATAGTAAAATGGAATAGCAAAGAAAACAAGGAGGTATATTATGGCTAAAAAAGTAACAAGTAAAAAACCTTTAACTGGTAATTTAAGATCTCATTCTTGTAAAGCAACTAAACATTCTAGGAAACCAAATTTACAAAAAGTAACATTGGACAACGGTGAAACAATAAGAATGAGTGCTAGAGAATTAAGAACATTAAAAAAAGCTGCATAATACCTTTTAGGTATTTTATGTATTAAAAAAATTTATTCATTAAATATATTATAATAAAATTAAAGAAAATAATTTATTTCAATAAAAAGCCAAATTTTTATATTTGACTTTTTATTATTTTTAATTAATATTAATTATAAACTAGCCATTTCATCATGATTCTTTTTTGATTCTTTTTTCTGTTTTTTTAAAAGTTTTTTTGTTTCTTTTCTTTTTTGTTTCATTTGTTTTCTTGACAAAGTTGTATTTTTATATAATTCATCGCCTAAATCTTTATTCATCTTAATATCGCTTATATTCATTTGCATAGTTTTTTCTAAAAATTCACGTTGTTGTTTATTTTTTTTATTTAATAAATTGATAAAAAATAAATAAGAAACAGCGGTAAAACCAAACGAACCTAAAATAATATTAAAATATAAGTTTTCTTTATTTGAATCTATGTTTTCAACTCTTTGTAAAGTATTTTCTTTGGCATCATATTTATATAAATTTTTTTCGCCAGTTTCAAGATTTAAAGCATATATTATTGGATATTCATAACCATCACGAGTATAACCAGTTACCGTTTTATTACCAATTGTTATATCTTTTGCTGTATATCCTTTAGGCAATATACCTTCATCAATGTCTAACAAATAAACCTTGATTTGATTGAAATTAAATTCATTATATATTGTATAATTATTGTCGTCGTAAATATACAAATTAATATTACCGTCTTCATCTTTTAAACCTATTAACGTAAAATCGATTACTGAGTTATAATAAGCTGGAACTGTTTTATCATCTATTTCAATAGTTGCTAACTGATAGGTGTTATTTATTGAAGGTAAAAATTTTTCTTCTCTTATAACAGAATAATTTTTACCATCTAAAGTCACATTAATTGGATCTAATTCTTTGACATTGGCATTTATTGTATAAATTCTAGCACTTCCATTTTCAGCAGTAACAACTACTTTTATATTATTCATTCCTTGAGACAAAGCAACATTTCCATTACCATCAATACTTGCACGATAATCTTCGGTAGTGGCAATAATATTAATATTCTTAGTTCCATATTCTAAATCTATATTATATTCTAATGTATCTTTATCAAATTGTGGAGTCAAAGCTTGTCCTTCAATTTCTAATTTTGATAAATAATTATTTTTACTGTAACTAGCTTCTAATTGCGATTGTGTCATAATGTTAAAACTAGTACTCGTAGTTTTAACAGTCATTTTAGGAGTACTGTCATCATTAGTCATTTCATAAACTTCATTGACATTAAGCTTAACACTACCAGTTCCACTAGATTTAGCTTTAAAAGTAAATGTATATGTTTTAGATTTAGTAGCTGCTCCACCATTATCCGCAACTTTAAAGCCATCAAATCCATCACTTCGACTAACAAGTGATAAATTTGAAGATGGAACTACAGTAAAATCCCAACTACCAATATTTGCTGACGAAGAGATTTTAATTTTTACAGTTACATTATCACCTACAATAACTCGTGATTTAGATGAGGTAACAGTTATATTAGCCGTAGCTGCATCAACACGATTAATAAATATTAAGCTTAAAAACGTTATAAATAGAGCAAAATATATCTTTTTCATTTTTATCCTCCTTTATTGTTTTATTTCAGAAATACCCAAAATATCTTTTTGGATTTTTAATAAATCTAAAACAGTTATTTTACCATCTTTTCCTACATCAGCCGCTTTAGATTGAACACCAGATAAATTAGAAATACCTAAAATATCTTTTTGGACACGCAATAAATCCAAAACAGTTATTTGTGCATCACCATTAGTATCACCATAAATAACAACTTCAAAAGTTTTACTTTCTTCTAATACTGTAATGGTTACTTTATAACCTGTTCCGACAGAACCACTATCAACTTCTTTACCTTCTAAATCATAAATTTTAACTTCGGCAAACTCATTTGCAGTAGTTACTGCTTCCAATATTGTTTTAGCATTAGTTAAACCTGTGATATAGCCATCTTTAAAAGTTCCTGATTTAATATTATTAATAGTTTCTTTTAAAGTTATAGCATTTTCATCAACTTCTAGTAATTTTACTTTAATATTGTACACCAATTTATCACCATTTTCGGCGGTAACAGTTATTGGAATAATTTGACCATCTTTAGTTATAGAAATAGTACCAGTTCCTTTAATTGTCGAACTACTTTCTATTTTTGTTGCAGCTATTTTAACTGACTTTATATTTTCTGGAATACTGATTGTATATTCTGTTTTTAAACTATTAAAATTAGTAACACTTTTGCCATTAACAGTTAATGTTTTTAAATAATTAATTGGATTTTTTTCACTTGGATAAGTTGTTTGTTTTGGCATATTTTTATAAATAGGAATTGTAAATACAAAAGGTAACAAATATAAATTATCTTTAAATATTTTTTTATAAGCTTTATAAGTAGAATTAGCTTCACTATAAGGAGCTTCAATATTTTGCATATATTGATGACCATAAAAGCTACATTCACTGATATTAGATTCATCACAAACAACATCCCATTTTTGAAAATAACCAGTATCTTGTCCAACATTAATATATGATGTTCCAATTAAACTAGTTCCCCTCATAATAGCCTTTTCTTCGGAATTCCAACCTTTTTTATAAGCATAATTTAAACCATTATAAACAACATCAGTTCCACTAGCACCATAATTAAAAAAGTTGTAATAACCATCAAATTTATCATATTTTCCTGAATAATCACCTTTAACTAAGGCACTTCTAGTATAACCTGTTTCTTGTAAAATTCGACTCCCTAAATAATAAGGACTTATATTATATTTTATTCCCGCATTCATAATCACTTCTGCAAAAGTTTTACTACCACCATCAACTTTTTCTTTAGCCATAAAGCTACCAGCTAATATTGCTTCAACACCAGCTTCAGTATGTGTTGAAGAACTATAAGATAAACTTTCAAACATAAATATTCTATTTTCATTTAAAAAATTTCTAGGATCAAGATAATAAGCAATTATTTCTTCACTAGCTGCATACCAATATTCACCACCACCAGAATAATTATTAGCAAATTTATTAGTTTTATAATTATAACTATCCATATGTTTCAAACCATCACGGGAATTATTAGAATCCCAAATTAAACTATGACCTAAAACCGCTTCATTCTCAACTACTGTATTAAAGTCTAATCTAGTATCATATGCTTTAAAAATAGCATTAGGATAAATAGTATGTAACAATCTTAATTTATCATGATAACTTTCTGGAAAAGCTTCTAAACTTTTTTCAAAATCTTCATCAGTTTGAATTTCAATTACTTTAATTAAATCAGCACAAGCATAACCAATTCCGGTATCAATTTCAGAATATTCAATTTTATACCATAAGCTACAACTATTATCAGTTTTATCATCGGGCTGATGTTCACTTAAAATTTTCATTTGCTCCCCTTCAGCTAAGCCATTTCCTACAGTTGGATGAGAAGTACCAGGACCCGTTCTTACTAAAATACCATCACCTTTAGTAGAACTAACATAGCCATATCTTACTTCTTCTGCATGAATTGGAGGAATCAAACTCGCAAACAAAAACAGGAAAACTAAAAAAATATTAACTACTTTTTTCATAGCCTCACCTATTTAACATTATACCATTTTTCGACATATTTTGTATATAGTAATTTATTATTTACCACATTTTTACATTATTACAAAATAAAAGGAAACCGTAACACTACGAGTTTCCTAAAAGTATCATATTCTGATACATAATAATATATGCTTTGATTATAATATATATACCTTAATCCATCAATTCTTGTTCTAAAGATTCTAAAGGTTCATCATCTAAATAAGGAATTTCTAAATCATAATCAGCTTTTTTATATTTTTTAGCACCAGTTCCCGCAGGAATTAATTTACCAATTATGACATTTTCTTTTAATCCACTTAATTCATCAACTTTTCCATGAATAGCAGCATCAGTTAATATTCTTGTTGTTTCTTGGAAAGAGGCTGCTGATAAGAATGAATCTGTTTCTAAACTTGCTTTAGTAATTCCTAATAAAATAGGTCGTCCTAAAGCCGGAGTTTTTCCTTCCAAAATAAGTTGTTTATTAACATCAGCAAAATGATTTATGTTAACCATCGTACCAGGCAAATATAATGAATCACCGGAATTAATTATTTTAATCTTAGAAATCATTCGCTTAGCAATAATTTCTACGTGTTTATCAGATATATCAACACCTTGAGAACGATAAACTTTTTGAATTTCTGACAAAATATATTGTTGAACAGTAATAGGATCAGTAACAACTAACAATTCTTTAGGACTAATAGCACCATAAGTTAATTTGTCACCAGCTAAGACATCTTGATTTATTTCAACTTTTAATTTAACACCATAATTAGTTGTATGAACTTTTGTTTCAGCATTATTAGCAACAGTTATTAAGAATTTACCATTTTCTTCTTCAATTTTGGTAACTTTACCATTGATTTCCGAAATTGTTGCCTTTCCTTTTGGATTACGACATTCAAATAATTCTTGAACACGTGGCAAACCTTGAGTTATATCATCACCAGCTACTCCACCTGAATTGATGGTACGCATAGTTAATTGGGTACCAGGTTCACCAATTGATTGTGCTGCCATAATACCTACAGCTTCACCAATTTCAACTAATGAGCCAGTAGCTAAATTACGACCATAACATTTACAACAAACACCATGCTCAGTTTTACAAGTCAAAACAGTTCTTATTGATACCTTCGTAACACCAGCTTTAATAATTTTATCAGCTAATTGTTCAGTTATATAAGTATTTTTTTCAGCAATTATTTCTTTAGTTTCAGGATGTACAACATTTTTATTGGTAAATCTACCAACAATACGATCTCTTAAATCTTCAATTATTGAACCATCTTTATCATCAATAAAAGCTTCAACAACAACCCCTTCACTTGTTTTACAGTCTTCTTCTTTAACAATCATGTCTTGTGATACATCAACTAAACGACGTGTTAAATAACCGGCATCAGCTGTTTTCAAAGCGGTATCAACAAAGCCTTTTCTAATAGCATGAGTTGCCAAGAAAAACTCTGTAACATTAGCACCCTCAACAAACGAAGATGTTATAGGTATTTCAACAGTTTCACCTGTTGGTTTCATCATAAGTCCACGCATACCAGCCATTTGGTTATAGTTACTCATATTACCACGAGCACCTGAATCAATCATCAAAGATATTGAATTTTCTTTATGATTTTTTATAAATCCTTCTAATTCCGAAGCTATTTTATTTTTTGCTTGATTCCAAGTATCAACAACATTATCATATCTTTCTTTTTCGGTTATTAATCCTCGTTTAAATTGTTTATTAATTGTTTCAATTTTAGAATTTGCTTCAGCTAAAACTTCTGGCTTAGTTTTTGATTCAATAATATCACCAATACCAATTGAAATTCCTGATAAAGTTGAATGTTTGAATCCTAAATCTTTCATTTTATCAAGCATAACTGATGTTTCTGTTGTTTGATAACGTTTATAAATTTGCGAAATTAATTTTGTTAAAACTTTTTTTCCAAAAGGTTTAACAACTTCCATGTTAATAATTTCTTCTTTTATATTTTTACCTTTATCAATAAAATATTTACTTGGAGTAATTTTTTCAATATTTTCGGCACTTCCATCATTAATATATTGAAAACTATCTGGAAAAATTTCATTAAACAATAATTTACCAGGTGTAGTAACTAAATATTTATCTAAATATTTATCTGGAAAAATTTTATGTTTAAATGATTTTGTTGGAATAGCAATACGTGTATGAAGTGAAATTTCTCTTCTTTCGTATGCCATCAATGCTTCATTATCATTTTTAAATACTCTTCCTTCACCTTTTTGTCCTGCTTTTTCAATTGTTATATAATAATTACCTAAAATCATATCTTGACCAGGTGTAACAATTGGTTGCCCATCTTTAGGTGATAAGATATTATTAGCTCCCAACATTAAAATTCTTGCTTCAGCTTGGGCTTCATCAGAAATTGGTACATGGACAGCCATTTGATCCCCATCGAAATCAGCATTAAAAGCTGCACATACCAAAGGATGTAATCTAATACTTCTACCTTCAATTAATTTCGGTTGAAAAGCTTGAATTCCTAGTCTATGTAAAGTTGGAGCACGATTTAATAAAACAGGATGTTCACAAATTTTTTCTTCAACGATATCCCAAACGCGTTCATCTTGATTTTCAATCATTCTTTTAGCTGCTTTAATATTAGAAGCAATTTCTTTAGTAACTAACCCATTTATAACATGCGGTTTGAATAATTCTAAAGCCATTTCTTTAGGAATACCACATTCATACATTTTTAAAGAAGGACCTACAACAATAACAGAACGTCCCGAATAGTCAACACGCTTTCCTAATAAATTTTGTCTAAATCTTCCTTGTTTACCTTTTAACATACTAGACAAAGATTTAAGTGGACGATTACCAGCACCAGTTATATTTCGCCCACGTCTACCATTATCAAACAAAGCATCAACAGCTTCTTGTAACATACGTTTTTCATTTTGAATAATGATAGATGGCGCACCTAATTCCATTAATTTTTTTAAACGATTATTTCGATTAATTACTCTTCGATATAAATCATTTAAATCAGAAGTAGCAAATCTACCTCCATCTAATTGAATCATTGGTCTTAACTCTGGTGGTATTACAGGTAATGCTTCTAAAATCATCCATTCAGGACGATTACCTGATTCCAAAAAAGCGTTTAAAACATCTAATCTTTTAATTAATCTGATTCTTTTTTGACTAGTTGAATCTTTAATATTTTCAATCTCTTCTTTAATAATTTCTACTTCATGAGCCAAATCAACCTCTTGAAGCAATTCTTTAATTGCTTCAGCACCCATACCAACTCTAAATGAATTACCATATTTTTCGTAATAACTACGATATTCTTTATCAGAAATAGTTTGTTTTTTTTCTAATGGTGCACTTCCTGGATCTAAAACGACATAACTAACAAAATATAATACTTCTTCCAAATCACGAGGTGACATATCTAAGACTAAACCTATGCGTGAAGGAACACCTTTAAAAAACCAAATATGGGAACAAGGAGTTGCAAGTTCAATATGTCCCATTCTTTCCCGTCTTACTTTACTACGTGTTACTTCAACACCACATCGATCGCACACTATATTTTTGTATCTTAGTCTTTTATATTTACCACATGAACATTCAAAATCTTTAGTTGGACCAAATATTTTTTCACAAAACAATCCATCACGTTCTGGTTTTAAAGTTCGATAATTAATTGTCTCAGCTTTTTTTACTTCGCCATAAGACCATGAACGAATTTTCTCAGGAGATGCTATTGAAATTTTTAATCCTTCAAATTCATTAATATTCATTACATAGCCTCCTTATCTATTTGTTCTAATTCTTCTTCTAAATCTTCTGGTTCTTCAATATCTTCATCGTCGAACTCATCATCTTTATCATCAATAAAATCATTTTGAGCAAATGTATCATCTACCATATCAATTGGTTCTATATTATTTTCAAATTCATCTGTACTAATAAAACCATCTTGATCGCTAGCTTCAATTTCTTTCATATCAATTAATTTACCATTTTCTGAAAGAACACTAATATCTAATCCTAAAGCTTGAAATTCTTTAATTAAAACTCTAAAACTTTCTGGAACATTGCTTGGTGGTAGTGGTGTTCCTTTAACTAAAGATTCATATACTTTAACACGTCCGACTACATCATCTGATTTAATCGTCATCATTTCTTGTAACACATGGGCAGCACCATAAGCATATAACGCCCAAACTTCCATTTCACCAAATCTTTGACCACCAAATTGGGCTTTTCCACCTAAAGGTTGTTGAGTTACCAATGAGTATGGACCAGTAGATCTTGCGTGTAATTTATCATCAACCATATGATGAAGTTTAATCATATACATAATTCCAACGGAAACACGATTATCAAATGGTTCACCAGTTCTGCCATCATATAAAACCATTTTCCCATCTTCATCTAATCCAGCTTCTTTTAAAGCATCAATTATTTCATTTCTCGTTGCACCATCAAAAGCAGGTGTCATAACATGAATATTTAATTTTTTAGCAGCAGCCCCTAAATGCATCTCTAATATTTGTCCAACATTCATACGACTTGGAACACCAAGTGGGTTAAGTAAAATATCAATTGGAGTTCCATCAGCCATATAAGGCATATCCTCTTTTGGTAAAATCAAAGATATAACACCCTTATTACCATGACGACCAGCCATTTTATCACCAATCGAAATTTTTCTTTTTTGAGCAATATAAACACGCACTATTTTGGATACACCAGCAGGTATTTCATCAGAATCTTCTTTCGTAAATATTTTAACATCATGAACAATTCCTTCACCACCATGCGGTACTCTTAATGATGTATCTCTTACTTCTCTTGTTTTTTCTCCGAAAATAGCATGTAATAATTTTTCTTCACTGGTTAATTCAGCCATTCCTTTTGGTGTTACTTTACCAACTAAAATATCATCATCTTTAACTTCAGTACCAATTCTGATAATTCCATTTTCATCTAAATTTTTTCTTGCTTCTTCACCAACGTTAGGTATATCTCTTGTAAATTCTTCAGGACCTAATTTAGTATCACGACATTCTATTTGATAATCTTCAATGTGGATTGAAGTATAAACATCATCTGATACTAATCTTTCATTTAAAATAACAGCATCTTCATAATTATAACCATTAAAGTTCATAAATGCTACTGTAACATTTTTACCTAAAGCCATTTCCCCCATATCTGATGAAGGACCATCAGCAATAACTTGATCTTTTTTTACTATATCTCCTACTCTAACAATTGGTACTTGATGATAGCAAGTTCCATTATTACTTCTTTCATAACCATTTAGATAATATACATCTTTATTTTGTTTTGTTTTTATTACTATTTTTTTACCATCAACATATTCAACAACACCATCAGAAGCCGAAATAACAACTGAACCACCATCACGGGCTGCTATGGCTTCCACACCTGTTCCAACTAATGGTGCTTCGGATTTTAATAGAGGTATTGCTTGACGTTGCATATTTGAACCCATTAAAGCTCTTTTACCATCGTCATGTTCCAAGAAAGGAATTCCTTGGGTTGTAATTGAAATAACTTGTTGCGGTGAAACATCAATATAGTCAACTTTTTTTGATTCAACAATAATATTATCGCCATAATATCTAACAGGTACTTTTTCTTCAATAAAGCAATTATTTTCATCTAATTTAACTGTAGCTTGCGAAATATAATGTTCTAATTCTTCATCAGCAGTCATATAAACTACTTCATCGGTTAATTTGCCATTTTCAACTTTTCGATATGGAGTCATTAAAAATCCATAATCATTAACCTTAGCATAACTGGCTAAAGCTGTAATTAATCCAATGTTAGGACCTTCTGGTGATTCAACAGGACATAATCTTCCATAATGGGAAGGATTAACATCTCGCACGTCCATTCCTGCTCTATCTCTTGATAAACCACCTGGACCTAAACTAGATAAACGTCTTTTATTAGCTAATTCAGCAATTGGATTAGTTTGATCCATAAATTGGGATAATTGACTTGATCCGAAAAATTCTTTAATAGCAGCTGTAAGTGGTCGAATATTAATTAATGTTTTAGGTGTTACTTCAGCTAACTCTTGTGTACTCATTCGATCTCTTATTACTCTTTCAATTCTTGAAACACCAATTCTAAATTGATTTTGTAATAGTTCACCAACTTGTCTTACTCGACGATTAGATAAATGATCTATTTCATCGTATGAACCAATACCATCAAATAAATTTAAATAGTAAGATACAGAAGCATAAATATCTGATATTGTTAATCTTTTTTCAGTAATTGTTTGATCATTTCCTATTATATTAACAACTTTATCTTTATTATTATTACTATAAACTTTTACAATTTGAACTTTGTTGTAATTATCTAATTCTTCATTTATTAATACTTCTTTAACACCATATCCAGCTGCAAATACTGGAACCAATAAAGTGTATAAATCTTTAGTAACTATGTCACCATTTTTAGCAATAATTTTGCCATCAACCACTATATCTTCAGCTAAACGACAACCTAATAAACGATCTAAAACATTTAATTTTTTATTAAATTTATAACGTCCAACTTTAGCTAAATCATATCTAAAAGCATCAAAAAATCTCGTAATTAATTGATTTTTCGCGCTATCTAAAGTTGATGGTTCTCCTGGTCTTAATTTTGAATGAATATCAATTAAAGATTCATCAGTATTTTTATTTGTATCTTTTTCAATTGTTTTTATCAATAAATCATTTTCGCCAAATAAGCCGATTAAATCTTCATCACTATTTAAGCCAATAGCTCTAAGTAATGTAGTAATTGGAACTTTTCTAGTTCGATCGATTCTAACAAAAATAACATCTCTTGAATCAATTTCATATTCTAGCCAAGTTCCGCGTGTTGGAATAATTTGACTTGTAATGGTTATTCTACCATTTTTTTTATCGATTTCTTTTCCATAATAACAACTAGGTGAGCGAACCAATTGAGAAACAATTACTCGTTCTGCTCCATTAATTATAAATGTACCAGTTTCTGTCATTATTGGCATATCACCTAGAAAAATTTCTTGTTCTTTAACTTCTCCTGTTTCACCATTAAAAAGTCTTGCTTCTACTTTTAAAGGTGCGGCATAAGTTGCATATCTTTCTTTACAACCTTTTATGGAATATTTTGGTTGGTCAAAAGAAAATTCACCAAATTCTAACGACAAATTCCCTGTAAAACTTTCTACAGGAAAAATATCATCAAATACTTCTTTGATTCCTTCGGTCATAAACCAATCATAAGATTTTTTTTGAATTTCTAATAAATTGCTTAATTCAATTGCGTTTTTTGATTTTGCATAATTTCTTCTTTCACGGTAATCTCCACTTTTTTTAATTGTATATGCCACTATTTCACCCCTATATACTATAATTGCAACAAAAGTACATGTCACCAATTTATAATTTTATCAAACAATAATCAATAAGTCAATAATTTATTGCTTGAATTACGAAAAAACCTTTATTTTTATTAATTATATTTACTTTATATTCTAAACTTAAATCTTTTATAATACTTTTAGCTCCTTGATCTTTATTAATAACTATCCACAATTCGCCATCTTTAGTTAAATGTTTTTTAGCTTCAAACAATAGTTGGTAGAGTATTTTTTTACCTACTCTAATTGGTGGATTAGCAATAATAAAGTCATAATTTTTATTGACATTGGTATATAAATCACTTGCAAATATATTGACAATTACATTGTTTAATTTTGCATTTTGATGAGCTAAACTTAAAGCCCGATTATTAATATCAATCATATCAACATTAACTTTATATTTTTTAGCAATAAATATGCCTATAGCTCCATAACCACAACCTATATCTAATATATTACCTTTTAAATTTGGTAGATTTTCTAATAATGTTCTAGTACCAAAATCTAAACCTCTTTTAGAAAAAACACCATTGTCAGTATAAAAAGAAAAAGGAAGATTTACAATATTTACGTTTATTTTTTTTACTTCACTTTTTAAATTTTCATCGTTAGTAAAATAATAACTCATAAAACCTTCCTTTCTAAATGCTATAAGCCTATACTAAATTTAGTACAGGCTTAAATTAATTATTTTAATTCAACAGTTGCGCCAGCTTCTTCGAATTTAGCTTTTAATTCATTAGCTTCTTCATTTGCAACATTTTCTTTAACTGTTCCACCGTTATCAGCTAAATCTTTAGCTTCTTTTAATCCTAATCCAGTAATATCACGAACTAATTTGATAACAGCAATTTTATTTGGACCAGCTGATGTTAAATTTACATTAACTGTTGATGGTCCTTCATCTACTGCTGCAGCTACAGGATTAGCAGCTACGGCTACAGCTGATGGATCAACACCAAATTCCTCCTTCATTGCATCAACTAATTCTTTTACTTCAAGAATAGTCATTTCTTTTAATCCGCTAATAAATTCATCTTTTGTAAATTTTGCCATTTATAATCATTCCTTTCTATTTTTCTAAATCTTTACTATATAAATCTAAGCAAATTGATAAATCTTTTACAACACCCATTAATCCGGCTGCTAACATAGTAAGTAATCCTTCTCTTGATGGGATGCTTGCTAATTGTTTTAACATATTTTCGTCAGCTATTTGACCATCAACATAACCAATTTTCATAACTAAGGCTGGATGGTCTTTAGCAAAATCGCTTAGTACTTTGATAGGAGCAACTGCATCAGTACCAAAAGCCATAGCTTTAGGTCCATTTAATTGAGAGTCCATATCAATATTTAAATTGTCTAATGCTCTTTTTACTAAAGTATTTTTATAAACTTTGTATTCAGAACCAGATTCTTTTAATTTTCTTCTAAGTTCCATTGTTTCATTAACTGTTAAGCCATGATATTCAAATAAAACTGTTGAAGAAGCTTCTTTAACTTTATCAGTTATTTCATTAACTATTTCTTGCTTTTTTGCAATTATTTTTTGATTAGCCATATTACACCTCCTCATTTTTATATAATACCGCTAACTTAAAATGCTCTTACTTTACCGTAAGAGCATTAGAAAACTTTTTCTAAGTCCTCGGTAGGAAATATTAAGTCAATTGACTCCTACTGTCTACGGTACTTCACACAACTTAATTATAACACATTTATTAATTATTTGTCAAAAGAATTTGTATCAATTTTAATACCAGGTCCCATGGTTGTGGAAATACTTATATTTTTAACATAAGTTCCTTTAACAACTGATGGTTTAGTTTTTAAAATTAATGAAACAAAGGCTTCTAAATTTTCAAGTAATTGTTTTTCTGTAAAACTTACTTTACCAATAATTGTATGAACATTTCCATATGAATCTGTTCTATATTCAATTCTTCCTTGTTTTACTTCAAGAACTGCTTTTTTAATATCCATAGTTACTGTTCCAGTTTTAGGATTTGGCATTAAGCCTTTTGGACCTAAAATTTTACCTAATTTACCTAATTGCGGCATCATATCTGGAGTTGCAATTAATGTATCAAAATCAAGCCAATTTTCTTTTTCAATTTTTTCTAAGTAATCTACATCTCCTACATAATCTGCTCCAGCTTCCTTAGCTTCAGTAGCTTTAGGACCTTTAGCAATAACTAAGATTTTTTTAGTTTTTCCTGTACCATTTGGTAAGCAAATAGTACCTCTTAATTGTTGATCAGCTTTTTTAGTATCTAAGTTTAAGTTCATAGCTACTTCCACTGATGAATCAAATTTAGTTGTTGATGTTTTTTTTACTAAATCAATTGCTTCTTCTTTAGAATATAGTTTATTCTTTTCAACTAATTTAGCTGCTTCAACATATTTTTTTCCTTTCTTCATTTTTTATACCTCCTTATGTGGTCTAGCGGATTTTTCCTTCCACATAGAATTAATCTATGTTATTTAACTTCAATTCCCATATTTAAAGCTGTACCTTCAATAGTTTTCATTGCATCTTCTACAGTATAAGCATTTAAATCTGGTAATTTTGTTTCAGCAATCTCTTTAACTTGGTCTTTTGTAAGTGTTCCAACTACTTCTTTTTTACCTTTAGCAGAGCCAGCTTTTACTTTTGCTGCTTTTTTTATTAAAAAAGCTGCTGGTGGAGTTTTTACTACGAAATCAAAACTTCTATCATCATAAATAGTAATTTCAACTGGTAATACATCTCCCATTTTATCTTTAGTTGCGTCGTTATATTTTGTACAAAATTCTTGTAAGTTTATTCCTTTAGGACCTAAAACAGTACCAACTGGTGGCGCTGGATTAGCTTTACCTGCTTGAATTTGTAATTTAACTTTACTTGTTATTTGTTTTGCCACGAAAAACACTCTCCTTTCTTTTTCGCGTTGTGGTTATTATGATTATCCGCTAACAAATCAATCTCCCACTTCTATATAAAAATATATAGCGAAATAATAATATCACTTTTTTTTATATTTGTAAATAGTTATGCTTTAGAAATTTGGGTTAATTCTAATTCAACATTGGTTTCTTGTCCAAATAAATCTAAAGCTACTTCTAATTGTTGTTTTTCAAAATTTATACTTGTAATTTTTCCATACATATTTGTAAAAGGTCCTTCAATAACTTTGACTTGATCACCAATTTTTAATTCATTAGCTATATCTAGTCTACTCATACCCATTGAACCTAAAATTTTATCAACTTCAGCTGGTGTTAATGGGAAGGGTTTAGCTCCTTTACCACTACTTCCAATGAATCCTGTTACTCCTGGTGTATTTCTTACAACAAACCAAGCTTCATCAGTCATAATCATTTCAACTAATATATAACCTGGAAACATTTTTTTAACTTTTTCTTTTTTTATTCCATCTTTATATTCGACTTCTGTTTGTTCTGGAACAACTACTCTAAAGATATAATCTTCAAGTCCCATACTAGAAGCACGCATCTCTAATTTTTCTTTTACTTTACTTTCATGACCTGAATAGGTGTTTACTACATACCATTCTTTTTCCATTATCTCACCAACATTTTAATCCCAGCAATAATTAAATCACCTAAAGTAAAGAATAAACCAAAGAAAATTATAAATGATAAAGTTGCAATAGAATATTTAATCATTTCTTTTTTTAATGGCCAACGAACTTTGTCCATTTCTTTTTTTACTCCTTTAAAAAATGATTCTTTTTTTACTTTTTTTGTTTTTTTGTCTTTTTTAACATCTTTTTTTTCATTTTTTGCTGTTAATTTTTTTGTGTTTTTTTCTTCTTTTTTACTCATAATTCACCTCTTAAATTATATGAAAATTTTTTCAAAATAAAAACACTTTTTCGTGTCTACATAAATAATATCATATGTTATTTTATTTGTCAATATATCGACAAAAATATGTGATTTATTTTTTAAAATGTCCTATTTTTGAAATTGTATTTTTAAGTTAAAATGTCCTAACAAAATATTATATAA
>CALVVV010000025.1 GCA_944363995.1 uncultured Bacilli bacterium
TATATTATAAAGTAAAATACACTAAAAAGAAAGTCTTTAGACTTTCGAATGAAAAATTTATTTTTCATTTTTCTTGCAAAAAAATAGTGAGTTAATCACTATTTTATCAATTTACTTTTAATTAGTTTTTTAAGTGGAACATAATTACGATATAAATTATAATTACGCTTATGTGTTACCAACTCAAAATCGCCAGCATATTCAACCATTTTCGCACCAAATCCTAATTTAAACTCATCTAAACCAGAATATCTTTTATTATCAATAGTTAAATTTGACATACCACCTAAATTAAATTTGGTAAATCCAAGTTTTTGATATAATTCCATTATTTGCCATATTAATAAATGCTTAGAATTCAATTTTTTAAATTTTGCATCATAACCATCCATTAAAACAGTTATTTCTTTATCTTGTTTGACAATAAGGATACAAGATGTTATAACTCCATTAGGAAAATTGTGTAAATAATTAGTAGCCTCGATTAAATCTTTTTTATATTTAAATAAATATTTATCAATATTTATTTTTTTATTAATTAATTTTTTATTTGGCTTATTTTTTTTCTTCATTATTAAATTATTCAAATAATTGCTTTTTTCTTCACAATCATTTAGCTTATTTTGAATAGATTCCAAATATATCTTAGTATCTAGTTTGGTGTAATACAATTCAATCATATTGCGTTTGGCGAAATAACCAAAACAATCTTTAAAATATTCTAAATTTCGTTTATAACGTTCTTTGGTGAATTCATATAAAATATTTAAGTCATTAAAACTTCCTTTGTATGTTCTTACTCCATGTTTGATTGCACTTCTTATTTTTGTACGATATTCTTTTTTGATATTTTTAAATAAATTATATAAGTTATCATTAAGATTGATAATAGCTTCAAACCTAGGCTTTAATGCTTCAAAGAAATTATTATATCCTAAATGATAATAATTATTATTTTTTAAAGATTCGTAAATTAATTCAAATTTAGGATTATTTTCTTTTGTTTGATTACTAAAATCATATATACTTTTTATTACAAGAGGATTTATTTTAATTCCAATTACTCCTAATTTAGCTAAATAGTTTTTAATTTGTGCTGTAAAATCTTTTAATAAATAAAAATCTTCATAATTTAAAATAAAACCACGGGGAGCATAAGCATATTTGAATCCATCTTCTTTATTAATTAAAATTAAAGTAGCAGCAATAACAATATTTTCCTTAAATAAACCCAATAAAATTGGTTTATATCCTTGATTACTCATAACCATACCATATTCAGGTGTTTGATAAATAGATTTTAAAGGAAAATTAGTTATAAAATTAATAAATTCTTGATTGGTTAATTCTTTTAAATTCATAATGTCTTCACCTTTTAAAATTATACCATATAATGATTAAAATGTCATATAATTAATAATTATTAATATATTTATTTTAGGTGAGATTATGAAAATAGGCATACCTAAGGCATTGTATTATTATTATTTTTTTGATAAATGGCGATATTTTTTTGAAGAATTAAATATTGAATTAATAAGTACTAATACTGACAAAAAAATTCTAGAATTTGGTAATAAATATGCTAATAGTGAAATGTGTTTATCACTAAAAATTTTTTTAGGACACATTGCTTATTTAAAGGATAAGTGTGACTATATACTTATTCCTAAAATTGATAATTTTGGTCTTAACGAGCAAATGTGTAGTAATTTTAGTAGTTTATACGATTTAGTTAACAATTTGTTTGATGTTAAGATTTTAACTTATGAAATAAATCATCAAAAAAAGAAAAACGAAAAAAAAGGATTATTTAGTATAGGATTACAACTTGGATTTACAAAAAAACAATTAAAAAAAGCTTATCAAATAGCTTGTTTAAAATATCATAAACAATTAAAACGTGATATGATGATTAATTTTAATAAATTGGAAAGTACTAAGAAAAAAATACTAATTGTAGCTCATTCATATAATATTCATGATGATTATATTGGAAAAACAATAATCAAAAATTTAGAAAAATATAATTTTGAGATAATTTATAGTGATTTATTTAATGCTAAAAATTTATCGCATTATTTATCTTTAAATTTATATTGGAAGTATTGTAAGGAGAGTTTAGGTGCAATTGTTTTATGTAAGGAAAAAGTTGATGGTATTATTTTTATTACTACTTTTCCTTGTGGTTTAGATAGTTTAGTAAATGAATTAGTCATGCGGAAAATTCAATTACCATATTTAAATTTGATTATTGATGATTTAGATGCTCTAGCAGGAATTGAAACTAGAATAGAAAGTTTTGCTGATATAATTGAACAAAATTAAATTATCTTTTCCGCATATGGCTAATTATTATATTCCGGCTAATTATTTAATAAAAAATATTTGTGATGTTGAAATAATTGAAGCACCTTTTATAACTACACAAACGATAGAATTAGGTAATAAATACAGTCCAGAATTTGTTTGTACTCCATTTAAATATACATTAGGAACAATGATTGAATGTTTAGATAAAGGCGCTAATATGTTACTTCAATTTGGCGGAGGTTGTCGTTATGGTTATTATAGTGAATTACAAGAACAAATTTTAAAAGATTTAGGATATAAATTTGAATTAGTAAATTTAATTACCGCTGGGAAAATAAATATTAAAAAAATATATAAAATAATTAAAAAAATTGATAAAAATTTTAAAGTAAGTAAAGGATTATATTATTTGTATATAACTGTTAATATGATAAAATATATGGATAAAATAGATGATTATATAAGACAAAATATTGGATTTGAAGTAGAAAAAAACAGCTTTAATAATTTATTAAAAGAAATGCTTGAAAAATTTAAAACAGTAAATAATCCTATTCAATTGTATATTTTATATAAAATATATTTTAAAAAATTTAAAAAAATTAAAATTAACAAACCTAAAAATTGTTTAAAGGTTGGAATTATTGGCGAATTATATACTTTGATGGAACCTTTTAGTAATTATTTTCTTGAAAAAGAATTAGCCTCTTTTAATATTGAAATTAAAAGATTTACAAATGTTAATTATTTACTTTTTGATAATAAAAAAATTGTTAATAAAGCTTTAAAAAAATCAAAAAAATATATGAAATATAAAATGTGCGCTGATTCATCAACTAATGTTTATTGGGCAAAATATTTAGGAATTAATAAATATGATGGTATAATTCATATTAAATCTAGTTTTTGTACCCCAGAAATAGGAGTTATGCCAATATTAGATAAAATAGCTAATGATTATAATATTCCTAT
Source organism: uncultured Bacilli bacterium (assembly GCA_944363995.1). Taxonomy (GTDB): domain Bacteria; phylum Bacillota_I; class Bacilli_A; order RF39; family UBA660; genus Faecisoma. The sequence goes on from CALVVV010000025.1 coordinate 3,286, forward strand.
TATATATTTTAGTTTTGATGCAAACACGAGTGAGGTTGGCATTAAAACTAGGTTAGAAGCATTTTATGATATGCTAGAAATGAGGAGAAAATGAATTGTTATTTAGGTGTTGATATTGGAAGTATTTCTACCAAAGGGGTTATCATTGATGAAAATAATAATATTATTACCTCAGCTTATATATGGACAGAAGGTAATCCAGTTAACGCAGTTAAAAATTTAATCGAAATATTAAAAAAAGATTTAAATAGTAAATATATTGTTAAAGGTATTGGTACTACCGGTAGTGCTAGAAAATTAATAGGTTTATTATTAAATGCTAATATTGTTAAAAATGAAATAATGGCTCATGCAGTTGGTACTTTAGCACTTTATCCTGATGTTAAAACTATATTAGAAATTGGTGGTCAAGATTCAAAAATAATTTTGTTAAATAATGGAATTATAACAGATTATGCTATGAATACTTTATGTGCGGCAGGAACAGGATCTTTTTTATCAAGTCAAGCTAAAAGATTAAATATTAATATTGAAGATTTCGGCTCACTTGCTTTAAAAAGTACTAATCCAGTTAAAATAGCCGCACGTTGTACGGTATTTGCTGAGTCAGATTTAATTCATAAAGCTCAAGTTGGTTACAAAAAAGAAGATATTGTAGCAGGATTATGTAAAAGTATTGTTTTAAACTATTTAAATAATGTAGGAAAAGGAAAAAAGATAAAATCACCAGTTATTTTTCAAGGCGGTGTTTCTAAGAATATTGGGGTTTTGAAATATTTTAAAGAAATTTTAAATACTGATGTTATTGTCGACCCTAATAGTCACTTAATGGGAGCCTTAGGAATTGCTATTTTAGCTAAAAAAAATAAAACTAATAATATTTATGATTTAAATATAAAAAATATTGATTTTTTGACGAAAGCTAATGAATGTAAAGGTTGTAGTAATAATTGTGAAATATTAAAAATTTATAAAGATGATAAATTAATTGATATTTGGGGTAATAGATGCGATAGATATATTAAAAATTAATTGTATATATAATTATACAATTTTTTAAATCATAAAATTGTATTTGTCTATTTATTGTCAAAATGATAATAAATAGAAAATTTATATTAAAAATATGATATAATGTTACAAGTGGTGAGATTAATGAAAAAAATAAGCTTTAATAAGATTTTATTTGCAATAATGATTTTTTTAGTTATTTTATTTATGGCGTTTTTGCTTATTTCTAATATATTACCATTAAAATATTTGTTATTGATTATTATTATTTTATTGATTTGGTTAACTGGGTTATTTTTCTTGTTAATTTTTAAATCTAACAAGAAAAACAAAAAAATAAAAATAATTGGTTATATTTTAAGTGGTTTATTAGCTATAATTATGTTTGCCATTTTTTATTATATAAATATAACTTTAGGTTTTTTTAAAGGCTTTGCTGATAATAGATATAAAGAAGAAAATTATTTAATTTTAGTATTAGAAAATAGTGATTTTAAAGAGTTATCTGAATTATCTAATATTGGATATACTTCAAATGAATTATCAAATATAAGTAAAGCTATTGATAAATTAAATGAGAAAATAACTATTGAAAATTTAGAATATGATAATAATTTAACTATGTTTGACGATTTAATTAATCAAAAAATAGATTCAGTTTTAATTGAAGAATCTTCAATGAATATTATTTATGAACAGAATGAAGATTATGAAGGTAAATTTAGAATATTGTACACGATAACTATTAAAACAGAAATTGAATTAGTTAAAGATATAAATGTTACTAATCAGCCTTTTACAATTTATATAAGTGGGATTGACTCTTATGGCAGTATTGCAACAGTTTCAAGAAGCGATGTTAATATGGTGGCGACTATTAATCCGCAAACTAAACAAATATTATTAATATCTGTTCCACGAGATTATTATGTACAATTAAGAGGAACAACTGGTTACAAAGATAAATTAACGCATGCTGGTTTGTATGGTGTAGAAACATCGGTGGGAACATTAGAAGATTTATTGGACACTGATATTAATTATTATATCAGAGTTAATTTTTCTTCATTAGAAAAAATAGTTGATGCTTTAGGAGGAATTGATGTTTATTCAAAATATAGTTTTACTTCTTCCCAAGCTACTGGTGGGACATATTATTTTGCCGAAGGGTATAATCATATGAATGGCAAACAAGCTTTAGCGTTTTCGCGAGAAAGAAAAAAATTACCAGGTGGAGATAGAGCAAGAGGAATTAATCAACAAGCTGTGATTGATGGTATTATAAGAAAAGCTACAAGTCCAGCAATTATAACTGGCTATAGTAAAATATTAAAATCTTTAGAAGATTCTTTTCAAACTAATATGGCAGATAGTGATATGCAGAAATTAATTAAAATGCAGCTAAATGATATGGCTACTTGGAATATAACGAGTTATAGTTTAGATGGTACTGATAGTTATGCTTATACATATTCTTATTCTTCCCAAGAATTGTATGTTATGCAACCAATCGAAGAAACAGTTTTAGAAGCTCAAAGTTTAATTGATAAAGTTATCGCTGGTGAAATATTAGAAGGAAGTTATGATAAAGAGGCTTCAGATGTAAAAGATCCTATTTATGTTACGCCAAAACCAGAGCCAAAACCAGAGCCAACACCAGAGCCAGAACCTGAAGAGCCTGAAATAACAGGAACTGTTCCAACAATAAGTTTTGATAGTGATACAGTAACTATTATAAAAGGTGAAAATTATGATTTATTAACTGGTGTAATTGTTAAAGATTTAGAAGATGATTTGTTAAATTTAAAACCTAATATAACTACTGATATAACTGATACCGCAGTTTTAGAAATTGGTAATTATACTATTACATATACGGTTACTGATAGTGATGGTAATAAAGCGGTAGCTACTCGTAATTTAATTGTATTATTAGATGAAATCATTATTCCTGAAGATCCAGAAATACCTACTAATCCAGAAATTTCAGATGCTGAAGAAATTATTCCGGATTTACCTAATGATGAAGAGAATAATGTCGATATTGAAAATCCAGATAGTGAGGTTCCTACTAATCCAGAAAATCCTTTACAACCTGCTTTATAAGTAGGTTTTTTCCTTATAAATTTTAATTAAATTATTGAAATAAATCTTTAAAAATGATAAGATATAAATGGTGATGATAAATGAAAATATTATGTTTAGGGCATGCTACTTATGATGTAACTTTGCCTTTAGATGAATTTCCTATTGAAAATACAAAGAATCGTGTTCAAGAACGAATTGAGTGTGGTGGGGGACCTGCTAGTACAGCAGCATTCTTATTAGGCTGTTGGGGAGCAGATGTTTATTTTGCTGGAATAGTTGGTAATGACTATTATGGCCATAAAATTAAAGAAGAATTTGAAAAAGCAAATGTAAAGACTGATTATTTAGAATTAAGAGATAATCATAATACAACTTCTAGTGTTGTTTTAGCTAATAAGGCTAATGGATCAAGAACTACTTTTGCATATAAACCTAAAAAAGTTGTCATGAATCCTTTTACTTTAAATTTTACTCCAGATGTTATTTTAATTGATGGTCAAGAATACGAACGAAGCTTAGAAATTTTAAATAATTATCCTAACGCATTAACTGTTATTGATGCAGGAAGAGATCGACCTGAAGTAATCCATTTATGTAAATTAGTTAAATGGGTTGCATGTTCAAAAGATTTTGCCGAAAAAGTTAGTGGTTTAAAAATAGATTATAATGATTTTGAATCGTTGAAAAAAGTTTATAAAAAATTGAAAGAGATGTTTAATAATGAAGTTGTTATCACTTTAGAAGATAAAGGTTGTTTTTATAATAATGAAATTATTAATTCTGTTAAGATTAAAAGTGTTGATTCAACTGGGGCTGGTGATATATTTCATGGAGCTTTAACATATTATTTAGCTAGTGGATATGATGCAATTAATGCTTTAAAATTAGCCAATTATGCTGGAGCTATCTCTGTTAGCAGAATAGGTACACGCAATTCTATTCCAACTAAAGAAGAGATGGAAGCTGTATATAATGAATTTAAATGAAATAATATTTATTGATAATTTACCAACATTAGATCTTCACGGTCTTGATAGGGAAACTGCTAGAGTTGCTATAAATGATTTTATCAATGACAATTTAAAAATGAAAAATCAAATAATTGTTATTATTCATGGCATTGGTACTGGTATTTTAAGAAAAACGACACAATTAGTTTTAAGTCAAAATAGAAATGTTTTAGAACATAAAATATTTCTATATAACATAGGTTGTACGATTGTTAAATTGAATTTGACAAAATGAAAAAAAATGCTATAATATTATGCAACAATTGATTAAAAGACGCAGAAATTTGACAAAAGTACTATTTTGTGATAGTATATAGGCGATTAAAAAAAAGAGGGGGAATTTATATGTACGAAGAAAGAAGAAATACTTTTAATTTACGTGATGTCATATTACAATTGTTATTAATTATTTTATTTGTTTTCATTATGATTTGGTTATTTCCAACTAAAAGTTATCTAAAAGAGAATTTTGTTGGTAAAGAAGAATTAAATAGTGAACTTGCTTTACAATTAGAAGGATTATACGGTAGATTATTTACTGATAATATTGAAAGTATGCGTGATGCTGCACAAGGTTATTTTACTAATGCTCGTTTACCAAAAAATGTTGGTGATTCAGTAACTCTAACTTTAGATGAAATGTTAGAAAAAAGATTAGTATTATCTTTTAGAGATAGTAATAATAAAACTTGTGATGTTGATAGTTCATATGTTCAAGTTACCAAAATGAATGATGAATATCAAATGAAAGTTCAATTATCATGTTCTGATTATGAAGATTATATTATTGTTTATATGGGATGTTATGATTATTGTGATTCTGATATTTGTATAAAAGAAGAAACAACTGAAACAACAACAAAACCATCAACGAAACCAACTCCAAGTAATCCTGATAAACCAAGTGGTCCAGAAACACCTGTTGTAAATAAAAAGTATGAATACGAATATCGTTTAATTACCCAAAATACTTATTCTGAATGGGGACCTTGGTCAGATTGGTCAAAAGATAAAGTTACAGCTAACACTTTACGACAAGTTGAAATTGATAAACGTAATGAATTTGTAAGATATGAAACTGAAACTTATTATGTTACAGAATCTCATACTGAATATCGTACTGAGACAATTAAAGTAGAAGATGGAACAAACCGTGTGTTAGTAGGGACAAAAGTAGTTGATACTAAACCTGCTCAAGGTGGCTCAAAAACTGAAAAAGTATATTTTGATCCAACTGTTACGACTACAGCAGGTAGTTATAGTAATTGGGTATATCGTGGTACTATTACTTCTAACTATGCTTTAGGTTCTACCAATAATACAAAATATACTTATGTTTCACATAAAACTACTGTTGATTGTACCGATGTTTGTAAAAATGTGACAACCTATATTTATGAAAAATACACAAGAACTTATAATGCTGGAACAACAACTTACTCATGTGAGAACGGTTACAAAGAAGGAAGTGGTTCTAGTACAAAATGTTATCGTTACGTAACAACAAATACAGGAAATTTATCATGTTCTAGTTATGGAAGCGATTATAAATTAAGTGGTACAAATTGTGTAAAAACAGAAAATGTTTATAAAGATGAAGTAAAATATAAAACTGAAACTGTTAAAGTTCCTTATACGGTAAATGAACAAGTTAAAAAAACAAGAAAAGTTCCAATTTATGAAAAATTAACATATTATCGTTATCGTGTTCGTAAACAATTAACAGAAGCTGGTATTACATACAAATGGAGTACAAGTAAAAACGATAAAAAATTATTAGCTGCTGGTTATGAATTAACTGGAAATAAAAGAGAAATATAACAAAAGATTACCAATTTTAGTTGGTATTCTTTTTTAATTTTGATTAGCTTTATTTATTAAATCATTTAAAGTTTGGGGAGCATTATTTGTTTGTTTGTCAGTAACATTTTGATTTGGTATCTCGACAACGGAATTATTTGGTATTTGATATTCAATTGTTTGATTGGTAGGTGTTTGATAATTATTTTGTAAATTAGAATTTTCATAATTAGCAGATTCATTAGTTTTAATTGTTGAATTATCATTATTTATTAAGTTATCTATTTCATTTTTTTCATTAATAACATCACTAAAAGTTTTATGATTTTCTCTAGTAATTGCTGTATTATTTAAAGCAATTTTCAAACCATATGCTTTAGATCCTTTTTCGTCATCCTCTAATTCAATTAATTTGATAACTTCTTCTACCGTTGTTAAGCCCATTAAAACTTTTTCTAATCCATCTTCTAATAGGGTATTAACATCAGATTGATATACTAATTCTCGTAATTTATCTCTTCTTATTCCAGCACTAATAGCATCTCTTATATCTTGCGTGAATAATAGCACTTCATGAATTGCAATTCGGCCAGAATAGCCATTTCCACATTGTTCACAACCTTCAGTAGTGTATATTTCGTCAATATCTTTATTTAACACACTTTTAAATAATTCTTTTTCATATTCATTTGTCTTTCTGAGTGTTCGACAATGAGGACATAATTTGCGCGCTAATACTTGCGAAATAATACCTTCTAAAGAACTAGCTAACAAATATCTTTCAACTCCCATGTCAAGTAAACGTTCAATGGTATTTAAAGAGTTATTGGTGTGGATAGTAGATAAAACTAAATGGCCAGTAATAGAAGCTCTAACCGCAATTTTAGCTGTTTCTGTATCACGAATTTCTCCAATCATAATGACATTTGGATCTTGTCGCAAAATAGAACGAAGGGCATTGGCAAAAGTAAGACCTATTTCACTGTTTGTTTGAATTTGATTAACCCCTTCAATATTCATTTCTACTGGATCTTCTACAGTTACTACATTTGTGGCTTCTGTATTTAAACGTTGGAGTATAGAGTAAACGGTTGTTGATTTACCAGTTCCAGTAGCACCGGTAACTAGTATAATACCATTTGGTTTATTAATCATTTCTAATACTTTTTTATAGTTTCTATCACTGAAACCTAAATTTTCAACGCCAGCTAAACTCATAGAATAATCTAAGATACGAATAACAATCTTTTCACCATTATTAGTTGGTATACAAGATACACGTAAATCTAAATTAATATTTTGTAAAGTAGCTTTAATAGCTCCATCTTGTGGTAGACGTGATTCTGTAATATTCATTCCAGAAATAATTTTAACTCTTGTTATTAGATTTTTTTTAATGGAATTAGGAACTGTTGTATAGTTATGTAATATACCATCAATTCTAATTCTAATTTTCATATATTCATCTAATGGATCAAAATGAATGTCAGAAGCTCCTCGTTTAGCGGCATCAACCATAATTTCATTTACTACTTCAACTACAGGCATTTTTTCAAAATCAAATTGTCTAATCATAATTTCAACCCCTTTTGTCGTTTTAGGACTAGTTTTTATTCTAAAAATATTATATAATATATTTAGAATAAATTCAAGTAAAAAGGAGCTAAATATGAAAAAATATGATAAAAAGGGGTTTATATTTGCCGAAACAATTGTAATTTCAACGATTATAATGGCAAGCTTAGTTATTATTTATTCTCAATTTGTTTCAATCAACAATAATTATAATCGATCTTTTCAATATAATAATGTAAATAATTTGTATTTGGTTCAAAATATTCGCAATTATATATCTAAAGATGGATTAGAAGAATTAATTGAAAAACTTGAAAATGTAGAATATATAGATATAACATCTTGTTCCAATGAATATTTTACTGAGTATATTTATTGTGAAACTTTATTTAAGTATTCTGATGTAAAAACGATTTTATTTACTAGAGAAGATTTAACAAATTTAAAAAATATTATATCAACTTCTAATTATAATGAAACATTTAAAAATTTTATCAAATATATTAATTATACACAAGAAGGTAATTATCGTTTAATTGTTGAATTTAATAATGAAACATATGCGACTTTAAAAGTCAAGGTGTGAAAGGAGTTTATGATGAAAAAAGGATTTACTGTTATTGAATTAATAGTTTCATTTTCGTTGGTAATGGTTATAGTTATTTTTTTGTTTCAAATTGTAATAGGCTTACGTAATTTATATGTTAATAGTGGTTTAAAAACGGAACTATTAAATATTCAATCGCTATTAAGTAAAGAAATAAATAAAAAAATGGCTAACAATAACTTAGTAAGTGTTTTGAAATGTGGTTCGTATTGTCTTAATTTTGTTTATTCGAATGGGGAAAGTGATAAATTAAAAATTGATTATAATAAGAATACTTTGCAATTTGGAAATTATAAAGCTATTTTACCTAATAATAGTTATTTAGGCAATGCAAATGTTTCATATGCTTTTGCTGGAACATTTCTTGAAGATGTTGATAATACAATGATATTAATTAGTATTCCTATATATAGTGAAAATTTTAAAGATGAAAATTTTGAAATTAAAGTAGTTTATCAATATAATTCTAATCTTAATGAAATTTATTTGACTGATTTTTCTGCTGATAGTAATGAGTATGGCTATTTACAGTTAAAAGGTGGTTATGATATAGAAATACCTGGTAATAAAGAATATACTGAAACTGGTTATATGGTAGTTAATGCCGATGGGGAAGAAATTACAAATGGAACAGTAACTGTTAATAATCCGCTTTCTAGTTTGAGTTTACCATATCCTGAGGGTACATATGAAATTGAATATTTATTAGCGTTTGACGGCCAAGTAGTTCATAAAACTTATCGTAATGTTAATGTAATTAATTTGGACGTAGAATTTGATTACACTGGTGATTATCAAATTTTTACTGCTAAAAAAACAGGTCAATATAAATTAGAAGTTTGGGGGGCTGAAGGTGGATATCGAAGTAGTACAAGTTATAGTGGTAAAGGTGGATATTCTTACGGTACTATTAATTTAAAAGAAGGCGAAAAACTTTATGTTTATGTAGGTGGTTCGGGTAATACTGGTACTTGTAGTAGTAGTATATGTGTTGGTGGCTATAATGGTGGTGGATATCGCTATAAATATAAAGGTGGCGGTGGAGCTACTGATATTAGATTAATTGCAGCTGATGATGAATTAAATCTTGATTCTTTATTATCAAGAATTATTGTGGCTGGTGGCGGTGGCTCAGATGGCGCTACTAGTAAAACCGGTTTATATGGTGGTGGTACTTCTGGTGGTGCTGCTACACAAAGTTATGGTACTTATGGTTATGGTGGTACGCAAACAGGTCATACAACTACAGTAACTATGCCGTCTAGTCAATTTACATCTAATTCTTCAGCTAATTATCCAGGTGGCTTTGGTTTTGGTGGTTTTGGTATTTATCGAAGTTCTGGATATGCTGGTGCTGGTGGTGGCGGCTGGTACGGGGGATGTGGCTCGTATCCTGATGGCTCTGGTGATGATGATCGTGGTGGCGGTGGTGGTTCAGGTTTTGTTTGGACAAGTGAAACAGCTTCTAATGTTCCTACAAATTATTCAGTTGATACTAAGTATTATCTTACTGATGCTGAAACACTTGCTGGTAATGTATCATTCATCCAACCTAATGGTACAACTGCCACTGGTCACTCTGGAAATGGTTATGCTAAAATTTCATACTTAGGATAAAAAAACAAATAATAATAGATATAATAACATGAAGAAAACGAGCTAATAAAAATGGTTTATATTTAATATCTGTATCACTAATAATACTTAAAATTTGGGTATGAACAGATAATCCACCGAAAGAAATAATAGCTGTTATCAATATAGTTTTAAATATATTATTAGTGTTTAACAAGCTGATATGTTTAAGCCCTTGTGTCATTTCTAAAAAACCGCTTATTAGTGCTTTATTTAACAAAGATAAATGAAAATTATTATCAATAATTGTTGTTATAATTAAAAATGTTGTTATTACACCTAAGATTAATAATAAAGTGTTAATGCTATTAAATAAAGAATTAGTAATAATAGCCCCAAATCTTTTATTATTATTAATTCTTTTATAATGCATTTGCATAATAGCTTTTTTAAAAGAAAATTTATCATTTGTTATTTTGCTGGTGTTATAATTTCTAAAAATCAAACCAATGAAAATATTACTTAAATAATGAGAAATCAGAACAGTTAGACCTAATTTTTTATCATTTAAAAAGGTTAATGAAATTGTTCCTAAAATAAATAAAGGATTAGAAAAATGACTAAACATAAGTATTTTTGTAGCTTCTTGTGATGTTAATTTATTTTGTAAATATAATTCTTTAGTGTATTTCGCATTACTTGGGAACCCTGAAATCAAACTCATAATAAAAACGAAGGCAGCATTTCCATTTATTTTAAATAATTTTTCAAATAATGGCTTAAATAATTCGCCAATTAATTCAATAAGACCATAATTTATTAATATTTCTGATAAAACAAAAAAAGGAAATAAAGAGGGGAAAACATTATTTATCCAAATATTAAATGAGAAAGAAACTGCTTCCATTATTGATTTTGATTCACTTAATATTTCATAACCACAAATAAATAAACATATCATAATTAAGACACTATATAATATTTTTCGCAAATTAATCACTATCCTTAAGGAGGTATATTATGTTTAATAAAATATATGTTCAAATAAAAAAAATTATAAAAGAAAATTATAAATTCTTGTTATCATTATTGTTGCTTTTTGTTGTTTTTACTTATGAATTACCATATTATATTGATGCACCTGGTGGGCTTATTGATGTATCAGAAAGATTAGAAGTAGAAAATAGTTATGAAATTAATGGTTCGCTTAATTTAGCCTATATTTCAGAATTTAAAGCAACGATTCCTACATTGCTTATTGCTTATTTTAATCATGATTGGGACATTATTAAAAAAGAAGAAGTTGTTGCTGCTAACGAAACAATTGAGGAAAATAACTATCGAAATAAATTATTATTAGAAGAGGCAAATCAGAATGCGATTATGGTTGCTTTTGATAAAGCTGGACTTAATTATGAAGTTAAAAATCGAAAAGTTAATATAATTTATATTCAAGATCAAGCAGATACTGATTTAAAAATAGGTGATATCATTGTTGAAATTAATGGTATTAAAATTGATTCCAAAGAAGAAGCAATGAAAATTATTGAAAATAATAAAAGTTTTCAATTTAAAGTAATTAATGATAATAAAGAATATACAAGATATGCTAATAAAATAACCATTGATGGTAAAGAATTAATTGGCATTATGGTAAGTGAAACAAAAGAAATTTTAACACCCAATAAAGTAAATATTAATTTCAAAAAGTCGGAATCAGGACCTTCAGGCGGTTTTATGATGAGTTTGTCTATATATGATTATTTAACTAGTACTGATTTAACCAAGGGTTTAAAAATTGTGGGTACTGGTACTATTGATGAATTTGGTAATATTGGGGTTATTGGCGGAATTAAATATAAAGTAAAAGTTGCTGCTAAAGAAAAAGCTGATTTATTTTTTGTTCCAACTGATAATTATGAAGAAGCATTGACAACTGTCCAAACTAATAACTTAGATATTAAATTAGTTGAAGTTTCACATATTGATGATGCAATATCTTATTTAAAAAATAATTAAAAATAGTATTAAAAACTTGACATTTATTATATATAGAGTAAAATAATATGCCAAGAAAGGAATTTGTTTATGGATAAATTTTTAAAATTGATTAACACAAAAAAGGAACAACAAAAGAAATTAGAAAATAAAATAGCAAAAAGTGAAGATGAACTTAACGAATATAAAAAGATACAAATAGAATTAGATAATATAATTTCTCATTTGGATTATCAATATAAAAATAACTTAAATTTAATGGCTAGATTAAAGAAATTTCCTAAATTAAAGAAAAAGGTATTAATGACAGTTATATTATCTATTTTAGTCATATTATCACCAATATTGGTAATAATACCAATATTTTCAATTCTTAATTCTTATTCTTTATTTGCTGCTATAATTTATTCTTTATTTGTTATAATTTTATCAACTAGTTTTATTGCTGATGGTAAAAAAATTATTAATAAAGAAAAGCGAGTTTTGAAAGGATTAAATTCTAAGAATTTAGAAGAAGAAAATTTGTTTATTGATGTTAAAAAGAATATGTTAGAAACTAGTAAAAAGAAAAATGAAGTTTATATTTCTGATTTAGAACAAAAAATTGCACAATTTAATTTTAATTTAGCTGATTTAAAAGAAACAATACAATTTATTACAAATTATCGTGAAAAATGTATTTGTGAATTGTGTCCAGATATTTTAGATAAATATTTTGCTGAAAATATTGAAGTTAATCCAAAGCAAAAACAATTAAGTTAAAATCTTTACTAAAAAATAAGCAATAAGCTTTTTTTTATTATATTTTTTTGATAAAATATTAAATGTGGTGGTAGTATGACATTAGATAGTGTTGATTTAGATAAAGTAACACCAATGATGAGACAATATATAGAAACAAAAAAACAAAATAAAGATATTATTGTATTTTATCGTTTAGGTGATTTTTATGAAATGTTTTTTGAAGATGCAATAACTGTTTCACATGAACTAGAATTAACTTTAACTGGTAAATCAGCGGGATTAGAAGAAAGAATACCTATGTGTGGTGTTCCTTTTCATTCAGCTAATATTTATATTGATAAGTTAGTAGCTAAAGGATATAAAGTAGGTATTTGTGAACAATTAGAAGATCCTAAAACTGCTAAAGGAATCGTTAAAAGAGGTATGGTTCAAATAGTAAGTAGTGGAACTTTATTTAATGAGTCTTTAAATGAAAAAGAAAATAATTATATTGGAGCTATTATCGATTTTAATTATGGGTATGCAATTAGTTATGGCGATATAACAACAGGTTCAATATATACCTTTTTATTAGAACACAATCCTTCTAAATTAGTAAGTGAAATAGTAAGTATTGGTATTAAAGAAGTTGTTGTTAGTGAAACATTTAATAAAGATATTTATGCATTATTAAGAAATAATTTTAAAATAACTGTATCTTTATTTGATAAAAAAGAAGATTTAATTAAATATGATTATGTATATGAAGATATATCTGATGTAAGATTAGTTGCAGTAATAAAGTATTTATTAAGTTATATTGATTATACACAATTTAGAGATTTATCGCATTTACAAAAAGCTGTTTTAAGAGAAACTAAAAATTACTTAAAAATGGATATTCATACCAAACGAAATTTGGAATTAACGGAAACTTTAAGATTAAAGCAAAGAAATCATTCTTTAATTTGGTTATTAGATAAAACTAAAACAGCAATGGGATCAAGATTACTTAAAAATTTTATTGAAAACCCTTTAATTGATAAGAATGAAATTGAAAGAAGATATGATTGTATTGAAAAATTATTAGAAGAATTTATTTTAACTAATGATTTAGAAAAATA
>CALVVV010000026.1 GCA_944363995.1 uncultured Bacilli bacterium
GAAAAGAAAATGATATTGTTATATTAGAAAGTGGTGAAGAAAATGCCTAAGTGGACTAAAGAACAAAGTGAAGCCATCTATAAAGATAATACTAATATAATAGTAAGTGCAGGGGCGGGAAGTGGTAAAACAGCTGTATTAAGTGAAAGAGTTATAACTAAATTAAAAAATGGTATTCATATCAACGAGTTATTACTTTTAACATTTACTAAAGCGGCAGCTAAAGAAATGAAAGAAAGAATAAGAAATAAAATAATTGAAAATAATTTATTAGAAGAATTAGATATGATCGATGCATCTTATATTACAACTTTTGATAGTTTCGCTTTATCGATTGTCAAGAAATATCACTACTTATTAAATGTGTCAAAAAATGTTAATGTCATCGAAGAAGATATTTTAAAGATAAAAAGAAAAGAAATGTTAGATGAAATATTTGAAAATAGATATTTAAATGATAATAAATTTATTAAATTAATTAATGATTTTTGTGTTAAAGATGATAAAGATATTAGAAATCAAATTTTAACTATCAGTTCAAAACTAGATATGTTACCTAATAAAAAAGAATATTTAGAAAATTATAACTATTTTAGTGATGATATTATTAACCAAAATATTAATGATTATATTTTACTATTGCGAAAAAGAATTGATAACATAAGTAATTTGTTAAGTGAATTAAGTGATTATGTCGATTCTAGTTATATGGAAAAATTAGATTTAACTAATTTATTAAATAGTTTTGATTATGAATCTATTAAAGAAAATGCTTTAATTAAGTTACCCATGTTACCACGCAACAGTTTAGAAGAAGCAAAAAAAACAAAAGAAAAATTAAAAAAAGTATTAGATGAAATAAATGAATTATGTGTTTATGAAAATACTTCTGAAATAAAAAATACAATTTTAAAAACGAAAGATTATGTTGATGTTATAATTTCGATAATTTTAGAGTTAGAGGAAAAAGTACACAAATTTAAATTTGAAAACGATGCTTATGAGTTTACCGATATTGCTTTACTTGCTATAAAAATAGTTAAAGAAAATAAAAATGTAAGAGAAGAAATAAAAAATTCTTTTAAAGAAATAATGATCGATGAATATCAAGATACTAATGATTTACAAGAAGAATTTATTAAAGATATTGCTAATAATAATGTTTATATGGTAGGTGATATCAAACAATCAATTTATCGCTTTAGAAATGCCAATCCTAATATCTTTAAAAATAAATATGATTTATATAGTAAAAATATAAATGGATTTAAAATTGATTTAAATAAAAACTTTAGATCGAGAAAAGAAGTATTAGATAATATCAATTTAATATTTAATATTATTATGAATGATTTTATTGGTGGAGCTGATTATCAAGTATCACATCAAATGGTATTTGGTAATGATGCATATATAAATGAAGGAAATACTAATCAAAATTATAATTTAGATTTAATAGATTATGAAGAAGATAAAATTTATACTAAAGAAGAAATCGAATGTTTTATTATTGCTGATGATATTAAACAAAAAATAGAAAATAAATATCAAATATTCGATAAAGATAAAAAAATATTGCGCAATATAACTTATAATGATTTTGTTATTTTAATCGATAGATCATCTAATTTTGATTTGTTTAAAAAAATATTTGAATATAAAAAAATACCTTTAAATATTTTAAAAGATGAAAAAATGAATGATGATAATGATATTTTAGTATTAAATAATTTGATTAAATATATTTTAAAAATATATAACAAAGAATATGATAATTATTTATTTATAAGTTTATTAAGAAGTTTTTTATATAATGAAAAAGATGAAGTAATTTTTAAATATTTTGTCAACAAAAATTTTAAAGAAAGTAATTTATATAATGATGCTTTAAAAATAACTAAATTAATTAATAATAATTCAATTAACAATATCATCGATGAAATATTAAATGAATTTAATTTTTATGAAAAATTAATTACAATTGGTAATATTGATTCTAGTATTATTAAGATTGATAAAATAAAAGATATGGCTATTAATTTAAGTAAATTAGGTTATGATATATTTGATTTTTCTAATCATTTAGATAAAATGTTAAAAGAAAAATTAGATATGAAATATAAAATTGCAGGTGATTTTGGTAACAATGTTAAAATAATGACCATTCATAATTCCAAAGGATTAGAATATCATATTTGTTATTTTGCTAACCTTTATAAAGAATTTAATATTAAAGATTTAAATGAAAGATTTTTATATAATACTAAATATGGTATCGTGACACCTTACTTTGATAACGGTATTATGGACACAATTGTTAAAAAATTAGTTAAAGAAGATTATTTAAAAGAAGAGATATCCGAGAAGATTAGATTATTTTATGTAGCCCTTACGAGAGCCAAAGAAAAAATGATTTTAGTCCTTCCTAAAAAAGAAATAAGTTATACTAAAGTAGATGATTATATTAAAGAAAAATATCGTAGTTTTGCGGATATAATTAATTCAATTAAAGATAAATTAGAGTCATATACTCAAACAATTGATTTAAATAATTTAAATTTATCTAAAGATTATAATTTAATTAAAGTAGGTAATTATCAAGATAATATAAAATTAAGTGATGAAAAAATAGAAGTTACAAATATTATTATTGAAAATGAAATAGTAGAAAATAGTAGTTTTTCTAAAAAAATGAATGACTTGATTACTAAGGAAACAAAAGATAATTTAAACTTTGGGTTAGAAGTACACGAAATATTAGAAAATATCAATTTTAAAGAAAAATTTATATGTGATAATAAATTAATAAATGAAAAAGTAAATAAATTTTTAAATAGTGATTTATTAAAAAATATTGATAAAGCTAAAGTATATAAAGAATATGAATTTATGTATATTAAAGATGATATAAAATATCACGGTATAATCGATTTGATGTTAGTATATGATGAATACATTGATATAATTGATTATAAATTAAAAAATATTGATGACAAAAAATATATTGAACAATTAACCGGATATAAAAATTTTATTGAATATAAAACTAATAAAAAGGTTAATTTATATTTATATTCGATAATTGATTCAAATATATTAGAAATTTGACAAAATAAAAAAATAGTATATAATATCTTTACATCAACTCAGTAAAAAAGAGTAAAAAAATATAAATATAAAAAATTATATAAAATAAGTTAAAAATAAAGCACAGTAATTTGTGCTTTTTATTTAGGAATGACAAATAAGACAATTTCAGTGGGAAATATATAATTACTATAATATCTTAAATAATAATTATAATTATTATTAAATTTATTTATTAATTTAGGTAATTTCCATAAATCTTCATTATTATGATATACCGATATTAATAAAGTTGGATTATCATTTATAATATGATTTTTACATCCTATTAAAGCATCATATTCGCCACCTTCAATATCCATTTTTATTATATCTATTTTTTCTAATATGTCATTATCTAAACTAACTGTTTTTATTTCAATAGTACCATTATTATCTATTTGATTAGCTGACGAATTAACGCTACTTTCCTTTAAATACATAATAGAGTTTTCATTTGTAACTGCTTTGTTTTTAAATATAATATTATTATATTTACTCAGATTATTTTTTAATTTCGCCATTGTTTCTAAAGTTATTTCATAACAATATATATTTTTATAGTTATTATATGTATTTATAAAGTCCATTGTTGTATCACCAATATATGCTCCTACATCAACAAATACTTGATTATTAGAATGAGGAATAATATCTAAATCAAAATAGTGTTTATAATTGTAATTCATACATTCTTTTAAAGTAGTAAAATCATATTGATACCAGTTATTTAATATTCCATATAATAATTTTTTAGAACTATAATCAGATAAATTATTATATAACCAAACATAATCATCAATATGTTCATATAATGACTTTGCTTTTTCATATATTTCATTATAATCATTTTTTTCGCTATCTAAAGTACCCCAATATTTAAATTGATTTAAAAAATTTTCAATCGATTTTTGCGTATCTTTATGTATTTTATTAAAACTATTTTTAATATTTATAAATATTTCTTCTAAAGTCATGTTTTTAATTTTTAAAATTAATTCATTAAAATTTTTATCAACTATATTCAAAATTAATCACCTATAAAAACGTATGCAATAAAATGATTATTTTTACTATAAATTTATTTAAATATAATTAATTATTTGATATAATTGTATTTAGGAGTTGTTAGATATGGAAAAATATATACCAGATATTTATCAAAAAAGTATTTATACAATAAATTATGATGCTTTATATAATAGTGGGATTAGATGTTTATTAATTGATTTAGATAACACAATAGTCCCTATTACTATGAAAAAGCCTAATAAAAAAATAAAAGAATTATTTGATGATTTAAAAACTAAAGGATTTAAAGTTATTATTTTTTCTAATAGTCCTAAAACAAGGGTAAAGCCATTCAAAGATGAATTAGATGTTGATTGTTGTGCCTTTGCTTTAAAACCCTTTAAATTTAAATATAAAAAAATATTAGAAGAATACAAATTAAATGTAGCAGCTGTTGCTTGTATAGGTGATCAATTATTAACTGATATTAAAGGTGGTAATATGATTGGTATTACAACTATATTAGTTAATCCTATAGGTACCAAAGAAAAATTATCGACTGGAATAAATCGCTATTTTGAAAGAAAAATATTAAAAAAATTAAGAGATAACGATTTGTTTACAAAAGGAAAGTATTATGAATAAATGTAAAGGTTGCGGATTATTAATTGAAAATGATGATCTATGTGAAAGATGCTTTAGAATAAAACATTACAATGAATATAAAGTTGTATCAAAAAATAATAATGAATTTATTCCTATATTAGAAAATATTAATAAAACAAATGATTTAGTTTTATTAGTTGTCGATTTATTTAATATAGGTGATTTATCTTTAATTAGAAAGCATTTAAAAAATGATATATTGTTAGTATTAACTAAAAGAGATTTGTTACCAAAAAGTGTTTCTTTTGATAAATTATACAATTATGATTATAAAGTAGATTATATCGATAAAATAATAATAAGTAGTTCTAAAAATTATAATTTTGATGAATTATTAAATAAAATAAATAAATATAAAAAATCAAATAATGTCTATGTAGTAGGATATACTAATGCTGGTAAATCGACAATGATAAATAAATTAATTTATAATTATTCTGATATTAAAACTGAAATAACGACTAGTCCCCTTCCTAGTACGACCTTAAATACTATTGAAATAAAACTAAATGACATTACTTTAATTGATACTCCAGGGTTGTTAGACAAAGGAGATATATCTAATTATGTAAGTGGGGAAGAACTAAAAAAAATAATACCTAAAAAAGAAATAAAACCATTAACTTATCAAATAAAAGGTAATCAAACTATTGTAATAGATAAATATTTACAAATCGAAGCTAATAATATTGATTTAACTTTTTATATATCAAATAATTTAGAAATAAAAAGATATTATAAAAATATACCAACTAATTTAAAAAAACATATTGTTGAAGTTAATAAAAACGATGTTGTAATTAAAGGATTATGTTTTATTAAAACAAATAAAAAAAGTGTATTAAACATTTACACTTTAGATAAGGTTAAAGTGTTTACTCGTGATAGTATAGTTTAGCTGTTTCAATAAAAGTAGTAAATATTTTTTTTACTATTTAAATCTTTATCATAATTTTTTTCAGGATGCCATTGTAGACCAATATGATAGGTCGTCTTTTTTTTAAAACTTCAACAATATTATTACAAATTTCAGCATTTTATAATATCCATTATTACTTATTTTATAATTGTTAAAGATATTTATTAATATTACTTAATATTTCCAATAATTCTGAATTTTTATTGATTATTACTTTATGGACATAATTTTCTTTACTTTTATGACTATCATCTATTTTAATATTTAAATTAATGTTATTGTAATTACACGTTGTTTGTATAGCAATACAAATAACTATTATGAAAACATTTATAAAAAGCATAACAAAAAAAGCCAAATTTGGCTTTTTTATTATGTATTATGGCCCAGTAGGTCCAGTAGGCCCTTCAGGTCCGGTAGGTCCAGTAGGTCCAGTAGGTCCTTCAGCTCCGGTAGGTCCAGTAGCACCTTCAGCTCCAGTTGGTCCAGTAGCACCTTCAGCTCCAGTTGGTCCAGTAGCACCTTCAGCTCCGGTAGGTCCAGTAGCACCTTCAGCTCCAGTTGGTCCAGTAGCACCTTCAGCTCCAGTTGGTCCAGTAGCACCTTCAGCTCCAGTTGGTCCAGTAGGTCCTTCGGCTCCGGTAGGTCCAGTAGCTCCTTCAGCTCCGGTAGGTCCAGTAGGTCCTTCAGCTCCGGTAGGTCCAGTAGGTCCTTCAGCTCCGGTAGGTCCAGTAGCACCTTCGGCTCCGGTAGGTCCAGTAGGTCCTTCAGCTCCGGTAGGTCCAGTAGGTCCTTCAGCTCCGGCAGGTCCAGTAGGTCCAGTAGCACCTTCAGCTCCGGTAGGTCCAGTAGGTCCTTCAGCTCCAGTTGGTCCAGTAGGTCCTTCGGCTCCGGTAGGTCCAGTAGCACCTTCGGCTCCGGTTGGTCCAGTAGCTCCTTCGGCTCCGGTAGGTCCAGTAGCTCCTTCGGCTCCGGTAGGTCCAGTAGCACCAGATAAACCAGTCGGACCAGTAGCTCCGGTAGGACCAATAGGTAAAATTAAATTAAGGAAAAAGTCAGGAGAAGTACCAGTTATGGAAGCGGATGCAGTAGCACCAGTAGTTACAGTTCCAATAGTAAATGTAGGGTTAATTGATGGTCCAGTCGCTCCTGTAGCACCAGTAGGTCCAGTCGGACCAGTAGCACCAGTAGGCCCTGTTCCAGAAGGTCCGGTAGGTCCTGTAGGTCCAGTAGCCCCAGCGGTTCCAGCTATTCCTTGAATTCCTTGAATCCCTTGAACACCTTGAGGTCCAGTCGGTCCTTGAGGTCCCGTTGGTCCGGTAGGTCCAGTGGCTCCAGATGGTCCAGTCGGTCCAGTAGCACCAGTAGGTCCGGTTGATCCAGTAGCCCCTGCAGGAATAGTAAAATCTAAAATGGCATTTTGATTTGTGCCCTCATTAACTACAGTAGCAGCACTACCAGGTTGCCCAGTAGTAGTTCTTCCGATTGCAACTGTAGTAGGTCCTTGTGGCCCAGTAGGACCAGTAGGCCCAGTTGCTCCAATACACGTTACACATTTTGGCCTACAATGTTTATCTTGTTCAATTTTGCACATTGCATTTTCATATATATCTTTATTAATAATATTCACCTCACACTTCTATAATAGAATATGTTAAATAATAAAAAAAATGAATATTAAATTATACAAAATTATGATATACTTAATATAGGGAGATGAAAGTTTCATGAAAAAATTATTATTGTTAGGATTATTATTAATTATTCCAACAATTATATGCATAGCAGAGCAAAAAAGAAATTATACTAAAGATCAAATATTCAAAGAATTAAACATATATGAAAAAAATGGCGAGTATAATATGGATATTAAAATGTTGGATATAAAAGTTATGAATCCAAGTTTAAAAAATACATGTTCTTATTCATATATTAAAGAAGATTTGCTTAATCAAAATCCTGAATATTTTGGTAAATTAACCGAACAGGAATTGGATGCTGAAGTAAAAGTATATGTTGACAATTGTTATGGCGAAGAATATCAAAGAATGATAGAATTATATTTTAGTAGATATATGAGATTAAACATTAAATATGAAGAAGATTATATATTTAGTTATGTTGATAGTAATCATTTTAAATTAAATGTGACACCAGAAATTCAAAATGATTTAGACCAAGATCAAGAATCTTATACTATTAAAATAAATTTTGTTGAAAAGTATAATGAAGAAGAATATAAAAAATTAATAAAAATGGTTAATGATTTGAAAGATGAGTATGTTACATATGGCTTACAATCTTTAAATAATATTATGCATTATGGTGGAATATGGGAAAATTCTTTAAATAATGATTTAATTTTATATCGTTATCCGGACTTTAAAGAGTTTTTAGAATCTAATGATGTTACGTATACTTTTCATTTAGGAGGCTCTGGTGGTGATCCAATTGATAGAGGAAATACAGCAAGAGTTGCTTTGGTTCATAATGATGTATTATATGCATATAAATTTCTTAATTTTTCATTTAAAAATTATATATTTGTAGATGAAAGTGAATCAGGAACAACTTATGAAAAGGCTAAAAAGAAAGTAATGGAATATTTTGATAATAGTGAATATGTTAAATTTTCAGAATATGATTCTGAAAATAAACAAGAAGAATTATTATGGTATAACAATATTGTAAATAATTTTTTAAATACTAAAAATGTCAATTATAAAATGGATATGGCTACTTTAGAATTAGGTAAAGAAAAACATATTGCAAATATATTAATAATAGAGGTTCCAAAATCAAAAATAAAAGAAGAAAATGTAAAGGCTAAAGATAGAAAAAGTGGTATTAATATTGATACTAATAGTTGGGATGTTCCAGTTGATGTTCAAGTAATTGCTGCTGATGTAAAAAATAAAAAATATGTAGCTAATGCATTTAATAACTATAAAATATCTAAAGCGTATGATATTAAAATAAAAGGTAGAACTAATAATAATTTGATAAGTAAGGTAAATGATTATGTAAATGTTTATATACCTATTGAAGATAAAAAAGTAGGAGAAAAAGTAAATGTTTACTATGTTACTGATGATTCAAAAATAAATCAAACTATCACAGGAATAGTTATATCAAAAGATAATAAAAAATATGTTTATTTTAAAACTAATCATTTTAGTACATATGTAATTGCTAATAAATTAAATAATGAGCAACCTAGTATTGTTGAAAAATCTAATAATACTAATTTAAAATCATTAAGTATCAATGATAATTTAATAAATTTTTCTAATGATAATTTAATTTATAATTTGGAATTTGAAAATGAAATTGATAAAATAAATATAGAAGCAATCAGCGAAGATGAAAAAACTACTATTGAAGGTATTGGTGAATATACTTTAAATGTTGGTAGTAATAAATATGATATTGTAGTTAAAGCCGAAGATGGCACACAAAAAACAATTATTTTAAATATTGTAAGAAAAAGTAAAGAAGATGAAATAAATAAAGAAGATGAAACAATAAAAGAAAATGAAGATATAAAAGAAAATGAAGATATAAAAGAAGAAGTTAATGAAAAGAAATCAAATAATATAATTATTTACATAATTTCATTTAGTATTATAGTAATAGTTATCGTATCAATAATCTTGTTTAAAAAGCGTATATAATATGCTTTTTAATTGACAAAAAATTAATATGAATGTTAAAATTATTTTGGTGATATAATGATAGCTAATGTATTAGTTGAAATTCAAAAGTTAGATAAAACATTTTCTTATTTGATTCCTAATAATATGAATGCCAAAGTAGGTATTAGATGTTTAGTGCCATTTGGTAATAGAAAATTAGAGGGATTTATTGTAGAAATAAAAGATAAAATAGAATGTGATTATGAATTAAAAGAGATAATAAGTTTAATTGATGAAAATCCTATATTAAATGAAGAATTATTAGATTTAGGTAAATACATTAGTAAAAAAACATTATGTACATTAACTAGTGCTTATCAAACAATGTTACCAACTGCTTTAAAAGCTAAAATAACCAATAAAGTAAATAAAAAATATGTTTATTTTATAAAGAAAATAAAAGATTATGAACCTAAAAATGAAAAAGAAGAAATACTAATTAATATGTTAAACAATAAAGATATTTCTTTAAAAGAAGCTAATCAAATATCTAAATATGTAGTAGATAAATTAATAAAAAATAATATTGTTGAAAAATATGAAAAAGAAGTTTACAGATTAAATGAAGAAGTATATGAGTATGAAGAAGAAAGAGAATTAACTTTAGAACAAAAAAATGTTATAAATAAAATTGATTTAAATAACTTTAAACCATATTTATTACATGGCGTAACAGGTTCTGGAAAAACCGAAGTTTATATGAATTTAATAAAAAAAGTAATTAATTTGAATAAACAAGCCTTAGTTTTAGTTCCAGAAATCAGTTTGACGCCTCAATTAGTAGAAACATTTAAAAAAAGATTTGGTAATAATATAGCAATATTACATAGTCATTTAAGTAATGGCGAAAAATATGATGAATGGAGAAAGATTGAAAGAAAAGAAGTTAATATCGTAATAGGTGCGAGAAGTGCAGTCTTCGCCCCATTAACTAATTTAGGCATTATTATAATCGATGAAGAACATTCTAATACTTACAAACAAGAAAATAATCCTAGATATAATGCAATCGATATAGGTCTATATCGGGCCAAAAAATATAATGTTCCTATTATCTTAGGTAGTGCGACACCATCAATTGAAAGTTATACTAGGGCCAAATATAATATATATGAATTATTAGAAATGAAAAATAGAGTTAATAATAATTTACCTAAAGTAACTTTAGTTGATATGAAAGAAGAAATAAAAAATAAAAATACTATATTTTCGAGAGTTTTGAAAGATAAAATAAATGAAAAATTAAATAATAATGAACAAGTTATTATTCTATTAAATAGAAGAGGTTATACTACCATTACTACTTGTAATAATTGTGGATTTACCCATAAATGTCCTAAATGTGATATACCACTTACTTATCATTTGAATTCAAAAAAAATGATATGTCATTATTGTAATTATGAAACAAATAAATTATATAAATGTCCAGAATGTAATAGTACTGACATTAAAGAACGAGGAATGGGAACTGAAAAATTAGAGCAAGTTGTAATTAATGAATTTAAAAATGCTAAAGTAGTTAGAATGGATGTTGATACTACTAGAACAAAACAAGCCCATCAAAAAATAATAAATGATTTTGAAAACTTGAAGTATAATATTTTAATTGGAACCCAAATGATTGCTAAAGGATTAAACTTTCCTAAAGTTACTTTAGTAGGTGTATTAAATGGTGATGCATCTTTAAATATTCCTGATTTTCGAAGCGGGGAAAGAACTTTTCAACTATTAAACCAAGTAGCAGGTAGAGCAGGTAGAAGTGATTTGTTAGGTGAAGTTATTATTCAAGCTTTTAATATTGATCATTATAGTTTGGTATATGCTAAAAAAAATGATTACTTAAAATTTTATAATGAAGAAATGAAAATAAGAAAGTTATTAAAATATCCGCCTTTTTATAATTTATGTGTTGTTAAAATACAAGGTATTGATAATATAAAATGTGAAGAAGAAGCTAATAAAATAATAAGTTATTTAAAACATAATTTAAATGATGAAATTATTTTAGGACCCAGTCCTTCTGTAATACCTAAAATAAATAATATTTATTATTATCAGATAATAATAAAATACAAAGATACAAAAAAAATATATGATTATTTAAGATATATAAATAATAAATATATAAATAGTAAAATAATTATAGGAATTGATTTTAATCCAAATAAAATATGATATAATAATCGTAGGTGATGTAATTTGTGGATTGTAATAATTATCATAATTTTAGTATGTTATATTTATGGAATGTATAATTTATTTAGTAGTTTAAATAATAAGATTGATAAATTATTTATAGAGTTAGATAGTTATTTCTTAAAAAGATTAAATTTAATTCCTAATTTGGTTAATATATTTAGACAATATAATTTAGAAAAAGATACAATTGATAGAATTATATTTTTAACTAAGAGTGACTATATAAAACAAACAACCAAAGAAAAAATAACAACTAATATTGAACTAAATAAATATATTGACCATTTATGGGAGATTGCTGATTCAAATATTATATTGAAACAAAATCCAGTATTTTTAAATGTTATAAAACAATTTAATATGGTTGAAGAAGAAATTATTGTTGTAAAAAAATATTATAATCAAACAGTTAAAAAATATAATAAAATTATTAATGTATTTCCTAATATTATATTATCAAAAATATTGAAATTTACTACCAAATCAATATACAATGTTGATGAAAATACTAGAAAAAAAATAAAAACCGATTTTGAACAAAGAATAGCAATAAATTTAGAAGAAAAGAAAAAAGAAGATTTTTAAAATAATCATTATAAGAAATAAAAGTTGTTCAAAAATGAATGTAATGTTGATAAATGTAAATATAATGAGAAACATAATTTATATGTAAAGCGATTTTTTAATAAATTGCTTTTATTTATATATACATAATTTACACCTTTTTTTTTTTGTGGTAAAATTATTGATAGGTGATAATAATGGATTTTAGTAATATAAAAATTGAAAAGGAATTACAAATAGTTTTTATGGGAACACCCGATTTTGCTGTACCTATTTTACAAGGATTATTAGATAATTATAAAGTAAGAGCAGTAGTAACGCAACCAGATCGAAAAGGCAATCATAATCAAATTACTATTTCACCGATAAAAAAATTGGCGCAAGATAATACTTTATTAGTATTACAACCAGAAAAAATAAAAGAAGATTATCAAGAAATAATTAATTTGAAACCAGATATTATTATAACTTGTGCTTATGGTCAAATTATTCCAAGAGAATTATTAGAATGTCCAAGATTAGGTTGTATTAATGTTCATGCTTCACTACTTCCTAAATTAAGAGGTGGGGCGCCTATTCATAAAGCTATCATTGAAGGATATTCAAAAACAGGAATTACAATTATGTATATGAATACAAAAATGGATGAGGGAGATATTATTGCGCAAGAGGAGACAATTATTCTTGATAATGATACTGCTAGTTCTTTGCATGATCGATTAAGTATATTAGGTAAAGATTTATTACTTAAGACTTTACCAAGTATAATTGCTGGAACTAATACTAGAATTAAACAAGATTCCTCACAAGCAACATATGCATTTACGATAAAAAAAGAAGATGAAAAATTAATTTTTGAAAAAACCAAAAAACAATTATATAATCAAATAAGAGGATTAAATTCTTGGCCAGGCAGTTATTGTTTATTTGAAGGCAAAATACTTAAAGTATGGGAATCATATATAACTGAAAATTATCCTATAGGATTTAATGGACAAATAACAAATATTTATAGTGATGGAATTGGTGTAAAAGTAAGTAATGGAGAAATAGTTTTAAAAGTGGTTCAATTGGAAGGTAAAAATAAAATGAATGCTATAGATTTTTATAATGGATTGAAAGATAAAAATATTATAGGGAAAATTTTACAGTGAAAGAAACAATTCAATTTATTAAAAAACTTTGGGGAAATAAAAGAACAAGAGCTTTATCAATTCTAATTATTTATGCAATTTTTTTTACATTTGTCTTTGCCTTAATCCAAAGCGGTACTCATGAAATAAAAAAGCCTTCAGAATCATATGAAGAAGATAATTTACAAAATGATTTTATTTTAGAAAATGTCAATGATTATTTACTTGAATTTGTAGGGAAAGAAACATTTACTTATGATTCTGTAACGAAATTGATAACTTACCAAAATATAGAATATCATTTAGAAGAACAACCATCTGTTTTAGATTCTTATAATTTTATTTTTTTGACACCAAAAAACATTTCAGATTTATTAATAAATGGAACTTTAGCAACAAAAAATTATTTAAATAAAACAGAAACTTATTTAGTTAAAATAAGTACTTTTGAAAAGATAATTAATAACGTAGATGTTTTAAATAATGATAATATTGAAATAACTGTTTATGAAGATAATTCGAAAATTATAGTTGATTTATCAGATTATTATGGTTATTTAATTAATATGGAATTGAGGGATTAGTTGTGGATATAGTAGTTATTATATTAGTAGTTGGCGCAATTGCTGTACTTATATTTAAAAGATTTAGTAGTGTTGTGTATTATATTGGAATAATAGATATTCTTTTAAGAATTTTAAATTTTATAGCTAATAATACACCATTTAAATTTATTAATGATTTTATCAATAGTTATTTTCCGGATAGTATTTCTAATATAATTGAAATGTACTCATCTGGTATTTTTACTACAGTTTTATTATGGTCATTATGTATTATTTATATTATTTTATTATTTTATTTGATACGAACATTCTTTAAGAAAAAATAAAACCATTAAATTATTATGGTTTTTTTATAATAAGGTTGTGTTAAACAAAATGACTGATAGAAATTTATAAAAATACAAGTCAGTAATTATAAGAAAAATTGAAAGTAAATAATTTATCTGATTGCATAAAAACTAACTTATATCGTATATCAGTCACAAAGTATAACAGAACTTATAATAAAAAGCTAATAATAATTAAAATATAATTTATTTTGAATAGACTTTCAAAATTATGTTTGATATAATTATATTGATGGAGTGTACCAAATTAGTAAGTAAAATAATACTAAGTATTATAATAAATCTATAAATCACTTATGTCTTTAGAATATGAGAAAGGATTATCTAGGAAAATTCAAAAGTATTAATTATTAGGATAAACTAAAGAAAATCTAATATTAAGATACTCAATCAATAGTTAAAATAATTTCTAAAAGTACATAGAGTTGTTTGATATTGGAATATATAAGAATATTTGAAGATTTCATTACTTTAATTGATGGATTATGTGGTGGAAAGATCTACCACCTACAGAAAGAAAGAGAGGTGTAGTCGAGATTTTTCTACTCGACGTATTATGTATGGATATATAAGAGGAAGTATTAAGGAAATTGAAAGTAATTATGTAATTTTAGATAATAACGGGATAGGTTATTTAATTTATACACCTAATCCATATTCTTTTAATATAAATGAAGAATATACAATATATATATATCAAAATGTAAAAGAGGACGAAATTTCATTATATGGATTTAAATTAAAAGAAGAAAAAGAACTTTTTTTAAGGCTAATTGGGGTTAAAGGTTTGGGCTGTAAAATGGCTTTACCAATTATAGCAACAGGATCTATTAATGGGATAATTGATGCAATTGAAAGAGAAAATATTTTATATTTAAAAAAATTTCCTAAAATTGGTGATAAAGTAGCTAGACAAATCATTTTAGATTTAAAAGGTAAATTAAATACTACTAATGTCATTAGTAACAATAATAACGATGAATTAGTCGAAGTGTTAAAAGGTTTGGGTTATAAAACTAACGATATTTTAAAAGTTATTAAACAAGTAAATAATTCTCTACCTTTAGAAGAACAAATTAAAGAAGCTTTAAAATTGTTTTTAAAATGAGAATAGCTATTGATTTTGACGATACAATCGTCGATACTACTAAAAAGGTAAGAGAATATTTAGATAAATATAATATCCCATCATTTGAAAATTTTATAGAAAAAAGATCTTTTTATGTTAAACATATCGATGAAATTACCAAAGATTTAACTTTAAAACCTAACGTTAAAGAAGTTTTAGATATTTTAAGTAAAGATAATGAATTATATATCATAACAGCACGCAGTGATTATTATTCTAATAATGTTAAATATTTAACTAAAGAGTTTGTTAAAAAAAACAAATTACCAATTAAAGAAATTTATTTTGATTGTTATGAAGAAGGCAAAGCAATTATGTGTGAAAAATTGCATATTGACTTATTTATCGATGATTATGTTATTAATTGTTTAGAAGTAGAGAAAAAAGGAATAAAAGCCTTATTATTTAATGATAAATATGCAGGGTTAGATAGTGTTGATAATTGGTTAGATATATTAAAATATATAAAGGAGTAGATTTTAATGGATGAAAGAGTAGTTACTAATAAAGAATTACAAGAAGATACTTTTGAAAAATCGATTCGTCCTGATAGTATCGATGAGTATATTGGTCAAAGTGAAATTAAAGAAAACTTAATCGTCTTTATTAAAGCGGCAAAATTAAGAGAAGAACCTTTAGATCATGTTTTATTATATGGTCCTCCTGGTTTGGGTAAAACCACTTTAGCATACATCATAGCTAATGAATTAGGAACTAATATTAAAACAGCTAGTGGACCAGCTATCGAAAAAACTGGTGATTTAGCAGCTATTTTGTCAACTTTAGAGCCTGGCGATGTTTTGTTTATCGATGAAATTCATCGTATTCCAAGATATATTGAGGAAGTATTATATTCAGCGATGGAAGATTTTACTTTAGATATAATCGTCGGTAGTGAATCAAGTAGTCGCAGCATTAAAATTGATTTACCACCCTTTACTTTGGTAGGAGCAACTACTAGAACTGGTGATTTAACTAGCCCATTAAGAGATCGATTTGGGATTATCGCTAAATTAAATTATTATACAGTTGATGAACTTGCACAAATAGCCAAAAGAACTAGTCGTGTTTTAAATACACCAATTGAAGATGATGCGGCAGTTGAATTAGCTAAAAGAAGTCGTGGAACACCGAGAATTACTAATAGATTATTTAAAAGAGTAAGAGATTATGCTTTAGTTATGGGTAATGGTGTTATTGATAAAGAAATAACCACTATGGCTTTAGGTAAATTAATATTTTATGTATAAAGTT
>CALVVV010000027.1 GCA_944363995.1 uncultured Bacilli bacterium
TCATACTTATCTATTCTCCTATATTAATAAGTATACCATATAATGACAATTTACCTACAAAAATTTTTTACACCCAAAGCTTAAATTTATTTTGTAAAATTTAAATAAAATCAAAAATATACTTATATTAGTTAATATAATTCTTAAAATTGATAATTTTTATTATATTGTATATCAAAAATATAGGTATTTAATTCACACTCTTTTGCCTTATTTGAATATGCTATATTAGAAAATGAAAGGGTGGATTTTATGTGTAATAATGAAAATGAATCTTGCAAATGCATTGCTGAAATATTAACTGTTATCTGTATTTTACAACAAAACGCAAATTGTTCTGATTCTTGTTTAGATACATGTGATCGTGGATTTTTAGGTTGTGGCACAACTACTTATACTTGTAATACTAGACCAATAATGTTATATACTTGTTGTGGTAATGGAACACCATGCCTTATCGTTTAAAGTGATTTTTTTTAATTAATAAAATATATTATATAAAAGGGGGGTATAAAATGATAACTAACTATTACAATGAAAATGGAAAACCTTTACAAGAAATTTTAAATGAATTAATTTTAATATATTATTACGATATATTGACTAAAGGAGAATAAATGAACAAACAATTTAATGTCGGAATTTATTTAAGACTTTCTCGGGAAGACGATGATTATAAAGAAGAAAGTTCAAGCATAACAAATCAAAGAAACTATATATTAAATTATTTAAAAAACAATAATAATTTAAATTTTGTTGATGAATATATAGATGATGGATTTAGTGGTGGTGATTTTGATAGACCAGCTTTTAAAAGAATGTTGATTGATATTGAATATAAAAAAATTGATTGTGTAATTGTTAAAGATCAATCAAGATTAGGAAGAAATGATTTAGTTCCATATTACATAAGACAATTTTTTCCGTTAAAAAAAGTTCGATTTATTGCAATAAATAGTGATATAGATACATTTGACGAAAATAAGATTGGAAATAAAATGATTGGATTTTATAGTATTATGAATACACATTATTGTATTGATATTAGTGAAAAAGTAAAAAGCACATTAAATACTAAAAAAAAAGAAGGTAAACACTTAGGCGGTACTGCATGCTATGGTTATAAAAAAGATCCAAATAATAAATATAAATTAATTATTGATGAAAAAGCTGCAAAAGTAGTAAAAATGATATTTAATTTATTTGTAAATGGTAATTCATTACAAATGATTGCAAGACATTTAGACGATTTAAAAATACCTATTCCTTCTATATACAAAAACTTAAATAGAGGTATGAAGTCAACAATGTACGGTCATTGGCAAACACGAACAATTGATGAAATTTTAAAAAACGAAATGTATATAGGAAATATGTGTCAGGGCAAAAGAAAAAGAATTGCTGTTAATATTAAGCATTTAATAAGAAATCCCAAAAATAAATGGATAATAGTTAAAAACACTCATGAGCCTATTATAGATAAGGAAATTTTTGATATGGTACAATCCATATATTCTAAGAATAGCCACATTACTAAAAATACAAATAAATATTTATTAAAAGGATTTATATTTTGTAAAGAATGTAGTCATACTATAGGCATTAACACAGTTAAAAATAAAGGTTATCTAGTTTGTAACTATTACCGTAAATACTCAAAACTGCATGCATGTACACCACATCGAATGAAATATGATTATTTAGAAAGTATTGTTTTAAATAAAATCAAACAACAAATTAAAAATTGTAATCAAAATGAACTAATATATATTTTAAAAAGAAATAATAAAATAGAATTAAAAATTGAAGAAATTATTAAAGAAAATAAAAAATTAGAAATACAAATAAAAGATTTTAATAGAAAAAATAAAGAAATATATAACGACAAATTAAATAAAATAATTTCAAAAAAAATTTATTTAGAAATGAAAAATCAAATAACTAAAGAAAAAATAGAAAACGAAAAGAAACTAAAAGAAAATTTTGATAACATAAAAAAATTAAAAACAACAAATATTAATTATGAAAAAATTGTTGATGATTTTATGTATTTGAAAAATATTAATAGAAAAATTATTTCGTATTTAATTGATAAAATAATTATAGATGAAAATTTAAATATTGAAATATTTTATAAATTTAAATTATAATGACACTATATATATAATATATTGACAACATAATTATCATATGATATCATTATACATAGAGGAGATGATAATATGGCTAATTTAACTGGAACGATTAATGTTAATGTAGATATAAACATAAAAAAACAAGCAAATGCTATTTTAAATGATTTAGGATTAAATATGAGTACAGCAATTAATATGTTCCTTGCTCAAATAATAAAACAAGATGGTATTCCTTTTGAAATTAAAAATCCTAAACCTTCAAAAGAATTAAAAAAATCTTTAGAAGAATCTGAAAAAATTAATTCTGGCAAAATGGAATCCCAAACATATCATAATGTCGATGAGTTATTTGAGGAATTAGATAATTGATAGAAAATATAACAAAAACTAAATATGGTATTAAATTTACTTCTAATTTTAAAAAAAATTATAAAAAAATGATTAAGCAAGGAAAAGACAAAACAAAATTAAAAGAAATTATTACAAAATTAGCTAATAATGAAATACTTGAGGAAAAATATAGAAATCATAAGCTAGTAAATGATAAATATTATAAAGAATGTTATGAGTGTCATATTGAACCAAATTGGTTATTAATATATAAATTCTATAATGATAATTTATTACTTATTCTTATCGATACTGGTAATCATAGTGAATTATTTAAGTAAAATCTCACTTCTACCTATCAGGTGGAGTATGCCAACAACTAAAGATACAACCGATTGTACTGAAACACCAGCAAATTGCTCAAGTGTATTTAGAATCGAAAAAATCGATGGTTGCTGTGCAACATTTAGAGTATTAGCAAGCAATACCAATCCAACTACACAAGCTGCAATTCCATATGTAGCAACTAATTCTTTCTTTACTATGAACTTAAATTGTGTTTGTAGTTTAAGATGTTTACAAGATACATATGTAGAATGCTTATAAAAACAACGAAACTAATCGTTGTTTTTTTGAAACTCAATATCAATAATATCATTAATATTTATAACTTCATTATCCATTGTAATTAATTCATTTCTATTTCTACCAATTATTCTTTTATTTAATTTACCATTTTTAGTAGTTATTATGACATCAGCCTTATAAACATATCGAGCCGAAGAAAAAATTTGATTTATTTTTTGACTAACTGTTAAGATAGAAGATAAAGGATCTTTTTCTTCTATTTTTCTTTCTTCATTTTTATTGTAGTAAACTGTTTCATTGTTATTTAAATTTTTATCAATTTTATTAGCAAAAACTTTCGGTAATTTTTTTTCCATAGAAACACCTCTTAATTAAATATATTAAATATATTTTTAAATATGAAAAAAAGAGTTAAAATAAACTTAATTGACTTGATTCATCTAAATTATCTAATATATGCATACTACGCATTTTTTCAATTAATGTACTTGTTACTTTACCTCTTTTTTGTAAATCTTCGATACTTAAAAATTCACCTTTATTTCTTTCTTCAACAATTGTTTTCGCAACTGTATCACCTAATCCATCAATACTACTAAAAGGAGGAATTAAATTATTATCTTCATCTAAACAAAATGTCGTTGCTTGACTCTTATTTAAGTCAATATTTTTAAATTTTAATCCTCTAGCCGTCATTTCTAAAGCAAGTTTTAAACATTCTAAAATACCACTTTCTTTATTTGATGCATCAAAACCTTTATTAGAAATTTCAAGCATTCTATTTTTTATAGCATCGTATCCTTTTATCATTGTTTCAATATCAAAATCAGTTGCTTTAGTTGAAAACCAAGAAGCATAAAAGTAACTTGGATAATGAACTTTATAGTAAGCAATTCTAAAGGCACTTGTAACATAAGCAGTAGCATGGGCTTTCGGAAACATATATTTTATCTTACGACAAGAATCGATATACCAATCTTCTATTCCTGCTTCTTTCATTTCATTTTCAAATTCAACCCATTTATCTGGTTCTTTACTTGCTTTTCCTTTTCTTACAAATTCCATTATTTTAAATGCTTTAATTGGTTTCATTCCTTTTTGCATTAAATATACCATAATATCATCACGACAACCAATTACTTCTTTAAATGGAACGATATTATTTTTTATTAATTCTTGAGCGTTACCTAACCAAACATCAGTTCCGTGTGATAGACCTGATATTTTAATTAATTCGGCAAAGGTTGTTGGTTTAGTTTCAGCTACCAATCCGATCGTAAAAGGTGTTCCAAATTCTGGTATTCCTAAAGTACCTGTTTCATTTAATATTTGTTCTTTTGTAACACCTAATGGTTCTGGTGATAGAAAAATTCCCATCGTTTTTTTATCATCTAGTGGGACTTTTGTTATATCGTGTCCAGATAAATCTTGAATCATTCTTAATTGGGTTGGATCGGAATGACCTAAAATATCTAGTTTTAAAACATCTTGATCAATAGCGTGGTAATCAAAATGCGTTGTCCGCCAAGCGCTATTTGGATCATCTGCTGGATATTGAAAAGGCGTAAAATCAAAAACATCCATATATCCTGGTATTACGACGATTCCACCTGGATGTTGCCCAGTCGTTCTTTTAACACCAGTACAACCGATAGCTAATCTTTCTATTTCCGCAGATTTTTTAGTTATTCCTTTATCTTCACAATATCCTTTTACAAAACCATAGGCTGTCTTATCGGCAACTGTACCAATGGTACCAGCTCGATATACATTATCTTCACCAAATAATACTTTTGTATATTCGTGAGCAGATGCTTGATTTAAATCAGAAAAGTTTAAATCAATATCTGGTACTTTATCAGCATTAAATCCTAAGAATGTTGCAAAAGGCATATCATTACCATCTTTTAACATTTTAGTTTGACATTTAGGACATAACATATCTGGTAAATCAAAACCAGAAGAATAAGTATTGGCTAGTGGTACACCATCAATCTC
Organism: uncultured Bacilli bacterium; assembly: GCA_944363995.1. Classification (GTDB taxonomy): domain Bacteria; phylum Bacillota_I; class Bacilli_A; order RF39; family UBA660; genus Faecisoma. Next base: position 5,052 of record CALVVV010000027.1, read on the forward strand.
AAAGACACTATGCTTGCAATTTGGACAACGATAGTGAGCAGGTAAAGGATTTACTTCAGTTATTCCCATCATCGTTGCAACGAATGACGATCCAACCGAACCACGAGAGCCTACTAAAAAACCATCATCATTAGATTTTTTAACTAATTTTTGAGCAATTAAATATATAACATCAAATCCGCCACCAATTATACCACCTAAAGTTTTCTTTAATTTTTTTTCTGTTTCTTCTTCATTTAACTCTGGTTCAGTTATTTTAATTTCATTTCTAATTTTATCTTTAACAGCATCAAATCCTTGTAATATTGTTTCGTGTAATATTTTAAAACCTTCTTCTTCAATATTAGAAACATTATTTCTTTTTAACTCTTCTTTAATACTATTAAATATACCATCGCCATACAACTCTTTAGCAATTCGCTCTTCAATATTATATGGTAATGGATCACCATACCAATCTTTAGCTTTAGTATAAACTAAATCTGTAACCGTTTCTACCGATTTATCGATTTTTGGTGAAAAAGGAACGCCACCTGTTTCGATAATAACTTCAATTATATCGACCATATCAGCTATTTTATTAGGATTGGTTATAACTATTTCTTTTCTTGTTTTTTCATCTAAAAATTCAAAATTATCTAACATTTCATCAGTTGTTCGAAAATGTTGACTAGGTATTTCTGTTATATTATTTTTAGCTAAAGGATGTCTACCCCCACCTGGTACTTTTTGATTAACGATAATTTCACGATATATTTTATCTTCTTTAAATAAATGATGCACATCACCAGTAGCAATTATTATCTTACCTGAATCTTTAGTTACTCTAATTATTTTTCTAATTTGTTCCATTATTTCCATATTTGAACCGAAATCATTAGTTTGTAATAAATGACTATAGGCATCAACTGGTTGGACTTCGACATAATCATAAAAGTTTATAATATTGGCTAATTCTTCATCTGATTTACTTTTAGCTTCAATAAATACTTCGCTCTCATAACAACCACTACCGATTAATAAACCTTCTCTTAATTCATTTAAAACACTTCGTAATATTCTAGGTGTTTTATATAAATAAACAGTATTGGCTAAGGATATTATTTTAAATAGATTTTTTAAGCCTATTTTATTTTTAACTAATATATTAACGTGATAACTTCTTCCATATTTATGAATTTCACTTTTATCGATCATTTTATTTAATTGTGATACCTTTTCGATATTTTGACTTGATAATTTTTGCATCATTTTATGAAATACTAAAGAGGTCCCTTCCGCATCATAATCGGCTCTATGATGAGCATCTTCATCCCAAGGAACATCGTATCTTTTTACTAAAGCAGTTAAATTATGTCTAGCATAATTACTATCTAATACCCTTGATAATTCTAAAGTATCGATAACGGTATTTTTATATTCACCTAAATCATATTTTTTATAACACATTTCCAAAAAAGAAGTATCAAATTTAGCATTATGCGCAACCATTGGCAAATCGCCATACCATTTTATAAATCTTTTAATAGCATTTTCTTCGTTATCTTTACCTTCTAACATTTCATCAGTTATATTAGTAACTTCCGTTATTTTTAAAGGTAATTTTCTTCCCGGATTTATTAATTCATCAAATCTATCAATTATTTCACCGTTATGAATTTTTACAGCACCTATTTCGATAATAGTATCCCCACCACCAGCATTAAAACCAGTTGTTTCAAAATCAAATACAACATAGGTATTATCTAATAAAACAGAATCGTTTTCTCTTACGACAATATTAACACTATCATCGATTAAGGTTAATTCGGTTCCATATATCGCCTTAAATTTATCTTTATCTTCTTTTCCTTTATTTAAATCACATACTAAATGATAAACATCAGGATAAGCTTGAGCGCCATTATGATCAGTTATGGCAATAGCCTTATGACCCCATTTGTATGCCTGTTTAACTAATGTTTTAGCATCTACTACTCCATCCATTTGACTCATCATTGTATGAGCATGTAACTCAACTCTTTTTTCTAAAGCTTCATCTTTAGGTGTAATAATCACTTTATCACTTTTATTAACATCTCTTAAATTTAAAACAATTTCATTCGAATATTTATCAAATTTAGTATAACCTCTAAATTTATACCAAGTATTATTTTTAATATTTTTTTTATAAAAATCAAAATCACTTTGCTCCTTAACAAATAACTTAGCGTACATACTATCATTAAAATCAGTTATTTTTAAAGTAAATATTTTAAAATTAGATTTACTAGATTCAAATAAATCAATACCAAATACGTATGCTTCAATACTAACATTATCTTCTTCGGCAAATATACCGCTTATTTCGTGCGTAATTTTAGGAATAAAACTTCCCATTATTTCAATTATTTCCTTTTTTTCTGTTGGTACTTCGACTACTTTCGCTTCTTCAATTTCTTTTCTTATTTCCTTACTTTTTTCTTCATCAATTAATATATTTATATTAATATCTTCATATCCAACACTATTTAATAAATCAATTAATTTAACTTCGATTGACTTAAATTTCATTTCTTCAGCCTTATTGGCTACTTTAATAGTAATTACATTATTATTTATATCTAAATCATCAGTTATAAAAGTTTCTAATAATGGATATTCTTTTAAATTTTGGTTTAATAAATAATTGTAATAATCTTTTATATATTCAATATTTTTATTTTCAACTTTAAACGAAACACTTACTTTATAATTTTTAAAATTATTTTTTAAACATTCAAAAAATTTGATATAAATATCAAGAGGTAATGTATTTTTTAATGTAATAAAAAAATGGTAAGAAGTTTTATCTTTATTGCCTACTATTTTATCTAATTTTCCTGCATTAAAAAAATTAAATAAGTTTTCATCTAATTTAATTTGATTTAGTAATAAGATAAGTTTTTCCATTTTTACCACCCAATATATTGTATCAAATTTAGTAATTTTTTTAAATAGTTTAATTATAAATAAATAATAATATTTTTTTATAACAATTTAATACTTTCTTTTATTTCAATAATATTTATATTAAAATCAAGCTCATTTGGTTTAACAAAAAAATCAAGTTTGAAAAGATTATCACTTGTCCTTATTATCTTACAATCAAAATTACCTGTTATAATTGAAATCCAACCTTCTTCATCCTCGTATGTGATATCACTTATATACTTATTTAAATTTATTAATTTATTTAATTCTAATTTTAAAAGATTTTCTTTAGATAAATTGCATTCAATACCAATAAATATATCATTATTTATATTAAATTTAATAAATGGTGCCATTTCGTTTGATCCATCAATAGCAGCAACATGTTCAAATTTTCCCCAATTTATTTTATCATCACAAATAATATGTTCAAATTTTCCCCAATCTATTTTTACATCATAATCATAATATTCTTTTTCATTAATCTTTATCATATTAACACCCTCTATTTTCAATAAATATATATCTATCTTTACCAGATAAATCCTTTTCAATAGTAACTTTACAAGATAAATAAGTATTTGCTAAAAGTTCTATTTCTTTTGCTTGTTTATAACCTATTTCAAAAGCAATTAAATATTCATCTTTTAAATATTTATTAACATTTTTTAATATTTGTTCGTAATAATATAATCCATTATTATCTGCATATAAAGCAAGATGTGGTTCGTTATTTTTAACTAATTCCATAATTTCTTCATCATAAGCAATATATGGTGGATTACTTATTATTAAATCATATTTTTTATTTAAAGGATTTAACATATCCCCTAAATAAAAATTTATATTAACCTTATTATTAATAGCATTTTTTTTTGCCACTTCTAAAGCATCTTTAGAAATATCCACAGCATCAACATTACTATTTAAATTTTTAGCTAGTGAAATAGCAATACATCCACTGCCAGTACCTAAATCAACTATATCTAAATTTTTTTTACTTTTTAATTTTTTTATCACTCGATCAACTAATTCTTCTGTTTCAAATCTAGGTATTAAAACATTTTCATTAACTTCAATAATACACCCATAAAATTCAACATTACCAACTATATATTGAACCGGCATTCCTTGATTTAGTTTATTAATACCTTCTTCCAATTTATCAGAATCTAAATATTTTTTTAAATATTCAATATCAGTCAAATTATTCTCCTCGTAATTTTCTATTTTGATCTTCTACTATTAAAGCATCAATTACTTTATCAATATCACCTTGCATTACTCGATCTAATGTATTTAAAGTAAATCCAATACGGTGATCCGTAACTCTATTTTGGGGATAATTATATGTTCTTATTTTTTCTGATCTATCCCCAGTACCAATTTTGCTTCTTCTTTCAGCACCCATTTCTTTTTCTCTTTCTTGCATTTTTAAATCATATAATCTAGCTTGTAATATTTTAATTGCTTTTTCTTTGTTTTTAATTTGACTTCTTTCAGTTTGAGAATAAACGACAATACCTGTTGGAATATGCGTAAGTCTTACAGCGGAATCGGTTGTATTAACACCTTGACCACCACAACCACTACTTCTAGTTATATCGATTCTAACATCATTCATATCTAAATCACAATCTAATTCTTCGGCTTCAGGCATTACTAAAACTGTAGCAGTTGATGTATGAACTCGACCTTGCGTTTCGGTAACTGGTACTCTTTGTACACGGTGTGCCCCAGATTCATATTTTAATTTGGAATAAACATTTTCTCCTCTTACAATAAAACTAATCAAAGTATATCCACCAGCTTCAGATTTTTCTTCTTCGACTATTTCAATCTTCCAACCATTTCTTTCCGCTAATTTTTTATACATATCAAATAAATCACCAGCAAAAATATTGCCTTCATCACCACCAGCGGCACCTCTAATTTCAACGATAACATCCTTACCATCGTTAGGATCCTTTGGTAATAACATAACTTCAATATCTTTAGTTAGTTTATCTAATTTATTTTGATTATTTTCTAATTCTTCTTTTGCAAATTCTCCTAATTCTGGATCTTTTACCATCTCTTTAGCAGCTTCAATATCATTAGTTATTTTTTTATATTCTTGATAAGCGTCATAAGCATCTTTTAAACTTGCTTGTTCTTTTGATAAACTAGTAGCTTTTTTAATATCAGATATATTTTCTGGTTGCATCAACTCTCTAGTTATTTCATTATATCTATTTTCAATAGCAGTTAATCTTTCAATCATAATTTTCACCCATTTCTCAATATAAGATTATACTATATAATTTAATATTTTACAAATAAAAACTTACTCAAACAGAATAAGTATTTATTATTTTCATAAATTCATCATTTATTTCTTGTAAACGTTTTTTAGTATTAGCTTCAAACCTAGCGCTTATAATAGGTCCTGTATTAGAAAATCTAATTAGTGCCCAACCATCATCAAATTCTACTCTTATTCCATCAATATCATTGTAATTATAATTTTTATTAATAGCATATTTTTTTACTTCTTCAACTGCTTGATATTTTTTTTCTTCGGTTGTATTAATTTTTAATTCATCAGTTGCATAATATACATTTATATCATTATATAATTCATCTAATTTTTTATCACTATTTGACAATAATTCAATCATTCTTAAACCTGCATATAATCCATCATCAAAGCCATAGAATCTATCACCAAACCACATATGGCCAGAATACTCACCCGCAAATTCAATTTTTTCTTTGTGAAATTTGCGATACATATACGAATTACCTGTACGATACATAATATGTTCATAATCTAATTTATTTAACTCATCAATTAATGCTTTAGAACATTTAACGTCATATAATGCTTTATTAGCTATTTTACCCTTTAAATAACGATACATCATAATCATATAAACATCAGAATTTATTATATTTCCCTTATTATCAATTATTCTTACTCTATCACCATCAGCATCCATTGCAATACCCAAATCATAGCCTAATTCAACCACTCTTTTTTGGATATCAACTAAATTAGAACTTATTGATGGATCAGGATGATGATTAGGGAAAGTTGGATCACTATCACAATATAATAAATCATAAGTTATATTTAACTTATCTAATATATCCTTTAAAATAAGCGATACTGTTCCATTACCACAATCAAATACTGCCTTAATATTTTTATTAATCTTTAAATTACTCACAATTAAGTTGATATATTCATTTTTAATATCGTAATTAGATAAAACGCCATTACCTTTTACAAATTCATTTTTATTAGTAAAATCTCTAAAATCGATTATCTCATCACCTGCTGCATTACCATTTTCATCAAATGAAATTTTAAATCCATTATGATTACTTGGATTGTGAGATGCTGTAATCATTATAGCGGCCCATTTATTTAAATGTTGTCTTGCATAATAAAGCATTGGTGTAGTAACTAAACCTAAATTAGTTACATTAACACCTGTTTCTAATAATCCTTTGATTAGATTATTAGCTAAATTAGGAGAAGATAATCTATTATCATATCCTACTAAAACTTCTTTTTCACCTTTTAACTGAACGTAACTACCAAAACTTTTTCCTAATATATAAGCTGTTTCGTCAGTTATTTGTTCATTATAAATTCCTCTTATATCATATGCTCTAAATATTGTTTGATTAATCATAAATTCCTCCATATTTCTAATATTTTTGGGCCAAAAATCATAATGCCTACTACTACAGATACTATGGCAACTACTAATACAGCTCCTGCTGAAGTATCTTTAGCTAATTTAGCTTTGGGATTAATTTCTGGCATACATATATCAATTGCCGTTTCAATAGCTGTATTCATCAATTCTAAAGTAATAACAAAACCAAATAATAAAATACATATTAACCATTCTGTTTTACTTATATCTAAAATAAAACCAAAAGCAATTACTAATAACATTATCATAAAATGAATACATAAATTTCGTTCATTTAATATATTTACTTTTATACCTTGAAATGCATAATAAAAACTTTTAAATAAAGATGGTTTTGTTTTTTTAAATTTCTTTTTAAACATATCTTCACCTACTAATATAAGTATACACATTAATTGTTGAAAAATCAATTATACATTATTAAAAAAATCTAAATTGTCTTAGATTCTTTTTTTTCTTTTACTAATGCTTTTTCAAATTGCATAATTAACAATGTTTTTGAAAAACGTGCATATTTCATTGCTTCTTCTAAATCTTCTTTTTGCATTTTCGACCAATCCAAAATATAATCTGGAATATTAGCATCAACAAATTCTCGCATAAATTCTCTTATTGTTCTACCATTGCCTTCTCTAAAAGGATGTATTGTTAATAAATCATAATAAAACTGCGCTAAAAAAGTAGAATACTGTTGAATATTATGACAGTCTTTAAAATCGTCTTGCATTTCTTTTAAAACAAGTTCTAAATGATAATCAATTTTTTTTTCACTTACAAAATAAGATCCTGGCTTTGTCATATAAACAGTTCTATATTTACCAGCAAAAGGATATAAATCTCCAAAAAGGTATTTATGAATATCACATAAATGTTTTTTATCAAATCTCCCTTCAATTGGCTTCTCATATAGCTCTACCAATCTTTCAAAAGTTATGTCCGTTTCTTTTTGTGCTAATTCATTATAATCTGTTATACCCAAATAATTTTTAAAAACCTCCGTCCCTTCAATAAAATATTCATTCCATCTTTTTTCATAATCACTGTCCATTAAATTTTACCTTCCTCACTTTTAAAATTTTTTCTTTTTCTTTTAGTTTATTTGAAATTTTTCTAATACAATCTTCACTAACATTTAATCCCTCAAAACCAATACTAGCTAAAGCTTGTTTAATTGCCCTCTCTTTATTTGACATACAACCACCTACTTAATTATATTATATCATTAAATTAAAAAGGTGTAACATAAATTCAACTTTTTACTTGGGTCAATTTTATTTCCTGTAGTAAAATAATTTCCGCAAAAAGAAGATAAATATGACAAAAATTTGAAACATTGTCAAAATTAGGATTAGGTATAAAAGTTAAAAAAAGAGGAAAAATTTATTAATTCCTCTTTTTTAATCTTCGATTTGAACATATTTCTTTTCAGCAATTTGTTTTTGTTCTTTTTTAGGAATAGTTAAATTTAAAGTACCATTCTTAAATGAAGCTTTGATATCTTCTACTTCGACATTTTCACCTACATAAAAGCTTCTTGAACATTCTCCGAAATATCTTTCACGTCTAACAAATTTGCCGTGTTCTTTTTCTTCTTCATTTTTACTCATCGTAGCACTAATAGTTAAATATCCATCATCAACTGATATTTTAATATCATCCTTATTATATCCTGGTAAGTCGACCATAATAGAATAATTATCTTTATGCTCTTTAATATCTGTCTTCATTATTTTATTTTCTGTATAATCTAAATCCCCAAAAATATCATCTAACAAATTGAATTCATTTCTTCTAGGTAACATCATCATATATATCATCTTCCTTTCTTAATGTGTTATGTTTTTAGGATAGCACAAATATGAATAATTATACCTTGTAAGATTTCTTCTTACATTATTAATTATAGCACATTTTTTAGCAATTACAAGTTATGAGTGCTAAAAAACATAATTTCCCATATTGTTACATAAGAATCAGAAGTTATCTATTATACAATAATTATTTTGACCCTAGCTTCGAATTGGTAAAATTATCTAAACATTTACTTATAACTTCACGAATAGAGCAATCATAAGCCTTGCACACAGCCAAAACATGTTCTCTAATATTCAAATCAATAAATTTTTGTCTAATATTATTATCCCTAGTTAAACAAGCAGAATTATTGCTTCTTATGTATTCAATAATATTATTCATTGCTATTTCCGGACTATATTTAGCAGCCATTATTGTGTAACAATCAACAATAATTGGAGATAGTTCAAATTGACGAATTTTTAACTGTTTTAATTGACAAATTATTTGTGATAATTGTTTATTTTCTTCTTTACTATTATTAAAATGTATAAATAAATGTTCTATTTTAAAATCAGGATGAATTGATTTTAAAAACAACTCAAATATTTGCTTGTAATTCAAAATTCTTTCTTTTAAGAAAATCTTACCTTCTTTAATCAAACCAAAATTATCAATAAATTCTTGCTCGTTCATTTTATTTATAAAAGCATTTTGAAAGTATTCATATACGAAATTTATAAAATCCTGTAGTTTTATTTTATCTAATTCATTTTTTCTTTTATTTAAATAAATAGCTATCATCTTTGCAATATTTTCATTATAAGAAAGCATACCATCGCAAGCATAGGCAATATTATTTTGATTAAACGTAAAGGGGTTTGGTGGAAGTAGTCCATCTTGCAAATATTGATTATTATCAATAAAGTTTTGTAGTTTTAATGCATCTTCTTCTGAAGTTAATCTAATAACAATTCCATCAAATCTTATATCAGTAGCAATTTTAGAGATATGTTTTATATCATTTTTACTGAGAAAATTAAAAATTATTTCAGCACCTTTTTTTATATGTTTTCTGTCCAAAGGTATATACATTTTAATGTGTTCACTAGCATTTTTGATTGAATGTTCATCAGTATAATAATTAATAAATTGGCAAAAATAAGACCAATTTATTGATACAAATACTTTTGTATTAACATTTCCAGAAAATTGCTGTTGCCAATAATCAAAATTACCGTTTTCATTATTATTACATCCAAAATCATCAGTTGGAACACCTAAAGTAATTAACCTATTATAAATACTTTTATAGTTTATATTATACTCTGGATTTTGTTTTAAGATATCAGCCCAAAATTTTAAAAATTTTTCCATTTCAACATAACGCTTATTTATCGTCATAATCATCACCAAAATTAATTTCAATTGTATCTTCTAAATTAACATTTTCATTATCTTCTTCTGGCTGCAATAAATCAAATTCAATTTTTCCTTTTTCTATTTCATCATCTAATTCTATTACATCTCCATTTAATACAACTTTAGTCATAAAGATTCCTTCCTTAAATTTTTTCATTATAACAAAAAGGTTAAATAATTTTTGTTTAACCTTTTAATACGATTTTGAATTATATTTTAGTATTTTCATCTAACAAACCAACATATTTACACACCAAAGAAAATAAATTTGGATCAGTGACTTTTTGTACACTTTTTTGTCCATTATTATCTATTTCTTGAAAAACAATAATTTCATCTGTTACATCTTCTTCATTTTCAGTAAGGCGCATTGAAACATAATAATTATTTCCTTTATATATAGCTTGTTTTACAACTATATATTTTCTGCCATCAGCTAATTCCATAACTTGATTAATTCTATTTTCCATAATTATTTAGTTGGACCTCCTTGCTCAATTTTGTCTTCGTCTTCAAAGACACCATAATATTCTTTTATTTTGTCAGCTAATGTTTTTTCCGAATCGTTATTTTCATTTACTTCAACAGTCGTAGTACTTCCATCTTCACCATATGAATGTTCTATAATATCATCATTAGTGTTAATATCAGTAACTTCATCACCTAAATCACCTAAGTGGTCCAATACATTTTGTACTTCTTGTTGCAATCTTTTATCTTCTTCTGAAATATCATCAGAAATTCCAACATTATCAACGACTAAATCCATATTATCTCCTTCTTCATTTTGATATCCAGTAATAGATATTGCATCATTAGGAGTAAATATTTCCTTAGATCCAAGTTCTTCACCTGGTGTTGGTTCAGGTGTTGGTTCTGGTGTTGGTTCTGGTGTTGGTTCTGGTGTTGGTTCTGGTGTTGGTTCTGGTGTTGGTTCTGGTGTTGGTTCAGGTGTTGGTTCAGGCGTTGGTTCTGGTGTTGGTTCTGGTGTTGGTTCAGGTGTTGGTTCTGGTGTTGGTTCTGGTGTTGGTTCTGGTGTTGGTTCTGGTGTTGGTTCTGGTGTTGGTTCTGGTGTTGGTTCTGGTGTTGGTTCTGGTGTTGGTTCTGGTGTTGGTTCTGGTGT